>NZ_JARUBE010000003.1:6000000-6300000 GCF_029626035.1 Micromonospora sp. WMMD980
ACCACGTCTCGGACGTCGCCCACCTGGAGGGCCGGCTGCTGCTCGACGCGCCCATGGGGGAGCTGACGTGGGAGCAGGAGAAGATGGACACCGAGCGCAAACGGAGCGTGGAACGGGCGCTCGACGCCCGCGGCGTGCGCCGCTACAACACCGGCGCGGTGCACGAGGCGTCCGGGCGGCTGGTCGGCTGGAGCCAGCTCAGCTTCGCCGCGAGCAGCACCGAGCACGCCTGGCAGCAGATCACCATCGTCGACCCCGACCACCGCGGCCACCGGCTCGGCCTGCTCTGCAAGGCCGCCAACCTGGGGTACGCGCTGGCGCACGAACCGGCGCTGCGGACCGTCGACACCTGGAACGCCGCCGCCAACGCCCCGATGATCGCGATCAACGAACAGCTCGGTTTCCGCCCGGCAGCGGGCTCGGTCGACTGGCAGTTGACGATCTGAGTTGTGACACGCCCCTACTGATCTGGTGCCTTCCTGTTGCATGATGGCGGGCATGACGGAGACCCCGCACCCCCTGTACGACAGGCACGCCGAGACCCTCGACCGGGCGCTGACCGCGATCACGGAGCGCGGGTACTGGTCCGCCTATCCCGAGTCGCCCAGCCCCCGGGTGTACGGCGAGACCGCCGCCGCCGACGGCAAGGCCGCCTTCGAGGCGTACCTGGGCGGCGACTTCCCGCTCGACCAGGCCGGTGACGGCACCACCGTGGCGACCGAGGTCAGCCCGTTCGGCGTGCCGCTCGGCGTGCGCTACCCGCACGCCGGCGCCGACCAGCTCGTGGATGCCGCCTCGGCGGCGTTGCCGGCCTGGCGTGACGCCGGCCCGAAGGCCCGGGCCGGGGTGTGCCTGGAGATCCTCGACCGTCTCCACAAGAACATCTTCGAGCTGGCCAACGCGGTGCAGTTCACCAGCGGCCAGGCGTTCGTGATGGCGTTCCAGGCCGGTGGCGCGCACGCGCTGGACCGGGCGCTGGAGGCGGTCGCCTACGCGTACACGGAGATGAGCCGCCACCCGGGGACGGCCGGCTGGGAGAAGGCCGCCGGCAAGGGCGACCCGCTGCGGATGACCAAGACGTTCCACGTGGTGCCGCGCGGGGTCGCGCTGGTCATCGGCTGCAACACGTTCCCGACCTGGAACTCGTACCCCGGGTTGTTCGCCTCGCTGGTCACCGGCAACCCGGTGGTGGTGAAGCCGCACCCGCGCGCCGTGCTGCCGCTGGCGATCACCGTGCGGTACGCCCGCCAGGTGCTCGCCGAGGCCGGCTTCGACCCGAACCTGGTCCAGCTCGCCCCGGAGGCGGCCGGCGAGAAGCTCGCCTCGACGCTGGCCCTGCACCCGGCCGTGAAGATCGTCGACTTCACCGGTTCCACCGAGTACGGCGACTGGCTGGAGTCCAACGCCCGGCAGGCCGCCGTCTACACCGAGAAGGCCGGCCTGAACACGGTGGTGATCGACTCCACAGACGACTTCGCCGGCCTCTGCCGCAACCTGGGCTTCACGCTCACGCTCTACAGCGGCCAGATGTGCACCACCTCGCAGAACCTGCTGATCCCCCGCGACGGCATCGAGACCGACCAGGGGCACAAGAGCTTCGCCGAGGTGGCCGCCGGGATCGCCGGCGCGGTCGCCAAGCTGACCGCCGACCCGGCCCGGGGCGTGGAGCTGACCGGCGCCATCGTCAACGACGGGGTGTTGGAGCGCCTCGACGAGGTGACCAAGGTCGGTGAGCCGGTGCTGGAGTCCCGCACCGTCGAGCACCCGTCCTTCCCGGGCGCCGTGGTGCGGACCCCGACGGTGGTGAAGCTGGACGCCGGCGACACCGCGACGTACGCGCGGGAGTGGTTCGGGCCGATCTCGTTCGCCATCGCGACCGACTCGACCGAGCACAGCCTGCGGGTGCTGCGCGAGACGGTGGGGGAGAAGGGCGCGCTGACCGCCGCCGTCTACTCCACCGACGAGGCGGTGCTGGACGCGGCCGAGGCGGCCGCCCTCGACGCGGGCGTCCACCTGTCCTGCAACCTGACCGGCGGCGTGTTCGTCAACCAGTCGGCGGCGTTCTCGGACTTCCACGGCTCGGGCGCGAACCCGGCGGCGAACTCCGCGCTGACCGACGGCGCCTACGTCGCGAACCGCTTCCGCATCGTCCAGTCACGCCGCCACGCATGAAAGGCGGGGCCCCTTCTTAACGCATCCGGTAGAGGAGGGGCCCCCTTTTAACACCCCGCTGGGTCAGGCCGGGCGGCGCATCTGGAGTTCGCGCAGGGCGGGGATCCGGGGGTGCCGGACGCGTACGCCGGTGTCGGTGAAGCCCAGCTTCTGGTAGGCCCGGTAGGCGCGGTCGTTGCCGACCACCACCTCCATCATCAGTTCCGGCCGCCCGCAGGCACGGGACCAGACCGCCACCTCGTCCACGAGCGCGGCCAGCAGCCCGGTGCCCCGCCGTCGCGGCGTCACGTAGACCGCGTACACGAGCGTCAGCCCGGGCTCGTCCGGTGCGGCCGTGCCCCCGGCGTGGCCGACCAGGCGACCGCCCTGGTCGGCGACGAACTGGGCGGTGTGGTCGCCCCGGGAGACGGTCGCCACCCGGGCCGCGAAGTCCGCGTGTGGTCGGGCGGCGGCCTCGGCGACGGTCTCCAGGAAGGCCAGCGGGGCGTCGGCCAGCATCTCCAGCCGCAGCGCCCGCATCCGGGCGGCGTCCTCGGGGCGGATCCGGCGGACCGTGGTCGGGGTGGGCGCGCTGGTCATGCCGCATGCATACCGGATCGGTCCGGAATCACGCTCCAGCGGGGCCGCGGACCGCCGAATTATGCCCGATTTGTGGTCGTGCGCCGTCGTCACGCCTCGTGTAGCGTGCGATTTCGGTCACCGAATTCAGCGGCCGTCGCCGATGGCCCGAACCGGTGCGCCGCCGGTGCCGGTCCGCCGGTTCCCGGGTCTTGGCACGCCGCGCAGAGTGAGGAAGTGCACCGTGGCACAGGGCACCGTGAAGTGGTTCAACGCCGAGAAGGGCTACGGCTTCATCGCCGTCGACGGCGGGCAGGACGTCTTCGTCCACTTCTCCGCGATCGAGATGGACGGCTACAAGGCGCTCGACGACGGCCAGCGGGTCGAGTTCGAGATCGCCCAGGGCCAGAAGGGCCCGCAGGCCGAGCGGGTCCGCGTCATCGCCTGATCCCTCGACGGCCGCCGCGCGCGGCCGAACCACCCCGACCGGTGCTGCGCCCCGGCCCCGCACCGTGGAAGATCATGAGCCGTTCCAGCCGTCGTCGCTGAGGAGGGCCCATGTCCGAGCCGCCCCCGTCGGGTCCCCACCCACCGCTGCCCCCGACCGATCCGATCCGGCCCGCGGCGCCGGCCGCCGGCCCGGTGCCGGAGCCGCCGGGCCCGTCCGAGCCGGCGACGTCCACCTCCGGTCGGCCGGCCGTCGACCCGTGGGACTCCGCCGGCCCGCCCGCGTCCGACCAGGTCGGCCTGCCCCAGCCGGGGTACGCCCCTCCGCCCGGCTCCCCCCGGGACGCTTCCACCCCCGACGGGTCCGCGCCGCCCGGCTGGCCGTCGCAGTCGGGTCCGGTTCCGCCCGGTCCGACCTCAGGCTGGCCGGCGACGCCGCACGGCACGCCGCCGGGTTGGCCGATGCCCGGTGCGGCCTTCCCGGCGCAGCCGGCGCCCGGCTGGTATCCCGGTCTCGACCCGAACGACCCGCTGGTCAACCCGCCCTACGCGGGCGTCGGCGGCTGGTTCGCGCGGTGCCTGGGCGCGGTGCGGCGAGGGTGGCGGCAGCTCCTGCCGATCGTGCTGCTCGCGCAGGGTGTTCCGGCGGCGGTGATCGCCGTCCTCTCGCTCTTCCTCGCCCCCACCGGCCAGATGGTGACCGGCCCGGACGGCGTGCCGGTGCTGCCGGACGGCTATCTCCAGCAGTTCGCCGCGTTCTACGGCGTGCTGCTGTTCGCGGCGCTGGTCTTCGGTCCGCTCCAGGCCGTGGGCTGGGGCGCGGGCACCTGGGTGGTGGCCCGGCAGGCGGCCGGTGAGCCGGCGGGTGTCGGAGCCGCGCTCCGCTACGGGCTGCGCCGCGCCCTCGGCCTCTGGGGCTGGACGATCGTCGTGTCGCTCCTGGTCACCGTCGGCGCCTGCTTCTGCCTGCTGCCGGGCGTCTACGCCGGGTTCGCGCTCATGCTGTTCGGGCCGGTCTACGTGTTCGAGCGGCAGGATCCGATCGGCCGGTCCTGGCGGATGTTCCACACGCGGTTCGGTCTGGTGCTGGGCCGGTCGGCGCTGGTGGCGTGCGTGCTGGTAGCGGCGAGCGTGCTGGACTTCGTGGTGAGCGTGGTGAACGGCGCGGTCTTCGGCACCGATCCGACGACGTCGCCGGGCGCCACCGCCGGCGCGGTGACGCTTGCGGTGGCCGGCGCGCTGCTGGCCGCGCCGGCCTACGTGGCGCAGCTCGTCGGTCTGGTCGCCGCGTATGCCGAACAGCGGGCCCACGAAGCTCCGGTGAACGCGACCCGACTGGCCGCGGAACTCGGCTGAGCGGCGCTGTCGTGCTTGCACTCGGCTAGGGAGAGTGCTAAACAAGTCATTGGCACTCGCGTACGGTGAGTGCCAATGGTCGGGGCGGTAGGGCCACGGCCGCGCCGGCGTCGCAGGAGGCGTCGGAGCGGAACGGGGCCGGTCGTCGCGGGCTGTCCGGCCCGACCGAGGAGGACGTCGTCGTCGCCAGGTGGCGACGTCCCCAAGGTGCGTACACCAGACGGCCCATCCGGGCATCCCGGGTGGCCCGTGAGTGTCCAGGAGGACAACGCCGTATGGCCAAGATGATCGCGTTCGACGAAGAGGCGCGCCGCGGCCTCGAGCGGGGCATGAACCAGCTCGCCGACGCCGTGAAGGTGACGCTCGGCCCGAAGGGCCGCAACGTCGTGCTCGAGAAGAAGTGGGGTGCCCCCACCATCACCAACGATGGTGTGAGCATCGCCAAGGAGATCGAGCTCGAGGACCCGTACGAGAAGATCGGCGCCGAGCTGGTCAAGGAGGTCGCGAAGAAGACCGACGACGTCGCCGGTGACGGCACGACGACGGCGACCGTCCTGGCCCAGGCCCTGGTTCGCGAGGGTCTGCGCAACGTGGCCGCCGGCGCCAACCCGATGGCCCTGAAGCGGGGCATCGAGGCCGCCGTGGCCAACGTCTCGGAGGAGCTGCTCAAGCTCGCCAAGGACGTGGAGACCAAGGAGCAGATCGCCTCCACCGCCTCCATCTCCGCCGCTGACCCCAGCGTCGGTGAGATCATCGCCGAGGCGATGGACAAGGTGGGCAAGGAAGGCGTCATCACCGTCGAGGAGAGCAACACCTTCGGCCTGGAGCTCGAGCTCACCGAGGGCATGCGCTTCGACAAGGGCTACATCTCCGCCTACTTCATGACCGACCCGGAGCGTATGGAGGCCGTCTTCGACGACCCGTACATCCTGATCGTCAACAGCAAGATCTCGTCGGTGAAGGATCTCCTCCCGATCCTGGAGAAGGTCATGCAGTCGGGCAAGCCGCTGCTGATCATCGCCGAGGACCTGGAGGGCGAGGCCCTGGCCACCCTGGTGGTCAACAAGGTCCGTGGCACCTTCAAGTCGGTCGCCGTCAAGGCGCCGGGCTTCGGTGACCGCCGCAAGGCCATGCTGACCGACATCGCCATCCTCGCCGGTGGCCAGGTCATCAGCGAGGAGGTCGGCCTCAAGCTGGACGCCGTCAACCTCGACATGCTGGGCCGTGCCCGCAAGGTCGTGGTGACCAAGGACGAGACCACCGTGGTCGACGGCGCCGGTGACGCCGAGCAGATCCAGGGCCGGGTGAACCAGATCCGTGCCGAGATCGACAAGAGCGACTCCGACTACGACCGGGAGAAGCTGCAGGAGCGTCTGGCCAAGCTGGCCGGCGGTGTTGCGGTGATCAAGGTCGGCGCGGCTACCGAGGTCGAGCTGAAGGAGCGCAAGCACCGCATCGAGGACGCCGTCCGTAACGCGAAGGCCGCCGTCGAGGAGGGCATCGTCCCGGGTGGTGGCGTCGCGCTGGTGCAGGCCGGCAAGACCGCCTTCGACAAGCTGGACCTGGCCGGCGACGAGGCCACCGGCGCGCAGATCGTCAAGATCGCGCTGGACGCCCCGCTGCGGCAGATCGCCGTCAACGCCGGCCTCGAGGGTGGCGTCGTCGTCGAGCGGGTTCGCAACCTCGACCCGGGTCACGGCCTCAACGCCGCGTCCGGCGAGTACGTGGACCTGCTGGCCGCCGGCATCATCGACCCGGCCAAGGTGACGCGTTCCGCGCTGCAGAACGCCGCCTCGATCGCCGCGCTGTTCCTCACCACCGAGGCCGTCGTGGCGGACAAGCCGGAGAAGACCCCGGCCGCCCCGGCCGGTCCGGGTGGCGGGGAGATGGACTTCTGAGTCCAGCTCCACCCAGTACGCCGCGAAGGGGGCGGGCCGCGTCAGCGGTCCGCCCCCTTCCGCGTGTCACGTCAGGTGGGCAGCGGGCGTTGGTTGCGCCGCTTGTGCGTCCGGTCGTACGGCGGCACGACACGTCTCGGCTCGTCGACCGGCTGCCGGGTCTCCTCCGCGCGCGGCTGGTCGGCGGCGACCTGTTCGGCGTCGCCGAGGTCGAGCCGATCGACGGCCGGTTCCCCGGCCGGGGCCGGGTCGTGAATCCGTTCCTCATCCGTGGCCATGCGCCGCCTCCTCCTGTGCTCGACCGTAGGTGCCTGTCGATCACCGTGGAGGGCGAACGGCGTTATGCGCCTTTGATGGCTTTCCGGTAGAGGAAGAAGACCCGCTCGATCCGCGCGCCGGCCGCGCCGGAGTAGAACGGCACCGGCCCCACCCAGCCGATCTGCGCCGCGCTGATCCCGGCCGCCGCCTGGTCCTGGAGGCAGCGGCGCAGCAGCACCCCGCCGATCCCGGAACCCTCGGCCGCCGGTGCGGTGCCCATCGGTCCGAACCAGCTCGGCCGCGCCGACCCGTACGCGGCGAAGCCGAGGATTTCGCCGGCCCGCTCGGCCAGGTGCGTGCCCGCGTCCGGGCGGCCCAGCGAGCCGGCCAGCTCGCCGTCCCAGGTGCCACCGAACACCGACCGGGCGAACGCGGCCAGCGCCGGCAGGTCCGCCGGCTCCGCCCGGCGTACCGTCACGCCCCGGGCGGCCAGGCGCTGCTCGGCGGGCCCGGTCGGGCGCAGCGCCGGCGAACCCTCGGTCAGCGCGGCGGTCATGTTCCACGCCGTCCGGTCCTGCCGGTAGCCGAGCCGCAGCGCGGCGCAGATCGCCGGGGTGTACCGGACGTCGATGCCCGGCCAGGCGTAGTGCGGCGGGTTGCCGGCGAGCAGCAGCTCGGCCGCGCCGAGCGCGGCCAGCCGCGCCTCCGCCCCGGTCAGCAGCGCCGCGCCGATCCCCTGCCGGCGCTCCGCCGGGGCCACCGCGACCAGGTCGACGTGGCCACGTCGCGGATCGGTGGCCGACAGCGACCCGAGCAGGACCCCGAGCAGCACGCCGTCGCGGATCGCGCCGAGCCGCAGCACCGTCCGGTCGGTCGCCGCCCGCTCGGTCAACGTGGCCACCACGGCCGGCGCCTCGGTCGCGTCCTCCGGCAGGTCCAGCGCCCGCCGGCAGAGGTCGACGACCTCGGGCAGCCGGTCCGGGCCCAGCTCGATGATCTCCATGGCCGCCGACGTTAGGCCATCCGGCAAGGTTTGTTAACCGGCCCGGGCGGCCCGCACCGCCGCGTACGCGTCGACCAGGCCGGCGCCGACCAGGTCCCGGGTGCCGCCACAGCTCGAGCCGGCCGGGACGGTGGCCGGGGTGGCGGTCTCGGTGAGGATCCGCCGGGTCCGGTCCAGGTCCCCGACCAGCGTCGGGTTCGCCGACCACATCAACGCCACCACGCCCGCCACCTGCGGAGTCGCCATCGAGGTGCCGTCCAGGGCGGCGTACCCGCCGCCGGGGAACGCGGACGGCACGGCCGCGCCGGGGGCCACCAGGTCGGGCTTCGCTGCCGTGCCGGCCGGGCCCCGGCTGGAGAAGTCGGTGAGCCGGCGGGACCTGTCGACCGCGCCGACGGTCAGCACGTGCGGGTAGGGCGCCGGCGGGTCGGAGATGGAACCGCAGGTGGGGCCCTCGTTGCCGGCGGCGGCCACCACCAGGATGCCGGCGGCGGCCAGCGCGGCGGTCGCCGGGCGCAACGCCCCCGCGTCGCACCCCTCCAGGGGTGGGCAGCCCCACGAGTTGGTCAGCACGTCCGGAGCGCGCTGCGGCCGCCCGTCGGTGAGCGGGTCACCGCCGGGCGGGAACGGCGCCAGCATGAACTGGAGGCAGTCGAGATAGCGGGCCGGGCTGCCGAGGTTGCGGTCCAGGTTGACGCAGCCGACCCAGCTCGCGCCCGGCGCCACCCCGATCCCACCCCGGCCCACCGCGCTGCCGAGCGTGTGCGTGCCGTGGCCGCCCCGGTCGGCCGGCGCGCGGCGGTGCTCCCACGGGTCGTACCAGGAGTCGTCGCCGCCCCGGAAGCCGCCCGCCAGCGCCGGGTGCCGTCCGTCCACGCCGGAGTCCGAGCTGCCCACCACCACGCCGGCGCCGGTGACGCCCAGCTCCGACCAGACCCGGTCCGCGCCGATCAGCGTCACGTTCCAGGTCGGGCCGGTCGGCGCCGGCGCGTCACCCCGGGCCGGCGGCGCCGCGGCGGGCAGCGGGCGCGGTCGTTGCTCGACGAGCACCCGGGCCACCTCGGGGCGGCTGGACAGCCAGGCCCGGACCGCCGGGCCGCCGTCCGTGGAGATCGCGTTGACCAGGTAGTAGGGCGTCGGGTCGAGGCGCATCCGGGCCAACGTGCGGCGCAGGTCGCTCTGGCTGCGCTCGGCGGTGTCGACCAGCCGCCGGTAGACCTCGGCCGCCCGGGCGTCCCGCCCGGCCCGGCCCGCGCCGGCCGGCAGGCCGCTCAGGTCGGCCTGCTCACGCAGCACTACCAGCAGCCGCTCGCCGTACAGGCCCGGCTGGCCGGGCAGCACGTAGACCACCGCCCCGGCGGCCAGCACCGCCCCGGCGGCCAGCCCGGCCACGCCCCGGCGGGGCGCGTTCGCCCCCGGGCGGGCGAGCAGCACGCCGTACCCGACGGCGAGCAGGACCGCGACGGCGAACGCGACGCCGGCACCGACCGCGACCCAGAACGGCACGTCGCGGGCGGCGGCCAGCAGCAGCGTGATCTCCTCCGGGTCGGTCAGCGCCAGCGGCCCGGCCAGCGCCAGGCCGATCAGCCAGCGCGCCGGCGCCGGCCCGGCCGGCCGACCGGCGTGCCGGGCCGCGACTTCCAGCGCGCCCAGCACGAAGCCGAGCGGCGGCAGCAGGAGCAGGCCCGGCAACTGGGCGCCCGACTGCCCCGCGCCGGCCGCGAGCAGCGTCAGCGTGACGCCGGCGACCAGGCCGCCGACCAGCACCAGCCGGGCCGGCCGGACCGCCGTGCCGGGGGCGAGGCCGGCCCAGAACTCGGGTCCGAGCAGCACCCCGGCCAGCGCGCCGAACGCGGCGGCGGCCAGTCCGGCGAGCACCGTCTCCAGCAGCCCGCCCAGCGCGCCCACCCAGAGCCAGGGCAGCAGGACCGCCAGCCCGGCGGCGACCGCCAACAGCGTCACCGCGCCGGGCCGCCGCCCGCCGCCGGCCGTTCCCGGCGTCGCCGCCGGAACCGCGGGCACCACGTCGCCTCCGCCCGGTCCCGGCACCACGTCGCCTCCGCCCGGTCCCGGCACCACGTCCGGCGGCCGGGGAACGGCACGGCCGGACGACGCCGTCGCGGCCGGGCGGCGGGGCAACCGGGCCACCACGAGCGCGAGCAGCGCGGCGGTCGACGCCAGCGCGGCCAGGTATGCCTCGTGGTGCACCGGCGGCAGTGCCCGCAGCAGCGTCGCCGCGCCGAGCGCGACCGCGCCGCCGGTCCACGCCCGCCCGGCCGCCCGCACCGCCGGGGAACGGGGCAGCAGCGCCAGCGCCAGCGCCGGCCCACCGGCCAGCAGCATGGTGACCACCGCGATCACCGGCCAGACCGCCACCGCCCGGTCCAGCCCGGTGACCAGCACCACCTGGTCGATCAACCAGCCGGTGACCTGGCCGGGCACGGTGACCAGCACCGCCCAGACGCCGGTCGCCACCGCCGCGACGACCGGCCACGGCCCGGTCTCGCGCGGCGGCAGGGGTACGGAAGCAGCGGGCGGACCGGTCAGCATGGTCATCACGGTACGGCCGGGGCGTGTCACCGCGGTGCCGGGACGGCTACCGTGGACTGGTGCGCGACCCCAACGTGTCCCGATCCGAGGCCGGCCGGCTCTCCGCCCAGCGCCGCGCCGACGACCTGCGCCGGCTCCGCGCCGAGCGGTTCGATGTGCTGATCATCGGAGGCGGGGTGACCGGGGCGGGCGCCGCCCTCGACGCCGCCTCCCGAGGGCTGAAGGTCGCCCTGGTGGAGGCGCGCGACTACGCCGCCGGCACGTCCAGCCGGTCCAGCAAGCTGATCCACGGTGGCCTGCGCTACCTGGAGCAGTTGGAGTTCCACCTGGTCCACGAGGCCCTCACCGAACGCGGGCTGCTCGCCACCCGACTCGCCCCGCACCTGGTCCGCCCGGTGCCGATCCTGGTGCCGCTGCCGACCGAGGGCGGCGTGCGCGACCTGCCCCGCCGGTTCCTCCGCCGCTCCTACTACGGCCTCGGTGTGGCCGCGTACGACGTCTTCGCCGGGGTGTTCGGCGGCGGGCGCGGCATGCCGCTGCACCGGCACCTGACCCGCGAGGGCGCCCGCCGGATCTTCCCGAGCCTGCGACCCGACACGCTGGCCGGCGCCATCCGCTACTACGACGGCCAGGTCGACGACGCCCGGCTGGTGGTGACGCTGGCCCGCACCGCGGCCAGCCTCGGCGCGACGGTGGTCAACAGCGCCCGGGCGGTCGGGCTGGTCCGGCAGGCCCGCGAGGTGACCGGCGTCCGGGTGCGTGACCTGGAGGCGCCGGCCGGCTCGCCGGACGCCGAGTTCGAGGTCCGCGCCCGCACCGTGATCGCCGCCACCGGGGTGTGGAGCGACGACATGTCGCGCATGCTCAACGACGTCGGGCTGCGCCCCGGCCTGCGGGTCCGGGCCTCGAAGGGGGTGCACCTGGTGGTGCCCCGGTCGGCGATCGTCGGCGAGACCGGCCTGATCCTGCGCACCGCGACGAGTGTCCTCTTCGTCATCCCGTGGGGCGGGCACTGGATCATCGGCACCACCGACACCGACTGGCAGCTCGACCGGTCCCACCCGGCCGCCACCGCGCGCGACATCGACTACCTGCTGGAGCAGGTCAACACCGTGCTGGACCGGCCGTTGACCACCGCCGACATCGAGGGCGTCTACGCCGGGCTGCGCCCGCTGCTGTCCGGCGAGGCGGACTCCACCTCCAAGCTCTCCCGCGAGCACGCAGTGGTCGAGCCGATGCTCGGCCTGCTGCTGGTGGCCGGCGGGAAATACACCACCTACCGGGTGATGGCCGCCGACGTGGTCGACCACGCGGCGCACCGGCTCGGCCGGGCCCGCCCGTCGCGCACCGCCGACCTGCCGCTGCTCGGTGCCGACGGATACGCCGCGCTGTGGCGCGACCGGGCCGACCTGGCCCGCCGGCACGGGGTGCCGGTCGGCGTGGTGGAGCACCTGCTGGAGCGCTACGGCAACCTCACCCTCGACGTGCTCGCGCTCGTCGACGCCGATCCGCTGCTCGGCTCGCCGCTGGCCGGCGCGCCGGAATACCTGGCCGCCGAGGTGACGTACGCGGCCCGGGCCGAGGGCGCGTTGCACGTGGAGGACGTGCTGACCCGGCGTACCCGGATCTCCATCGAGACCAGCCACCGCGGCCTGGAGTCGGCGGAGCACGCCGCGGAGCTGATGGGCGCGGTGCTCGGCTGGGACGCGGCGACCCGGGCCCGCGAGGTGGCCCACTACCGGGCGCGGGTGGAGGCCGAGCGGGAGTCGCAGCTCATGCCGGACGACATCGCGGCCGACGCGGCGCGGCTCGGCGCGCCCGACGTGCGTGGCTTCGCCGCCGACCGGGGCACCGAGCTGCCGAGTTCGCCCCGCTGAGGAAGCGGAAGCCCCTACCGACCGCTCGGTGGGTAGTGCGCGCAACCTACGGAAGTGTAGGTTTCCCGCGTGGTTCGTCCATCCTCGACGCGGGTCGCCGCACTGTCCACCGCCGTCCTGCTGGCAACCGCGCTGACCGGCTGCTCGCTCGTCGGCCGGGCCGAGAGCGCCACGACTCCCGGTGCGCAGGGCTCGGCCACCCCGACGCCGGCCGGGAAGCGGGTGACCCTGCTGCAACGGCTCGGCGCGGACGGCAAGGTCCGCACGCTCGACGTCGACCCGGCCGGGCGGTGGCAGTGCCGTGACTGCGCCGGCGACGGCGTCGACGCGACAGGCGCGCTCAACCCCGAGCAGACCGCGCGGTTGCAGCGGATGCTCGCCGACCCGGCGCTGGTGCGGGAGACCGACGAGGCCCGGCGCTACCGGCAGCTCTGCATCGGCGCGCTGACCTCGTCGTTGCTCGTCCCGCCGGAGCTGACCATCACCATCCAGGACTGCCCGGGCGAGCCGGCGCCTCCGGTGGCCTACGACGTGCTGCTGCTGCTCACCCAGGCCACCCCGGCCGAGGACAAGGGCTGACTCAGATCACCTTGCCGGGGTTGAGCAGCCCCGCCGGGTCCAGCGCGGCCTTGATCGCCTGGTGCACACGCACGCCCACCGGGCCGATCTCCCGCGCCAGCCAGTCCCGCTTGAGCAGCCCGACGCCGTGCTCGCCGGTGCAGGTGCCGCCGAGTTCCAGGCCGAGCCGCATGATCTCGTCGAAGGCCCGCCGGCCTCGCTCCAGGCTCGCCGGGTCGGCCCGGTCGACCACGATGTTCGGGTGCATGTTGCCGTCGCCGGCGTGCCCGACCACGCCGATCGGCACGTCGCACGCCTCGGCGATCCGGGCCACCCCGTCCAGCAGCTCCGCGAGCCGGCCGCGCGGCACCGCCACGTCGTCGATGACCAGGCCGCCGTTGCCGCCCGGGAAGGTCTCGGCGGCGAACCGCTCCATCGCCGGGTGGGCCAGCCGCCGGGCCTGGAGCAGCGCCGCGGCCTCGGTCGCGTCGGTGGCGGTCCAGACCTCGTCCGCGCCGGCCGCGGTGCACACCTCGGCGAGCCGGGCCAGGTCGGCGCCCGCCCGCTCGCCGGTGTCCGCCGCCGCCAGCAGCAGCGCCTCCGCGTCGGTGCGCAACCCCATCGGCCGGTGGTCCTCGATGGCCCGCAGGTGCGTCCGGTCCAGCAGCTCCAGCAGGCTCGGGGTGAGGCCCCGCTCGGCGATCCCGGCGACCGCGCCGCCGGCCGCCGCCGTGGTGGGGAAGACCGCGACCAGGGTCAGCGACGCCTCGGGCGCCGGACGCAGCGCCACGGTCACCTCGGTGATCACCCCGAGCGTGCCCTCCGAGCCGACGAAGAGCCGGGTCAGGTCGTACCCGGCGACGCCCTTGGCGGTGCGCCGGCCGGTGCGCAGCACCTCGCCGGAGGCGAGCACCACCTCCAAGCCGAGCACGTACTCGCTGGTCACGCCGTATTTCACGCAGCACATGCCGCCGGCGTTGGTGGCCACGTTGCCGCCGATCGTGGACGACTCCCAGGAACCGGGGTCCGGCGGATACCAGAGCCCCCGCGCCCGCACCGCCTGAGCCAGCGCCGCGTTGACCACGCCGGGCTGCACCACGGCGATCCGGCCGACCGGGTCGACCTCCACGATCCGGTCCATCGCCACGGTGCTCAGCACCAGCGCGCCGGCCACCGCGTTCGCCGCGCCGGCCAGCCCGGTCCGCGCACCCTGCGGCACCACCGGTACGCCGTGCCGGCCGGCCGCGCGCACGGCGGCCACCACCTGGGCGGTGTCGCGGGGGCGCACCACCACCAGCGGGGTGCCCGAGGCGCACAGGTCCGCCTCGTCGCGCTCGTGACCGGCCAGCAGGTCCGGGTCGGTCAGCACGGCGGACCCGCCGAGCGCGGACCGCAGGTCGTCGAGGAGGGGATGGGCGGCCATGCCGGGAAGGCTACGCGTACCGTCGGTTGCCATGCTCTACCTGGACCCGCCGACGGTGCCCTGGCGCGGCCGGCTCTGGTCGCACCTGATCAGCGACGTCTCGTACGCGGAGCTGCACGTCTTCGCCGAGCTGCTCGGGGTGCCCCGGCGCGGTTTCGACCGGGACCACTACGACCTGCCCGCCGAGCGGTTCCCGGTGGCGGTCTGGCTGGGCGCCGCGGTGGTCCCGTCCCGGGAGATCGTCCGCCGGCTGCACGTCGCCGGCCTGCGCCGCCCGAAGCACCGCGCCTCAGCCGAGGGCGCGCAGCTCCCGGCCCAGGTTGGCGCGGGCGCGGTCCTCCCAGCGGGCGTGCGGCTCGGCTAGCCGGTAGAGCGCCGGCAGGTCGAGCAGGTGCCGCAGCACCGCGGCCCGGCCGGCGCGGAAGTCCGCCTCGGCGACGTGCGCGTACTCGCGGCGGATCGCCGTGGCGTACCGGTCGTAGCCGGCCGGTTCGGTCCCCAGCACGGCCAGGTCGGCGTCGCAGAGCAGCGCGCCGTCCGGGTCGCCGGGCGCGACCGCGTGGCCGGCGGTGAGCAGCACCAGCCGGCGTACCTCGTCGACCGCGGCGGCCGGCAGCCCGGCGGCGGTGAGCAGCGCCCCGGCCAGGTCGGCGCTGGCCCGTTCGTTGGCGTCGCCGCCCGCGCGCGGGTCGTAGACCGCGTCGTGGCACCACGCCGCGAGCCGGACCAGGTCGGGGCGGTGGGCCCGGTCGGCGTACGCGTCGACGACGTCGAGCACCGTGCGCAGGTGGTCCACCGTGTGGTGGTGCCGGTGCGGCTCCCGCCAGCCGGCCAGCAGCCGGTCCCCGGCCCGCCGCACGCCGGCCGGGTCGGCGGCATCGGCCGCCCGCACCGTCCGCAGCCACCGTGCCGTCAGCTCGTCCATCCGGTGCAGTCTGCCCGATCCGGGGGGCGGGGCGAGGATTCACCCGGGGCGGGACGGGTAGTACCCGCCATGGCCCAGGACCGACGACCGCCGCTCCTGCGCCGGATGACGTCCCGCGAGGGGCTGGCCGACCTGGACGGGCCACGGATCGCCGCCGCCGTGGACGAGCTGCGGGACAAGGGCAGGGCCACCCTGCACGACCGGCTGCACCGGGTCCGCACCGCGTTCGGCCTGGCGTTGCAGGCGGGGCTCGCGGCCGGCCTGGCGTACCTGGTCTCGCACCGGCTGCTGAACAACCCGCAGCCGGTCTTCGCGCCGATCTCCGCGGTGGGCACGCTCGCCGCCTCGGTCGGTCAACGGTTCCGGCGCACCGTCGAGCTGATCATCGGGGTGGCGGTCGGTGTGCTCGTCGGCGACGTGCTGATCTACTTCCTCGGCACCGGAGCCTGGCAGCTCGCGCTGGTGGTGACCTCGGCGATCCTGCTGACCATCTTCGCCGGGGCGAGCGTGGCCATCGTGATCCAGGCGGCGGCGACCGCGGTGCTGATCGTGACGCTCAGCCCGTCCACCCAGAACCTGGAGTTCCCGCGCTTCGTGGACGCCTTCGTCGGCGGCAGCATCGCGCTCGTGGTCACCGCCGTCCTGCTACCGCTCAACCCGCTCCGGGTGATCAACCGGGCCGCCCGGCCGGCGCTGGACCTGCTCGCCGAGCAGCTCGACATCTGCGCCGAGGCGCTACGCAACCGGGACCGGGGCGCGGCCCAGCGGGCGCTGTTCCGGCTCCGGGAGAACAAGGAGGAGTTGGCCGCGCTCAGCGAGGCGATCGAGGGCGCCAAGGAGACCATCACCATCTCGCCGGCCCGCTGGCACCGGCGCAGCGAGCTGACCCACTACGCCGAGGCGGCCGAGCCGATCGACCGGGCGATGCGCAACAGCGGCACGCTGATCCGCCGCTCGGTCACGATGATCGAGGACGAGGAGGCGATCCCCGAGCCGATGCCGGACGCGATCGCCCACCTCGCCGAGTCGGTACGCCTGCTCCGGCACGAGTTCGCCGTCGGGGAGGAGCCGCAGCAGGCCCGGGAGCGGACGCTGCGCGCGGTCAGCGAGGCCGGCCGGGCGTACGCCGAGGGGGTGGGCTTCTCCGGCAGCGTGGTGATCGCCCAGGTGCGGACCGCCGCGAGCGACCTGATGGTGGCCTCCGGCATCGAGCAGGAGGAGGCGAACCGCCTGGTCCGCCAGGCGTTCCACGGCAACGACCAGCCGACCGACGAGGCGCCCCGACCGCCCAGCGCCCCGCCGGTCGGCTGACCGTCGGCGGTCAACCGGGGAGGGCGGCCAGGGCGGTCAGGAGAGTGTCGACCTCGTGCGCGGTGGTGCCCAGGCCGATGCTCGCGCGCAGGGCGGTGGGGGGCAGGTCGGTGCGGTCGGAGCGGGCGGCGGCCTCGGCCAGCAGGCGGCGGGTCAGCGGATGAGCGCAGAACAGGCCGTCCCGGACGCCGATCCGGTGCCGGGCCAGGTGCGCGGCCACCTCGGCGGAGTCCCGGCCGGCGACCACGAAGCTGACGATGCCCACCCGGGGCGCCTCCGGGCCGAACGTGCGCAGCTCCACCACGTCCGGCAGCGCGGCCAGGCCGGCGCGCAGCCGGGTCAGCAACCCCTGCTCCCGGGCGTGCAGCGCGACCCGGTCTGCCGAGGTGAACGCCGCGCAGACCGCCGCGAGCGCCACCGCGCCGAGCAGGTTCGGCGTGCCGCCCTCGTGCCGGCCCGGGCCGGTGGCCCACCGGACGTCGTGGGTGGCCGCGCCGACGTGGGCGGCGGCACCGCCGCCGGGCAGGTACGGCGGGGCGGCGTCCAGCCAGTCCGCGCGCCCGACCAGCACGCCCGCGCCGAACGGCGCGTACAGCTTGTGGCCGGAGAGCGCCACGTAGTCCAGATCCGACGCGGCCACGTCGACCGGCGCGTGCGGGGCGAGCTGCGCGGCGTCCACCAGAATCCGCGCGCCGTACCGGTGGGCCACCCGGGCCAGCTCGGTCACCGGCCAGCACTCGCCGGTCACGTTGCTCGCCCCGGTGACCGCGGCCAGCACCGGCAGGCCGGGCCGGGCGTCGCGGGCCAGCTCGCCCAGCGCCAGGGTCAGGGACCGGACCGCGCCGGCCGGGCTGTCCGGCACCGGCAGCCGCACCGAGCCGCGCGGCCAGGGCAGCAGATTGGCATGGTGCTCGCCGCCGAAGGTGACCACTGTGGTGCCGGCGGGCAGCGCCCGCGCCAGCAGGTGCACCGCGTCGGTGGTGTTCCGGGTGAAGATCACGTGATCGGTGGGGCGGGCGCCGAGGAAGTCCGCCACGGTCTGCCGGGCCCGCTCGTAGGCGAGCGTGCAGCGCCGCGACAACGCCCCCGCGCCGCGGTGCACGCTCGCGTACCAGGGCAGCAGCTCGGCCACCGCGTCGGCCGCGGCCCGCGCGCACGGCGCGCTGGCGGCGTGGTCCAGGTTGATCTCTCCGGGTACGCCGAGCACGCCGAGCGGGTCCGGCCGGGCCGGCACGGGCAGCGTGGGCAGGGCGGGTACGAGGGTGACGGTCATGGCGGAGCCTCCCGGGCCACCGGGGACCCCCGGATCTCGCCGAAGGGGTCCGCGCTTGCCCAGCACGCGTGGCGGCGCTGGGCCCGGTCATCACCCGGGGCACCCCACCGCGAACTGACGAGGGTTGCCGGCCAGCAAGCCGGGGCTTGACGCTGGCGCTCGTGACCTGTTCCGGAGCATAGCCGTCGTGATGCGGCCGGAACAGTGGGGCGCGGGTGACTACGCTGACCGCATGGCCGTCACCCCGCCCGGCGGAGCACTGCCGCCGCCGTCCGCGCCCGCCGTCCCGCCGCCGGGGGCGCCGTCACCGCGGATGCCGCTGCGCCGGCTCGGCTGGCGTCGTTTCCTGGCGCTGGCCGGGGTGGTGCTGCTGATCGCGGCCGGCGCCTTGTTCATGGTGTTCACGCTGGGCGAGAGCCTGGGCGCCGAGGCGCTGCTGGTCGGCGTGATCGCGGCGATCCTGCCGGTGCCGGTGCTGGTCTCCTGCTTTCTCTGGCTCGACCGCTACGAGCCCGAGCCGCTGAAATACCTGATCTTCTGCTTCGCGTGGGGCGCGTTCGTCTCCACCGCCATCTCGCTGCTGGTCAACGAGACGGGCGCGCGGCTGTTCAAGGACTGGGGGCTGCCCGCCGCGCTGACCGCGGTGCTCGTCGCGCCGTTCATCGAGGAGCTGACCAAGGCGGCCGGCCCGATCCTGCTGCTGATCTTCCGGCGTCGGGAGTTCTCCGGGGTCACCGACGGCCTGGTCTACTGCGGGCTCTCCGCGGTCGGCTTCGCCATGGTCGAGAACATCCTCTACCTGGGCGGCTACGGCTACCGCACCGGCGTGGAGGAGTACGGGCCGGCGACCGGCGCGCAGCAGGTCATCGCGATCTTCATCGTGCGGATCCTGCTGTTCGGCTTCGCCCACCCGCTGTTCACCTCGATGACCGGCGTCGGGCTGGGCGTCGCCGCACGCACCGCCGACCGTCGAGTGCGGATCCTCGCCCCGCTCGCCGGCCTGCTGCTGGCCATGATGCTGCACGGCACCTGGAACCTGATCCCGTCCCTGGCGCAGGTCACCGGGCAGCCGGTGATCGTGCTCTACGGCTACATCGGCGTGATGGTGCCGATCTTCTTCGGCATGGTGGGGCTGGCCGTCGGCCTGCGCGCCTGGGAGGGGCGGCTCACCGAGCGCACGCTCCCCGACTATGTCCGGGCCGGCTGGCTCACCCCGCCCGAGGTGGCGGCGCTGGGCAGCCTGGGCCGGCGGCACGCGGCCCGCGCCTGGGCCCGCCGGGTGGCCGGCGACGGCGGGGTGAAGGCGATGCGCGGCTATCAGTTCGCCGCGACCCGGTTGGCGCTGCTGCGCGACGGCATGCGTCGGGGACTGGACCGTAAGCCCGCCGAGCGGGACCGGACGGCGCGCGAGGAACGGGAGCTGTTGGACTCGATCGCCGCGTACCGGTCGTTCTTCGTCGGGCGTGACCCGCAGGCGCCGGTCGGGGTCTGGGACGGGCAGCGCTACCACCTGCGTTTCCCGGACGGCTCGCAGCGCGCGGTCGAGGCGCCGGACGAACCGGTGGTGCCGATCCCGGTGGTGCTGACCCCGCCGCCCCCGCCGATCGGTCACGGCCCGCACCCGTGGCACCCGCACCGCTGAGCGGTCAGGCCATCAGGCCGGTGAGGAAGTCGCCGAGCCCCTGGGCGATGGCCATCAGCGCGGCCCCGATGCCCCGGAACAACTGCGCCGCGCCGTCCGGCCGGAACGCCATGAAGTAGATCAGGAACGCGAGGAATCCCCAGGCGAGAATCTTCTTGATCACTACCGGCATGGTCCCTCCCCAGGGCGCGCAGAGGTGCCTGGGCTTCCCGTCCCGAAGGGCCGCAAACGGAGGGTTACAGGTAGAGCCCGGTCGAGCCGGTCGCGGTGCTGTCCACCCGTTCCGCCGCCACCGCGTGGACGTCGCGTTCGCGCAGCAGCACGTACGCCCGGCCGTGCAGCTCCACCTCGGAACGGTCGTCCGGGTCGAAGAGCACCCGGTCCCCGGCGACGATCGAGCGCACGTGCGGCCCGACGCCGACCGCGGCGGCCCAGGCCAGCCGCTTGCCGACCGCCGCGGTCGCCGGGATCACGATGCCGGCGGTGGAGCGGCGTTCCCCCTCACCGCCCTCGGTACGCACCAGCACGCGATCGTGCAGCAGGCGGATGGGCAGCCCGGCGTCGAGACTCTGGTCGGCGGTCACGCGAAGACGCTACCGCGTGCCCCGCTGCCGGTTCCGTGGTGGTTGCCGCGCGCGGCGACGGGGCAATGTGTGGCGGGACCGCCCTACGGTGGGGCGGTCGAACGTATCCTGTTCCACCTGTGACGTGGGTGGACCAGCTTTGCGGGAGGTGCGCTTGAGCCGCTTCGAGCGGATGCGCGGACGGCTCCGCCGCGCGTACGAGTCGGGTCGTGAGGCGGCCGCGGCCGGCCGGTCCGAACCCGACCCGACTCCCGGCGAGGCGGGCGGCGTCGCGTCGCCCGGCGCGCCCGGTCCGGCGGCACCGGCGGCGGCGATGGTGGTGGGCGCCGAGCCGCCGGCCGCGATGCACAACTCGACGGTGAGCCGCGACGACACCGAGGTACCGCACGCGCTGCGGATCGCCGCCGCGTGGTGCTGGCGGCTGATCGTGATCGGGATCGTCACCTGGGCGCTGCTCAAGATCGTCGGCACGATCAGCATCGTGATCATTCCGTTGACCGTCGCCCTGTTGCTCTCGGCGCTGCTCGCCCCGGCGGTCGGCTGGCTGCTCAAGGCCCGCTTCCCCCGCTCGCTGGCCACCGGCGTGGTGCTCGTCGGCGGCCTCGCCGCGGTGATCGGCACGCTCACGCTCGTGGTCAACGAGTTCATCCAGGGCGTGCCGGAGCTGAGCGACAAGTCCTCCCAGGGCGTGCGGCAGATCCAGGACTGGCTCAAGACCGGCCCGCTGCACCTCTCCGACAGCCAGCTCAACCGCTACATCGACGAGGCGCAGAACTGGATCAACGGCAACACCGAGCGGTTCACCAGCGGCGCGCTCAGCACCGCCGCCACGCTCGCCGAGGTGCTCACCGGCACCGTCCTGGTGCTCTTCGCGACGTTCTTCTTCCTCCGCGACGGCAACAACATCTGGCGGTTCCTGGTCCGGCTGCTGCCGGTCGCCGCGCGCTGGAAGGTCGACGACGCCGGCCGCGCCTCCTGGTCGACGCTCGGCGCGTACGTCCGGGCCACCGTGCTGGTCGCCTTCATCGACGCCGTCGGCATCGGCATCTTCCTGGTCGCCTTCCACATCCCGTTCGCGTTCCCGCTGGCCGCGCTGGTCTTCCTGGGCGCGTTCATCCCGATCGTCGGCGCGTTCCTGTCCGGCGTGGTGGCGGTGCTGGTGGCGCTGGTCGACAGCGGGCCGGTGACCGCCCTGATCATCCTGGGCGCGGTGATCGGCGTGCAGCAGGTCGAGGGGCACGTGCTCCAGCCGCTGATCATGGGCCGGGCGGTGGCCATCCACCCGCTCGCCGTGATCATCGGGATCGCCGCCGGCGTGGTGCTGGCCGGTATCGCCGGCGCGCTGGTCGCGGTGCCGCTGATCGCGGTGCTCAACACCGCGGTCCGGCGGCTCGCCGCGCGTACCGTGCCGGACACCCCGCCGGACGCGGTGGTGGTCGCCTCCCAGGCGCCCTGACCCGCGCCCGATCCACCGACGCCCGCGTCACCCCGCCCGGGGCGACGCGGGCGTCAGCTCTTGGCCAGCCGTTCCAGCGCGCCCCGGGCCACCTCGGGGCGGGTGGTGTACCAGAACGGGGGCAGCGAGCGACGGAGGAACGGGCCGTAGCCGCGCGCCGTCTCCAGCCGCGAGTCGAGCACCGCCACCACGCCCCGGTCGCCGGTGGCCCGGATCAGCCGGCCGACGCCCTGCGCCAGCCGGACCGCCGCGATCGGCACGCTCACCGCCGCGAAACCGGACCCGCCGCCGGCGTCCACCGCCGCCGCCCGGGCCGCGGCGAGCGGCTCGTCGGGCCGGGGGAACGGCAGCCGGTCGATCACCACGAGCTGGCAGGCGTCGCCCGGCACGTCCACCCCCTGCCAGAGCGACATCACCCCGAACAGGCAGCTCTCCCGCTCCTGCCGGAACCGGCGCACCAGCAGCGGCAGCGCCTCCTCGCCCTGGAGCAGCACGGGCAGGTCGGTCCGCGCCCGGAGCAGCTCCGCCGCCTGCTGCGCGGCCCGCCGCGACGAGAAGAGCCCGAGGGTACGCCCGCCGAGCGCGCCGACCAGCGCCAGCAACTCCTCGCCGGCCGCCGTGGGCAGCCCGGAGACGCTGGGGCGGGGCAGGTGCGCGGCGACGTAGAGGATGCCCTGCCGGGCGTAGTCGAACGGCGAGCCGACGTCGAGCGACCGCCACCCCGGGCCCTCGGTTGCCGGGACCGTGCCGATCGCCGCCCGGCTGCCCTCGGTGCTCGCCACCGCAGCCGGGCCGACGCCCCGACCGGAGGCCGCGGCGGTGGCCATCGCGGCGGCGGCCGGCGACGGCGGGGCGGGCGGCGGCGCCTCCAGCCCGAGTGCCCGGGCCACCGTGTCGAAGCGCCCACCCAGCGCCAGCGTGGCCGAGGTGGCGACCACGGTGCGCTCGTCGTAGAGGTGGGTGGCGAGCGTGCCGGCCACCGACAGCGGTGCCACCACGAGCGCCCGGCGGCTGCCGTTCTCCGGCTTCTCCACCCAGGCCACGTCGTGGTCGCCCTCTTCCAGCAGCCGCTGGGCGGTGGTGGACAGCTCGTCCAGCACGGCCTTGGCCTGCTGCTTGCGGACCGGGTCGGGGTCGTCGGCCTTCACGTCGCCGATCGTCTCCAGCGCGGCACGGGTCGCCGAGTCGAGCAGCGTGCACGCCTCGCGCAGCGCCGGCGGCAGGCCGGCGGTGAGCCGGCCGGCCGGCGTCTCGGCCAACCCCACGGCCAGCGCGTCACCGGCCTCGGTGAGCCGGTCGGCCAGGTCGGGGCGGAGCAGCGGCCGGGCCCGCCGGGTCGACCTGTCGACCAGCTCGGGCACCAGCTCGGCCTGGGCCGCCGAGGAGACCCGGTCGGCCAGCTCGTGCGCCTCGTCGACCACCAGCAGCCGGTGCGGCGGCACGATGTGTCGCCCGGCGAGCATGTCCACGGCGAGCAGGCTGTGGTTGGTCACCACCAGGTCGGCCTCGCGGGCGCGGGCCCGGGACGCCTCCGCGAAGCACTCCTGCCCGAACGGGCAGCGGGACGCGCCGACGCACTCCCGGGCCGGCATGGAGACGCTCCGCCAGACCTGGTCGTCGACGCCCGGATCCAGCTCGTCGCGGTCGCCGGTGGCGGTCTCCTCCGCCCAGTCGCGCAGCCGTTGCACCTGCTTGCCCAGCCGGCCCGCCTCGCCGAGCCACTTCGTGCCCCCGCCGGAGCCGGGCGCGTCGAAGAGCGTGTCGTCCGGCTCGTCCTCGACGGAGCTGTCCAGCCGGGCCAGGCACAGGTAGTGGTGGCGGCCCTTGAGCACGGCGAAGGTGGGGCGGCGGCCCAGCACCGGCTCGACCGCGTCGGCCAGCCGGGGCAGGTCGTGGTCGACGAGTTGGGACTGCAAGGCCAGGGTGGCGGTGGAGACCACCACCGGGCCGTCCACGGTCAGCGCCGGGGCCAGATAGGCAAGTGACTTGCCGGTGCCGGTGCCGGCCTGCACCAGTAGGTGCTCGCCGGAGGCGATGCTCCGCTCGATCGCCTCGGCCATCTGCTGCTGGCCGGGGCGGGTCGCGCCGCCCGGCACCGCGCCCACGGCGGCCGCCAGCAGCTCCCCACCGCTCGGGCGACCGCTCCGGCGCTTCTTCGGAACGGCGATGCCGGAGGCGGTGCGGGACGGGCTCACCGTGCGACCGTACCCGCCGGCACCGACGCCGGTCCGGCCGCTCCGGCGGCGTGGCGCCCGGCGGGTCGCGTCCGGTTACCTGCCGATCGCGTGGCGTGGCCGGAATCGGTTAGGGTGCCAGGCATGCCGAGCGACGTGGTCCGTGTGATCTACCGCAAGTTCGACGGCAGCGCCCACCGCGACTACCCGGCCCGCCGGCTCGCCGAGGACGACCTCGGCGTCTGGCTCGGAGTGCCGGCCGGCACCGAGTCGGTCTACCACGGACGGCCCTCGGTCGAGCAGATCCCGTTCGTCCTGCTGGTGCCCCGGCACGGCTGGTGGACCGGCATGTTCAACCCACCGCCGCGCACCAGCGAGGTCTACTGCGACATCGCCACCCCGGCCCGCTGGGAGGGCGGCGAGACGGTCCACCTGGTCGACCTCGACCTGGACGTGGTGCGCCGCCGCGAGACCGGTCTCGTCGAGCTGCGCGACGAGGACGAGTTCGCCGAGCACCGGGCCCGGTGGAACTATCCGGACGACCTGGTCGCCGAGGCCGAGGCGGCGGCCCGCTGGCTGCTCGGGGCGCTCGGCGACGGCAGTGAGCCGTTCGCCACCTCGTACCGGAAGTGGTTGGCCCTGGTGGTCTGAGCCGTGCTCACCAGCGCGGCGGCCAGGCGGCGTCCGGGCCCAGTGGCGGCAGGCCGCCCACCTTCTCCGGGTTGAGCTGGTTGAACACGCCGGTGACCCGCCCCTCGTGCACGGCGAAGGAGGTGACCATGCGCATCGTCCGTCCGTCGCGCCAGGGCAGCTCGGCGTGCCAGCCCAGCGCGCCGTCGACGAGCACCGGCCGCGCGCGCAGGCCGCCCCGCCGGCGGGCCTGGTCGAACAGGCCCAGGAGCAGGCGCGCGGCGGCCTCGGCGCCGACCACCGGGCGGCGGGCCGCCGGGAAGTGGCCGCCGGAGTCGCCGATCGACACCGCGCCGGGGGCCAGCACCCGGACCAGTTGGTCCAGCTCGCCGGACTCCACCGCCGCGACGAAGGCGCTGAGCACGCGTCGCTGCTCGGCCAGGTCGGCGCTGTGCCGGGGTGCGTCCGGCCCGCGCGCCGCCCGCCGGGCCCGGGACGCGAGCTGCCGGGCCGCCTCGGGCGTCCCGCCGAGCACCCCGGCGACGTCGGCGAACGGCACGGCGAACACGTCGTGCAGCACGAACGCCACCCGCTGCTCGGGCGTCAGCCGCTTCAGCACCACCAGCAGGGCGGTGCCGACCTGGTCGGCGCGGACCGCCCGTTCGGCCGGGTCGGGGGCGAACCCGTCGGCCGCCGGCACGCCGGTCACCACCGGCTCCGGAAGCCACTGACCGGGATACGCCTCGCGGCGCACCCGCGCCGAGCGGAGCACGTCCAGGCAGACCCGCGAGCAGGTGGTGGTCAGCCAGCCGCGCAGGTCCCGGACGCGGGCGCGCTCGACCGGGTCGGCGAGCGCGCCGGCACACCGCAGCCAGGTCTCCTGCACGGCGTCCTCGGCCTCGCTCCGGCTGCCGAGCATCCGGCGCGCCACCGCCAGGAGGTGCCCCCGCTCCGCCTCGAACTCCTCCACCAGCGCATCCACCCCGTTATTCTCCCGCCCCGCCTCCTCGTCCGGTGGTTCGTAAAGCGGACGTACCGGGCACGCCGTACGCATGATCGCGTCTGAAGGGTGAGGATCGGGGAATGAGTGGCGTGGTGGGGCCCGAGGACGGGTCGATGCGGGAGTTGTTGCGGGTGAGGTCGGGGCCGGTGGACCTCGCGGCGATCGACCCGCGCTCGATGCCGGGGCTGCCGAAGACGGCCGGCCGCGGGTCGGCGCGCAAGGAGTGGGCCCGCGGCCAGGTCGAGCTGATCGGCGCGGAACTCGCCCGGCAGCAGGAGATGCTGTACGCCGCCGCGCAGGTCGCCGCCGGCCCGGGCGGCGCCACCAGCGCGCCCACCCAGGCCGGCGCGAACCTGGCGGGAGACCGGCCGCGCCGGGTGCTGCTGGTGCTCCAGGCCATGGACTGCGGCGGCAAGGACGGCACAGTCAAGCGGGTGGCCGGCGCGATGAACCCGCTCGGGCTGCACATCCGCTCCTTCGGCCCGCCGACGAAGCAGGAGCTGCGGCACGACTTCCTGTGGCGGATCCGGCGGGCGCTGCCACCGCCCGGCTACGTGGGCGTGTTCAACCGCTCGCACTACGAGGACGTGCTGATCGCCCGGGTGGAGGGGCTGGTCGACGAGGCCACCTGGCGCTCCCGGTACGAGATCATCAACGACTTCGAGCGGGAGTTGGCCGAGCACGCGGTCACCGTGGTGAAGGTCATGCTGCACATCTCCCACGCCGAGCAGGGCGAGCGGCTGATGGAGCGGCTCACCGACCCGACGAAGTACTGGAAGTACAACCCCAGCGATCTGGACACCCGGGCCCGGTGGGACGAATACCAGGCCGCGTACGCCGAGGCGATGGAGCGGTGCGGCCCGGACGCCGCGCCCTGGTTCGTGGTGCCGGCGGACCGCAAGTGGTTCCGCGACTGGGCGGTGGCCCACCTGCTGCGGGAGACGTTCGACGGTTTGGATCTGGGGTATCCGGCTGCCGATTTCGACGTAGAACGGGAGCGTGACCGGTTACGTGACCAGGGCGCACGGTAGTCAGGTGAACGGAAGGTGAACGAGCGGTGAATCGGGCCTGACCAGGGGTGGGCCGGTCGATGCCCGGTTCCACCGGGTCCCTAGCATGCCCAGAGCAGGTGCCCCCCGGGGCGACGGCCACCCTTCCACCGACACGACGAGGTCCGTGCTGTGAAGTTTTCCTTCCGTCCCACCGAGGGCGCCTTCTACGAGCTCTTCACCAGGGCCGCGCAGAACCTGGTGAAGGGGACCGACCTGCTCAACGAGCTGGGTCTGCCCGGCGCGGACGTGCAGTCGATCAGCGAGCGGCTGACCGAGGTCGAGCACGACAGCGACCAGATAACCCACGACCTCTACAAAAAGATCAACTCCACCTTCATCACCCCGTTCGACCGGGAGGACATCTACCGGCTGGGCTCGCTGCTCGACGACGTGATGGACCACCTGGAGGCGGTCGGCAACCTGCTCTACCTGTACGGCCTGACCAAGCTCCCGTCGCTGCCGCGCGAGCTGCACGAGCTGGTCAACGTGCTCGACCAGCAGGCCAAGCTCACCGCCGAGGCGATGCCCCGGCTCAAGTCGATGAAGGACCTCGAGGACTACTGGATCGAGTGCAACCGGCTGGAGAACGACGGCGACCAGGCGTACCGGATGCTGCTCGTCCGCCTCTTCTCCGGTGAGTACGACGCGCTCACCGTGCTGAAGATGAAGGAGGTGGCCGACGAACTGGAGGCCGCCTGCGACGCCTTCGAGCACGTGGCCAACACCGTCGAGACCATCGCGGTCAAGGAGTCCTGATCCCGTGAGTCCCGAACTCATCGCCGTGCTGGCGGTGATCGCGGTCGCCATGGCGTTCGACTACACGAACGGCTTCCATGACGCGGCCAACGCGATCGCCACCAGCATCTCGACCCGGGCGCTGACGCCCCGGATCGCGCTCGCCCTGGCCGCCGTCGGCAACTTCGTCGGCGCGCACTTCGGCGCCGGGGTCGCCAAGACCGTCGGTGACGGGCTGGTCACGCTTCCGACCGGGGTGGAGAGCCTCGGCGTGGTCTTCGCCGGGGTGCTCGGCGCGATCGCCTGGAACCTGATCACCTGGTACTTCGGCCTGCCCTCCTCCTCCTCGCACGCCCTGTTCGGCGGCCTGGTCGGCGCGACCCTGTTCGCCGCCGACGGCATCGTCCAGTGGGGCAACATCCTGGAGAAGGTCATCATCCCGATGGTGCTCTCCCCGGTGGTCGGCCTGATCCTCGGTTTCCTGGTGATGCTCGCGATCATGTGGCTGTTCCGGAAGGGGCAGCCGGGCAAGCTGAACCGGGGCTTCCGGATGGCGCAGACCGTGTCCGCCGCCGCCATGTCGGTCGGCCACGGCATGCAGGACGCCGCCAAGACCATGGGCATCATCGTGCTGGCGCTCTACACCGGCGGTTTCCAGGGGAGCAAGACGCACATCCCCGGCTGGGTGTTCTGGACCTCCGCGACGATGCTGGCGCTCGGCACGTACGCGGGTGGCTGGCGGATCATCCGGACCCTGGGCCGGAAGATCATCGACCTCGGCCCGGCGGAGGGCTTCGCGGCCGAGACCGTGGCCAGCGCGGTGCTCTACTTCAACGCGCTGGTGCTCAAGGCGCCGATCTCCACCACTCACACGATCACCTCGGCGATCATGGGGGTGGGCGCGACCAAGCGGCTCTCCGCGGTCCGCTGGAACGTGGCCGGCAACATCGTGATCGCCTGGATCATCACGTTCCCGGCCGCGGCGGCCATCGCCTGCCTCGCGTACCTGCTGGTCCGGCCCCTGTTCTAGGAGAAGGAGGGGCCCCTTCTTAACGCCTCCGGTAGAGAAGGGGCCCCATCTCACACCGCGTAGGAGACGCCGATCCGGGCTTTGATGTCGTCGATCAGGGCCATGATCTCCAGCGTGGCGGCGTGCGGCACCAGCGGGCTCTCGGTGAGCCCGGCCGCCAGGCAGCGCTGCACCTCGATCGCCTCGTACTGGTAGCCGCCGCCGGTCAGGTCCGCCGGGATCGTCTCCGGCTCGGCGCCGAGCCGGTGCAGCACCGCGGACCCGGGCCGGAAGAACGGCTCGGGCAGCTCGATCCGGCCGGTGGTGCCGGTGATCGACGCGGTGATCGCGGTGGCGCCGACCATGCCACAGCTCAGCGTCGCCACCGCGCCAGAGTCCCAGCCGAGCACGATGCCGGTGTTCTCGTCCACCCCCTCCGGGCTCAGCGTCGCCCACGCCTGCACGTGCTGCGGAGCGCCGAGCACCAGGTGGGCCACGCTCAGCGGATAGACGCCGAGGTCGAGCAGCGCGCCGCCGCCCAACGCGGGATTGCGCATCCGGTGCTCGGGCGGGAACGGCCCGGCCACCCCGAAGTCGGCCCGGACGTGGGTGACCTCACCGATCGCGCCGTCGGAGATCAGCTCCAGCACCCGCAGGATCAGCGGGTTCGTCCGCATCCACATGGCTTCCATGAGGAAGAGCCCGCGGGCGCGCGCCGTCTCCACCAGTTCGACGGTGGTCGGCAGGTCGAGCGTGCAGGGCTTCTCCACCAGCACCGCCTTGCCACCGGCCAGGCAGGTTAGCGCCGCCTCGTGGTGCGCGGCGTGCGGCGTCGCCACGTAGATCGCGTCCAGGTCCGGGTCCGCGGCCAGTTCGGCCCAGGAGGCATACGCCCGGGGCACGTCGTGCCGCCGCGCGAACTCCTCGGCGCTCTCCCGGGTACGCGACCCGACCGCCACCAGTTCCGCGCCCGGCGCCAGCCGCAGGTCGGTGGCGAAGGCGGCGGCGATGTGTCCGGTGGCCAGGATTCCCCAACGCGTCATGCCGGCACGCTATCCCGCCCGGCGTCCACCCCCGCAGGATGATCCAACGATCGGGACGCGCGTCGGGCCCGCCCGGGGCCCGGCGTTACGCCACCGCGTCCTGGCCGGCGGCCCGGCGTTGCGCCACCGCGTCCTGGCCGGCGGCCCGGCGTTGCGCCACCGCGTCCTGGCCGGCGGCCCGGCGTTGCGCCACCGCGTCCTGGCCGGCGGCCCGGCGTTGCGCCACCGCGTCCTGGCCGGCGGCCCGGCGTTGCGCCACCGCGTCCTGGCCGGCGGCCCGGCGTTGCGCCACCGCGTCCTGGCCGGCGGCCCGGCGTTGCGCCACCGCGTCCCGGCCGGCGGTCCGGCGTGCGCCGCCACGCCTCGGGCGGAGGGGCCGCCGAGACGTTCGCGCGTCTCCGGTTCTCCGTGGCTCCCTGCCGCCCCATTCGGCGACAACGGAGCGTAAAGGTTGCGCAGAGTCATCGCCTCGGGCGATCTCCAGCGCAGATTCCGACCTCATCGCTCGCTCACCGGACATAAAGGTCGGCCATCGGCCGACAGCCCGCGACCGCGCGGCTGCCTTTGCTCTGCAGCCCTCTACGCAGCGGTCACCGTTGGTTGCTGCTGCGCCAATGGCTGCAGAGCAAAGGTGACGGGGGAGAGACCTGGCGGCGCGGATCACCGCCACGCAGGGTGACAGGAGGGGTTTGTCGCCGGGCGTTCCGTGCCCAGCGGGGCGGTGCGGGGCCGGGCGGGGCCGGGCCGGGCGGGGCGGTGCGGGGCCGGGCGGGGCCGGGCCGGGCGGGGCGGTGCGGGGCCGGGCGAGCTGGCAGGACATGGCGGAGTCGACGCGGGCGCCGCTGGCGGTCCCCAAAGACGGTCGAACCGGGTCCGGTCGGGCGGCGGGATCCGGTCCGGCCGGATCGCCGTACCGGAACTAGGCTCGCGCCATGACGATCGACGGCTTCGCCGCACACCCTGCCCTGGTGGAGCACGCCCGCCGGTTCCAGGCCGAGGGCGGTTTGCCCGCCGTGCCCCGGGTCGCCGCCACCGTGCTGCTGCTCCGCCCGACCGGCGACGACTTCGAGGTCTATCTGATCCGGCGGGTGGCGGCGATGACCTTCGGCGGCATGTACGCCTTCCCCGGCGGCGGGGTGGACCGGTCCGACTCGCAGACGCACCTCGGCTGGGCCGGGCCGGAGCCGGCGGCCTGGGGGGAGCGGTTCCGGCTCGACCCGGCGGACGCGCAGGCGGTGGTCTGCGCCGCCGCCCGCGAGGTGTTCGAGGAGGCGGGCGTGCTGCTGGCCGGCCCGGACGCCGACACCGTGGTCGGCGACGTGAGCGGCGACGACTGGGAGGCCGCCCGGCAGGATCTGGTGGGCCGGCGTACCGGCTTCGCCGACCTGCTGGCCGGGCGTGGGCTCACGCTCCGGTCGGACCTGCTGTTGCCGTGGACCCGGTGGATCACGCCGGAGTTCGAGCCGCGACGCTTCGATACGTACTTCTTCGTCGCCCTGCTGCCCGAGGGGCAGCGGACCCGCGACGTCTCCGGGGAGGCCGACCACACGCTGTGGCTGCGACCGGCGGACGCGCTGGCCCGGGCGGAGGCGGGCGAGCTGACCATGCTGCCGCCGACCATGGTCACGCTCGGCGAGATCGCCGCCGCCGGCGACCTCGCGGGCGTGGCCCGCGCGGCGGCGGAACGAGACCCGGGTACGCCGATCCTCCCGCACATCGAGGACCTGGACGGCCCCGAGCCGCGCTTCCTGCTGCGCTGAGGTTAGGAGGGGCCCCCTGTTATACAGAATGCGTTAACAGGGGGCCCCTCCTTACACCTCAGCCGAAGCGGCCGGTGATGTAGTCCTCGGTCTTCTTCTGGGTGGGGTTGCTGAAGATCTTCTGGGTGTTGTCGTACTCGATCAGGCGGCCCGGGTCGCCGGTCTTCTCGATCGAGAAGAACGCGGTGCGGTCGGACACCCGCGCGGCCTGCTGCATGTTGTGCGTGACGATGATGATGGTGAACTTGTCCTTGAGCTGGAACATCAGATCCTCGATGGCCAGCGTGGAGATCGGGTCCAGCGCCGAGCACGGCTCGTCCATCAGCACCACCTGCGGCTCGACGGCGATGGTGCGGGCGATGCAGAGGCGCTGCTGCTGACCGCCGGAGAGGCCGGCGCCGGGCTTGCCGAGCCGGTCCTTCACCTCGTCCCACAGGTTCGCCGAGCGGAGCGCCTTCTCGGCGGCCTCCTCCAGGATCGACTTGCGCCGCACGCCGTTGAGCCGCAGGCCGGCCACCACGTTGTCGAAGATGCTCATGGTGGGGAACGGGTTCGGCCGCTGGAAGACCATGCCGATCATCCGGCGGACCGCGGTGACGTCCACGTCCCGGTCGTAGATGTCCTGGCCGTCGATGGCCAGGTTGCCCTCGACCCGGGCGCCGGGCAGCACCTCGTGCATCCGGTTGATGGACCGCAGGAACGTCGACTTGCCGCAGCCGGACGGGCCGATGAGGGCGGTCACGGTCTTCGGCTCGACGGTCAGGTTGATGTTCTCGATCGCCTTGAAACCGCCGTAGTAGGCGGTCACGTTGGCGGCTTCGACGCGCTTGGCCATGGTGGCGGTACCTCCGGGGTTCATCGGCCGAGCCGGTTTCGACGGGCCAGCAGCTTCGCGGCGACGGTCAGGACGAGGACGAGCGCGACCAGAGTCAGCGCCGCGGTCCAGGCCCGCGCCGGCGAGTACTTCGACGCCTCGCCGGCCTGCTGATAGACGAAGAGCGCCAGCGACGACTGGTTGTTCTCGAACGGGTTGAAGTTGATCGCCGCGCCGCCGCCGGCGACGAGCAGCACCGGCGCGGTCTCACCGGCGGCCCGCGCGATCGCGAGCATGATGCCGGTGACGATGCCGGGCAGCGCGGTCGGCAGCACGACCCGCAGGATGGTCTTCCACTTCGGTACGCCGAGCGCGTACGCGCCCTCGCGCAGCGGCGCCGGCACGAGCCGGAGCATCTCCTCGGTGGACCGCACCACGGTGGGCAGCATGAGCACGCTCAACGCCAGCGCGGCGGCGAAGCCGGAGAAGCTCGGCCGGCCGTCGTTGAACCAGGGCGAGACGATGAGCACCCAGAAGGCCAGCACGAACAGGCCGGTGACGATGGACGGGATGCCGGTCATCACGTCCACGAAGAAGCGGATGGCGAACGCGAACCGGCCCCGGCCGTACTCGACCACGTAGATCGCGCACAGCACGCCGAGCGGCACGGTGATCAGCGCGGCGATGCCGACCTGCTCCAGCGTGCCGACGATCGCGTGGTAGGCGCCGCCGTTGGCGTCCCGCGCCCCGATGTTGTTCATCGAGGTGCCGAAGAAGTCGGCGTCCAGCCGTCCGGAGCCCTTGCTCACCAGCGTCCAGACCACCGACGCCAGCGGCAGCACGGCCAGCACGAAGGCGGAGTGGATCAGCGCGCTCCAGATCCGGTTACGGGCCGACCGTCGGCCCTCCACCGCGTTCGCGGCGGCGAAGAGACCGATCAGGTAGAGCAGCACGCCGAGCACCACGACCAGGACCGCGCCGCCGATACCGGCGCCGTAGACCAGACCGGCCGCGAGCAGCAGCGCCGCGACGGCGAGGGCGGGCGCGGCGTACGCGGGAAGCCGCCGGGCCCGCAGCGTGGCCGGCTGGGCCGGCGGGCGCGGGCGGCGGGGGGTGAGAGTGGAGGTCATGCCGCGGACTCCGTGAACTCGCGCCGCCGGTAGATGATCGCCCGGGCGGTGATGTTGACGATCAGCGTGATCGCGAAGAGCACCAGACCGGAGGCGATCAGCGCGCCCCGGCCGGTGTCGTTCGCCTCGGCGAACCGGTTGGCGATGTTGGCGGCGATCGAGTTGCCGCCGCTCTGCAGGATGTTGAACGAGATGGCGTACGTCGAGCCGAGGGTCAGCGCGAGCGCGATGGTCTCGCCGAGCGCCCGGCCCAGGCCCAGCATCACCGCGGCGATGACACCCGGCCGGCCGTACGGCAGGACCGCGGTGCGGATCATCTCCCAGCGGGTGGCGCCGAGCGCGAGCGCGGCCTCCTCGTTGGCGGTCGGGGTCTGCCGGAACACCTCGCGGGAGAGCGAGGTGACGATCGGCAGCACCATGATCGCCAACACCACGGAGCCGAGCAGGATCGAGCTGCCGTACGGGCCGTCGCCGAAGATCGGGATCCAGCCGAAGTAGGTGTGCAGCCAGGCGGAGAGGTCGGCGACCGGGCCGGCGAAGTAGTCGCGGCCCCAGAGGCCGAAGACCACGCTCGGCACGGCGGCCAGCAGGTCGATCAGGAAGCCCAGGCCGTTGCCGAGCCGGCGCGGGGCGTAGTGCGACAGGTAGAGGGCGATGCCCAGCGCGACCGGCACCGCCATGAACAGCGCCAGCAGCGAACTCAGCACCGTGCCGAAGGCGAGCGCGCCGATGCCGAACTTCGGCGGGTTGTCGTTCGGGAACCAGCCCTCGAAGGTCCAGAAGGACTCGGTGTTGGCCCGCAGCGCCGGTACGGCCTTGGCGATCAGGAAGATCGCGATGGCCGCGATGATGACCAGCACGGTGCTGCCGGCGGCCAGGGTCAGGCCGTGGAACGCCCGTTCCGCGCCGAAGGCGCGGGCGCGCGGGAGGCCGCCGCCCCCGCCGAGGTCGCCGCCGGGGCGGCCAGGGTTTCCGGAGCGCTCGGCCACACGCGCCGAGGCACCGGCGGGCCGCTCGTGGCTCGTGGCCACGGGGGTCCCGCCGGTGCCGGCGTGCGCCGAGCGGTGAGGGGTGTCACCCATCTGCTCGCTCGCTTCGCGTTGAGGAGGTGTCGTTCAGGGCGTCAGGAGAGGCTCTTGACGGCGGCCTCGACCTTGGCGCGGACGGCGTCCGGCAGCGGGGCGTAGCCCAGCTCGGCCAGCTCCTGCTGGCCCTCCGCGCTGGCGGCGTGGCCGAGCAGGCCCTTGACCAGCGGCAGCTTGTCGGCGGCGAGGCCCTTGCTGCAGACGATCTCGTAGGTCGCCAGGACGATCGGGTAGGCCCCGGCCTCCTTGGTGTTGTAGTCGATCGACATCTTGAGGTCGTTGCCCTGGCCCTCGAACTTGGCCCCGGCGATGGTCTTGCCGGCCGAGTCACCGGTCAGCTCGACGAATTCGCCGGCCCCATTCTTGATCTTGGCCATCTTCAGGGCGGAGTTCTCGGCGTACGACAGCTCGACGTAGCTGATGGTGCCGTCGGTGCTCTTGACCTTGCTGGCCACGCCGTCGGACTTGGCCGCGCCGACGCCGCCCGGAGCCTTCCACGCCTTGGCGTTGCCGAAGGTCCAGTCCGCCTCGGCGGTCTTGGAGAGGTACTTGGTGAAGTTGTCGGTGGTGCCCGACTCGTCGGAGCGGTGCACCGCCTGGATCGCGGCCGACGGCAGCTTGGCGTCCGGGTTGTCGGCCTTGATCGCCGCGTCGTCCCACTTGGTCACCTTGCCGGCGAAGATCTTCGCCAGGGTGGCCGGGCTGAACTGGAGGTTGTCCGCGCCGCTGACGTTGTAGACGACCGCGACCGGGCCGATCACCATCGGCAGGTTGAGGGCCTGGCCGCCGGCGCACTTCGCGTCGGCCTGCGGCTGCTCCTCCGGCTTGAGCGCGGAGTCGGAGCCGGCGAAGTCGGCGGTGCCGGCGATGAACGCCTGGATGCCGGCGCCGGAGCCGCTCGGCTCGTAGTTGATCGTGGTGCCCGCGCACTTCTGCTGGTACGCCTTGATCCACTCGGCCATGGCGTTCTTCTGCGCGGAGGAGCCCTGCGCGTTCAGCGTGCCCTTGCCGCAGTCGACGGCGGCGGCGGAGCCGGAGGCGGAACCGCCGGTCGGCTCGTTGTTGTCCGAGCCGCAGGCGCTGAGACCGAGAACCGCGGTAAGAGCGAGACAGGCGATGGCGCCGTGCCGCTGGAGCTTCACTTGAGGGGTTTCCCTTCACGTCTTTGGTCAGGTCGCCCGGGGTTGCCGGGGGCCGGCGCTGACCGGCTTGACGTGAAAGTTAGGAGGGCCAGGTGGACGGTTCGCCGGTCGGAAGTGAACGGGCGATGAACACGTTCGGCCGACGGGATGGCCGTAGGCTGAGGTGGGCCTGTCCATTTCGTGAACTCGCGGCCCGCTATCGCCTTTAAGGCGATTTATCCGGGCAGTCGTTACCGCGCCGAGCCGTCCGCGTGACGCTCCCGTGACCGCCCGCCGAGGTCTTCGTCGCCGATCAGTCGCGCTGGTAGTTGACGTGCGCGGACCAGCGGGCGAAGCCGAGCCGCTCGTAGAGCGCGACCGCCCCGGTGTTGCTCTCGTCGACGTAGAGCATCACCCGGTCCAGCCCCCGCGCGTCGCGCAGGTGGGCCAGGCCGGCGGCGGTGAGCGCCCGACCGAGCCCGCCGCGGTGGACCGACGGGTCGACGCCGAGCACGTAGACCTCGCCGATCCGGGCCGACCCGGGCCGCTCGTGCACCTTGGTCCAGTGGAAACCGAGCAGCCGGCCGGTGGCGGAGTCCACCGCGAGCAGGAAGCCGGCCGGGTCGAACCACGGCTCGGCGATGCGCACGCGCAGGTCGTCGAGGGTCCACCGGCCCTGCTCGGGGTGCTGGGCGAACGCCGCGTTGTTGACCGCCAGCCAGGCCTCGTCGTCCTCACCCGGGCGGAACGCCCGCAGCTCGACGCCCTCGGGCAGGGCCGGCGCGGGCGGCGCGGCGGTCAACGGGCGGCGCAGCTGCCAGAGCACGCGGGCGCGGGTGAAGCCCAGGTCGACCGCGAGCGCGGCGGCTGACGGGTGGTCCCCGTGCGCCCAGGCGCCCAACGGACCGGGTTCGGCGGCGGCCAGCACGCCCCGGGCCAACGCCCGGCCGGTGCCCCGCCGCCGGTGCGCCGGATGCACCACCAGCTCCACGCCGACCCCCTTGGCCGGGTCCGTGGTGTCGAGGTGCGCGTACCCGGTCAGGGTCCCGTCGGCCGCGCGGGCGGTGAGGTGCACGGCCGGCGCCCCGGGGTCGCGCATCCGCAGGAGCACGTGCTCGTCGAGCGGGTCGGCGCCGTCGGCGTCGCCGGCGGCCCGGGCCAGCGTCAGCACCTCGGCCACCTCGGGCGCGGTCAGCCGGTCGGCGGGCGACACCCGGTGGCCCGGCGTCGCCGTGTCGGGACCGCCACCACTCGTCGGCTCGGTGCTCATCCCCGTCACGGTAGCGGCCTCCGGGCCGCCGTTCGCGGTGGAGCGACGCGGTCGGGAGTGGTGCTCGTCACGCGGCGCCGGTGGGCAGCGGCTCCAGCTCGAACCGAGCCAGCAGTTCGGGCAGCAGCCGTTGCAACGCGGCCACCGTGCCGGAGCGGTCGCCGCCCGCGTCGTGCATCAGCACGATCGCCCCCGGGCCGGTCTGGGTGCGGACGGTGGTCTCGATGGCGGTGGGGCCCGGCGTCTTCCAGTCCGAGGGGTCGACGCTCCAGTGCAGGGGGGTGAGGCCCAGCTCCGTGCAGGCCGACACCACCTGCGGCGTCCAGACCCCGCCCGGCTGCCGGTAGTAGGCGACGTGGGCGTTCGGCGCGGCGGCCAGAATGGCGTCGTTGGTGCGTCTCAGGTCCGCCCGGATCGTCTCCGGGGTGCGTCTGCCGAGGTTGACATCGTGCTTCCAGGAGTGGTTGCACAGGGTGTGCCCCTCGGCCGCGATCGACCGGACCAGGTCCGGGTAGTTCTCGGCGTTCTCGCCGACGACGCAGAACGTGGCCCGCACGCCGTACTGGCTCAGCAGGGCCAGCACCTGCGGCGTCCATCGCGGGTCGGGGCCGTCGTCGAAGGTCAGCGCGACCCGGGCGGAGCCGGTGCTGACGTGCGCGCCGTACGGGCCCGTTCCGTCGGCCGGGTCCGGGGTCGGGTCCGGGCTCGGCGTGCCGGGGTCGCCGCTCGGCGGTTGGTCGGCGTAGCGGGGGCCGTAGGCCGAGGTGGTCGCGCCCGCCGTCGACGGGTGCTGCTCGGGAACCAGGCTGCGGCCCAGCGCGTACGCGGAGGCCAGCAGCCCGGCGAGCACGGCGGTGACGACCGCCACCGCCTTCAGCGTCGAGCCGGACATCAGTGGTACCGGCCGTTCGCCGCCCCCGTGGTCACCACACGCACCGTTGACTCCCCTCATCCTGACGAATCCGGCAGTCAGGATATGAGGGACTCAGTGGGCAAATAGTGCGTATGGGAAAAGTTGCCCCGGTTGGGCGCGGTCAGACCGGCAGCGGGGCCGGCTCCGACTCCGGCAGCGAGCGCGACGGCGGCACGACGAACTTGTAGCCGACCTGGCGGACCGTGCCGATCATCGACTCGTACTCCGAGCCGAGCTTGGCGCGCAGCCGCCGGACGTGCACGTCGACCGTGCGGGTGCCGCCGAAGTAGTCGTAGCCCCAGACCTCGCGCAGCAACTGGTCGCGGGTGAAGACGCGCCCCGGGTGCTGGGCGAGGAACTTCAGCAGCTCGAACTCCTTGTAGGTCAGGTCGAGCGGCCGGCCCTTCAGCTTCGCGGCGTAGGTGTCCGGGTCGATGTTCAGCTCGCCGGCCCGGATCGAACCGCCGGCGCCGGCGACGGCGTTGCTCAGCCGGCCGACCGCGAGCCGCAACCGCGCCTCCACCTCGGCCGGGCCGGCCCCGGCGAGGATCACGTCGTCCACGCCCCAGTCGGCGTTCAACGCGATCAGGCCGGCCTCGGTCACCACCGCGACCAGCGGCACGCCGATCCCGGTGGCGTGCAGCATCCGGCAGGTGGCCCGCGCCTCGCTCAACTCGGAGCGAGCGTCCACCAGGACCGCGTCCGGGGTCGGGCCGGACACCAGGGTGCGCACGTCACGGGGTGCGGTGCGCACCGAGTGCGGCAGCAGGTCGAGTGCCGGCAACACCGCCGACGGCTCACCCGCCCGTGCGGTCACGAGCAGCAGGAGCTCCACGATCACCTCCGTCCCGGCGGCCCTTCGGCCGCGCGCGACCAGCGGCCCACCCGGTGCGGGCGGCGCTGTGAACTTGCGTGGGTCCCGGCGTCGCTGACGGGCGGGGTAACGGGTTGAGCGTAACCGATGGTCCGGTCGTCACCTTCGCGCCTTTTCCCGTTTGCCCTTTCTGCCCTCGATCGCGGCGCAGGTTTTAACGTTGCCGAAACCGTGACCTCCGCCGAGCCGCCCGGGTCTGGCACGATCGGGGCGTGTTTCCCTCCACCTCGCGCGACGCCGGTCGTGACCCGTGGGCCGACGACCCGTCCTCCGGGTCGTCCGCCCCCGCCCGTGGCTACCCGCCTGCCCCGCGCACCGGGCCGGCCGAGGAGGAGGGGGCGCGGCGGGAGCGCAAGGGCCCGCGCCGGCTCCGCAAGGGCGGCCCCGGCCGCCGCCCCGAAGACGCCTCGGACGGCGCGTCCGAGGAGGACGTGCCGCCGGTGGAGTTCCGCCGGCCGCTGGCCCTGACCGTGGCCGGCTTCGCCGCGCTGCTCGGCGTCGGCCTGGTGCTCGGGGCGCAGACCGCCGGCCCGGGGCACCGGCTGCCGTTCGCGGTCATCATCTTCGGCGTCCAGCTGCTCTACGTGCTCGCCTGGACGATGGCCATGCGACCGCCCGCGCTGCTGGTGGTCGCGCTGGTCAGCGCCGGCACCGCGGCGATCGCCGACGTCGCCGCCGTGCGGTCGGACATCGCCGGCCTGGCCCCGCTCGGCTACGCCGCGGTCGCCGGCCTCGTGCTCGGTGTGCTCGGGCAGCTCGTCCGCCGGGTGGACCGGGTCCGGGTCACCGACTCGCTGGGCGGCACCCTGCTCATCGTCGTCGGGGTGGTCGCGTTCGCCTCGCTGATCGTGCTCAGCCGGATCCCCAAGGGCACCCAGGCGATCACCGTCTGTCTCACCGCCGCCGGGGTGGCCCTGCTGGTGGCGCGGCTGACCGACGCCGTGGCGCCGTGGCCCCGGCTCGCCCCACAGGTGCCCCGCGGCGCGGCGGGCGTCGTCGCGGGCGCCATGATCGGCACCCTGACCAGCGCCGTGCTCGGCAGCTACCTGGTCGGCTTCACCCCGACCAGCGCCGCGCTGGTCGGCGTGGTCACCGCGGCCACCGCCGTGCTGGCCGACCTCGCCGTGGGATACGCCGAGGCGGGCCGCCTGATGGCCGGTGAGCCGCCGACCATGTGGGTGGCCCGGCACATGCAGGGGCCGCTGGGCGGCTTCGCGCTCGCCGCGCCCGCCGCGTACGCCATGTGCGTGCTCTTCCTCTGAGCGCCCGGTTGGAGAAGTCCCGCCCCGGGTAAGTACGGTTGCGCCGCGAGACGCGGTGACGGCGGCGAGGCTTGGAGGCGGCGTGGCAGAGGCGTACCCGGCGGAGGGCCGGCCCCGTCGCCGGGGCCGGAAGGTGCTGATCGGTTTCGTCGTCCTGCTGCTGGTGCTGGCCGGGCTGCTCGTCGTCGCCGACCGGGTGGCTGCCGGCGTCGCCGAGCGGGCCATCGCCGACCAGGTGCGTCAGGAACTCGCCAAGCAGGACGCGCAGTCCGCCGCGCCCAAGGTCGAGGTGGGTGGCTTCCCGTTCCTCAACCAGGTGCTGGCCGGCAGGTACGAGCGCATCTCGATCCAGCTCACCGACGTGAAGGGCAACGTGCAGGGCGGCGCGGTGGACGTGCCTCGATTGGACGTGGACGCCCGCAACGTGACCGCCTCGCTGGACACGCTCCGCTCCGGCCAGGGCGACGTGGTGGCCGAGACCGTCGACGGGCGGGGCACCGTCACCTACGACAGCCTGGCCAAGCTGATCAAGCGGCCCGGCCTGACGCTCGGCGAGCGCGACGGCAAGCTGGCGGTGACCGCCCCGGTGGACATCCTCGGCGTCAAGCTGACCGTCAACGGCACCGCCGACGTGACAGTGGCCGGCGGCAAGGTGGCGCTGCGGTTCAACGACCTCACCGCCGAGGGCCTGCCGAACGTGGCGCTGGCGCGGACGCTGCTGGCCAACTACGCCAAGAGCATCTCGATCGACGTGCCGCTGCCGGAGCTGCCGTTCCAGCTCAACCTCCGCAAGGTCCAGCCGACGCCTGCGGGCCTGGTGGTCGACGCGGACGCCAAGAACGTCCCGATCAACTCCGCCGGCTGAAAGCTGGCCGGGCGCTCCCGGCTGGCGGTGCCGACGTCTCGCATGCTGGTCGGATCGATGGCGCATGCCGGGACGGCTGGTAGTGTCCCTGCCCATGGGGACCCACCTCACCAAACGGCGCGCGGTCGACCTGTGCCGCGTGGCCACCTGCCTGTGTCGCCCCGTCATCTGACGGCGGGGCTGTCTCCGGCCGCCTGAGCGGCCATCGGCACCAAGGGTCCACCACACCCCCCGAACGCCCGGCAGCGGCGCCGTCGCACGTACCCGTGATCCGTTCCTAGCTCTGGGTCCCGCGCGTGGTGCGACAACCACCGACTTCGATCTCCGCGCGCAGGCTCACCACCCATCCTCACCAGGGAGTGATCTGATGAGTCGCGACACCGCACTCGTCTCGGCCGAGTGGGCCGAGAAGAACCTCGACACCCCGGGCGTCGTCTTCGTCGAGGTCGACGAGGACACCTCGGCCTACGACACCGGCCACCTGGCCGGCGCGATCAAGCTCGACTGGAAGACCGACCTCCAGGACCAGGTCCGGCGGGACTTCGTCAACCAGGAGCAGTTCGCCGCGCTGCTCTCCAAGCGGGGCATCGCCAACGACGACACCGTCATCCTCTACGGCGGCAACAACAACTGGTTCGCCGCGTACGCGTACTGGTACTTCAAGCTCTACGGTCACCGCGACGTCAAGCTGCTCGACGGCGGTCGCAAGAAGTGGGAGCTGGACGCCCGCCCGCTGGTCTCCGACGCGGTGACCCGCCCGGCGACGCAGTACGTCGCGCAGGCGCCGGACACGTCGATCCGCGCGTTCCGCGACGAGGTGGTCGACGCGATCGGCACCAGGAACCTGGTCGACGTGCGCAGCCCCGACGAGTACGCCGGCCGGCTGCTCGCCCCGGCCCACCTCCCGCAGGAGCAGGCGCAGCGGGCCGGGCACGTGCCGACCGCGATCAGTGTGCCGTGGTCCAAGGCGGCCAACGAGGACGGCACGTTCAAGTCCGACGACGAGCTGCGCAAGATCTATGCCGACGCCGGGCTGGACGACGGCAAGGAGACGATCGCCTACTGCCGGATCGGCGAGCGCTCGTCGCACACCTGGTTCGTGCTCCAGGAGCTGCTCGGGCACCGGAACGTGAAGAACTACGACGGATCCTGGACCGAGTACGGCTCGCTCGTCGGTGTGCCGGTGGCGCTCGGCGACGAGCCCGGGGAGGCGTGACCATGACCGCTCCGACCGCTCCGACCGCTGCCGGCTGTGCCGCGCCGGACCAGGCCGCCCCGCTCCCGGCCAGCCTGGACCTGGAGAAGGAAACCGTCATCACCGGCCAGGTGCTGGCCGAGTCCGGCGAGGCCGTGCCGGGCGCGTACGTCCGGCTGCTCGACTCGACGGGCGAGTTCACCGCCGAGGTGGTGACGTCCCCGGCCGGCCAGTTCCGCTTCTTCGCCGCGCCGGGCTCGTGGACGCTCCGGGCGCTGTCCCGGCACGGCAACGGCGACACCGCCGTGACCGCCGCGCGCGGCATCAACGAGGTCACCGTCACCGTGAAGGTGTAAGGAGCGGCCCCCTGTTAACGCTTCCGGTAGAGGAAGGGCCCCTTCTTAACACCTGCGCCGCCTGACAGTGCTGAGATCGTGGCCCGCCGCCCCCGTCCGGGGTGGCGGGCCACGGGCGTCCACGGCGGTCCTTGCCCGGGCGTGGCACGCTGGGCGGCGGCGTTCCGCCGCACCGAAAGGGGACCGAGGTGCCTGACGACGTCGCCGGCTACGCCCGTCGCTACCTGGTCGACTTCATCGACGGCAACCGGGGCGAGGAGATCGCCCGCGAGCTCGCGCCGCCGGCGGGGCGGTCCGGCCGGTCCCGTCCGTTCGACGTCTCGGTCGCCAGTCTCGACCAGGATCTCTCGTTCCTCACCAAACGGGCCACGCTGGTCACCGCCAAGCTGGTTCTCTCCCAGCCCGGCGGCGCCTTGTGCTACCTGGCGAACCGTGAACGGTGCAAGCGGTGCGGGGAGGATCCGTCCCGCTGCGGACGGGAGTGCCGGTTCGAGGACATTCAGATCGACGACCTCTACGCCGAGTGCGAGGACCTGGAGAGGCTCGGCGCGTACCTGCGGGACTGCGCGCCGCTGCTGGAGAGCGGCCAGTTGGTCTACTTCCCGCAGACCTCCCGCCGCAGCCACCTGGAGTCCCGCGCGCCGGACGCCCAGTCGACCTCGTCGCCCTTCGACAGCGTCGGTCGGATCGAGCTGGGGGACCACCCGGACCGCACGCTGGACCTGATCGTGAAGGGGCACCGGGTCGTCGACGTGCCGAGTGGAGACCCGGTCAAGGCGCGCCTGGTCACCCCGCTGCTCCGACTGGACCTGCCGATGCTGGAGGGCACCTCGCTGCGCGACTACTGCGCCATCCTCACCCAGGAGGGCGACGCGCTCGCCGCGACCCAGGCCTACCTGCGGGGGCGGATGCTGGACGTCGACACCGATCCGGAGAAGGCGCTGGTGCAGTTGGCGAAGCTCGACGCGGAGATCCAGGAAGGTGTGCGCGCGGCGCGTTCCGAGGTCGCCCGGGTGGCCCGACGGTCGGCCGTGCAGGCCGCCGGCGCCGCGGTGGCGACCGTCGCGGCCACCCTGGTCGCGGTGGAGGGCGCGCAGTTGGCGCCGGTGCTCGGCATGCTCGGGGCGGGCGGTTTCTTCTCCGCCGTGCTCGCCGCCGACCAGTACGCCGACCGGCGCGGTGAGCTGCGTCAGCGGCCCTTCTACCTGCTGTGGCTGCTGTCCCGCCGGTCCGTCCCGGCCTGACCGGGGTGCCGAGGCGCGGGCGGGCGGTTCGCCGACGCGTGGCACCATGACCCGGTGAGTGCCGTCCCGCCGGGCTACGCCCCGCCCACCCGTCCCGACCAGCCCGGTTCCGGCCGCCGCCGGCAGCGCTGGTTGGTGGCCGCCACGGTGGTGTGGGCCGTGCTGCTCGCCGGGCTGACCTGGTGGTCCGTCCGCGACGATCCACCCACCGTCAAGGAGCAGCGCTCGCTGGACCAGGCCGGTCCGGTGGTGGACCGGGCGATCGGCGAGCTGAGCGCCGCGATCGGCACGGTCGGGGTGCCGGCGCTCCTGCCGGACCGGCTGGAGCGCGACTGCCGGGTGACGCCGTTGGAGCGCGGCGCGGCGCTGGAGCGCGGCATCGAGGTGGCGACCGCCGGCGGTGACGCCCGGGACGTGCTGCGTCGGGTGGCCGACCGACTGCCGTCCGTTTGGCGGGCCGGCGTCTCGTCGTTCGACGGCGAGCCGCTGCTGCGCGCCGACGCCGGCGACTTCGTGGCGGTCGAGGGCCGGCCCGGCGGGCCCGGGCGGGTGCTGCTGACCGTCGCCACCGGCTGCCGTCCGGTCGGCGCGGGTTACCGCGCCCCGGCCGCCGACGCGGCCGGAGAGTCCGCCGCGCTGGCCGGCGCGCTGGCCCGGTGGGGCGGCGCGAGCGGGCCGGTCCAGGTGCTGACCGCGCCCTGCCCCGGCGGTGGCACCGTCCGGACCGCCCGTGCCGAGGCGGCCGCGCCTGCCGACCAACGGCTGGCCGCCGCGTTCGGCGCCGGCGCCGCGCCGGTGGTGGACTCCGTCGACAGGTACGCCCGGGCGGGTGAGCAGGCCGTGCTGGCGGAGCGGGTCGACGAGCGGGTCCGGGTGGCGGTGACCACCCCCTGTCCGTCCTGAGTCGGCCGGCTCAGTGGCTGTGGTTCCCGTCGTGCGGGGCGCGGCTACGGCCCAGGGCATCCACCCGCCCCCACCGACCGGGGATGTCGAGCAGCTCCACCCGGCCCATTCCCGGCGGCACCGCCGGGTCGATGATCAGATGATCGCCCTGCGGCTCCAGCCCCAGCATCACCCGGAGCAGCAGCAGAGGAGTGCCGGCGGACCAGGCCTGCGGGCTGCACGCGGTCGGATACTGCACCGGGTAGTCGGTGAGGCCGCGCTCGTAGCCGGCGAACGCTTCGGGGAGCCGCCCGCCGAAGTAGTGGGACGCGCTGAGTATCGAGTCGCAGATCTGGCCCGCCTCGTGCCGGAAGCCGTACCTCCACAGGCCCCAGGCGATGATCGAGTTGTCGAACGGCCACACCGTGCCGACGTGGTAGCCGATCGGGTTGTAGCGGCCCTGGTCGTCGGCGAGCGTCCGGACCCCCCAGCCGGAGAAGAGCCGCGGACCGAGCAGATGCGCGGCGACCGCCGGGGCCCGGGCCTCGTCGACGATGCCGCTCCACAGCAGGTGCCCGATGTTGGAGGTGAGCGCGTCCACATGCCGCCCCTGCGGGTCCAGGGCCAGCGCGTAGTACTCCCGCTCCGGGATCCAGAAGTCGCGGTTGAACCGCTCCTTGAGCGCCGCCGCCTCGCGTTCCAGCCGGTCCGCGTACGCCTGGTCGCCCCAGATCTCCCGGGCCATCCGGGCGCCGCGCCGCTTCGCGTCGTAGGCGTACCCCTGCAGTTCGCAGGTGGCCCGGGGAAACGGCGGCAGCCGGCCGTCGGAGTAGGAGATGGCGTCCGGGGAGTCCTTCCAGCACTGGTTCGGCAGCCCGGTCTCCGGGTTGCGGGTCATGTACCAGACGTAACCCGTCCCGAGCAGGTCCCCGTACGTGTCGAGCCAGGTCAGCGCCGCCCGGGTCTCCTGTTCGAGTCGGCGCACCAGCTCCGTGTCCCCGGTCCACCGCTCGTACTCGTCGAGCAGGATCACGAAGAGCGCGGTGGTGTCGGCCGCGCCGTAGTACGGCGAGTGGGGCTGCTCCTCGAAGCCGGCGGTCTCGCCGTACCGCAGCTCGTGCAGGATCTTGCCGGGTTCCTCGTCCCGGAAGTCGTCGATCCGCCCGCCCTGCAACCCGGCCAGCATGAGGATCGTCGGCTGGATCATCTCGGGCAGGAACGGCAGGATCTGGAGCGAGGTGAAGATGCTGTCCCGCCCGAACAGCGTCATGAACCAGGGCAGGCCGGCGGCGACCAGCCGCACGCCGAGCGTGATCGACTCGTAGCGGAGGGCGGCCAGGTCGTTGAGGCTGCGCCGGTACGCCCCGGCGAGCGGCTCGCAGTCGCAGCCGAGCTTGGGCGCGTTCTCGACCAGCGCGTTCTGCTCGGCCTCGATGGCCGCCACCGAGCGGTGGCCGCCCAGCGGCAGGGTGGCCCGGATGTCCTCGCCCCGTGCCCCATAGATGACGGTGGCGACGTGCAGTCGGGTGGTCCACTCTCCGTGCGCCGCGATGCGGATCCGAAACGTCATCCCGCCCTGGTCGACCTCGGCGGGCGCGGTGCTGCTGATCCTGGCCTCCCGGTGGAAGCCCTGCCGGCGGTAGGTGAGCCGCAGCCCGTTCTCCTCCACCGTCGGCGTGACGCTGCCCTTCTTCCTCCGCTGGTGCTTGATCTCGAAGAGGTCGGCGAAGTCGGAGCCGATGTCGAGCCGGAGACGGAACTCCTTGTCCTCCTCGGAGTGGTTGAGCAGGGTCACCTTTTCGTCGAAGCTGCCGCCGACGGAGCGGCTGCGAATCACCGAGACGTCCGCGTCGAGGTAGTGCGTCGGTTCGCCGGGGACCATGAAGAACCGGGTCTTGTAGGAGTGCGCGTCGTCGATGGAGAGGGCGTGCAGCAGTTGCCCGTCGAGGGAGAGGATCCAGGTGGAGAGGAACCGGGTGTCGAAGGAGAACAGCCCGGTGGGGAAGTCGTACGACGGTTCGATGTTGCCGCGCCGGTCGCTGACCAGGAAGGTGTTGCCGTCGAGGATGCTCACCCGGTCCTTCACGCCGACCGCCGGACGTGCTCGCGGGCGCGCTCCCTCGGGTCCCGCACCCCGGGCCGGTCGGGCAGGAAGCGGCGGAGCGCCAGGAGCAGCACCACGTGCCCGCCGAACGTGGCCTCGTTGCGCAGCACCGCCGACAGCGCGGCTTCACGGCCGCTGACCAGCTCTTCGAAGAGCTGGGTGCCGATGGTCAGCACGGCGTCCGCCGGGCGTTCCTCCTGCCGGCTCACCCGGGCCGACCCGGGCGCCAGCGCCACGTACCAGTGTTCGGTGTGGTTGCCGTCGGTCAGGTCGATCTGGAGGGTGCCGCCGATCGGGCTGCGCAACAGGGCGGGGGCGCGTGCCGGCAGGGACGCGAAGAACAGTTCGATCGCCTCAGTCACATCCGAATGGTAGGCAGTTGCCCGGCAAATCGGGTTGAGAACGGCTCACCGGGCAGAATGGACATCCCGGATGGGGTGGTTCAGTAGACCAGGGCCTGCGCGCCCTCGGCCATCGCCTCCTCGACGAAGACCGCCGCCCCGGCGATCCGGACACCCGGCAGCACGTCGTCCGGGCCGATGTCCCGCCGGGCGGCGCACTGGGTGCAGGCGGTCACCCGGCCGGTGGTGAGGATCACGTGCAGCAGCTCGGCCAGCGGCGCCGAGTGTGGCAGCTCGAACGACTCCGCGCGCCCGGGCACAGCGAACCAGGTCGACTCACCGGTGAGCCAGAGCGACACGTCCACCCCGGCAGCGGCCGCGGTGGCGGCGACGGTGAACGCCTGGGCGCAGCGTTCCGCGGCGTCCGCCCCGGCGGTGGCCTTCACGACGAGAGTGCGCGCCATGCCGCCCAGCATAGGATGGCCCGGATGGTTACCGAGATCGGGTTCGTCAGCCTGCTCGTCGCCGGCCTCGGCGCGCTCGCCGGTGGCCTGGTCTACGTCGCGGTCCGAATAGCAAGAGGTAGATGGTGAGCGTGAGGAGTGAGTCGGGTTTGCGAGCCCCGCAGTCACGAACGAAGGCGGCCCAGTGAGTGAGAATCCGCTCCAGCCGCCGTGGCTGAACGCGCCCCCGGTCGAGGAGTACCCGTACGAGGAGAGCCACGACCTGCGCGTCGGCCCGAAGCTGCACCCGAGCCTGGACGGGCTCCTGCCGTACATCGGGGTGTGGCGCGGCCGGGGTCGGGGCGGCTTCCCGACGATCGAGGACTTCGACTTCGCCCAGGAGATCCGGATCAGCCACGACGGCCGCCCCTTCCTGCTCTACGAGTCGCGGGCCTGGATCCTGGACGAGGAGAGCCGCCCGGTCCGCCCGGCCGGCCGCGAGGTGGGCTGGTGGCGGCCGGTGCTGGACGGCGAGCGGGTCACCGACGAGATCGAGGCGCTGATGAGCGTGCCGACGGGCGTGATGGAGCTGCACATCGGCAAGCGCAAGGGCACCCAGATCGAGTTCTCCACCGACGCGGTCGTGCGTACCGCGACGGCGAAGGAGGTCACCGCCGGCGCCCGCCTGTTCGGCATCGTCGAGGGCGCCCTGCTCTACGCGCAGGAGATGGCCGCCATGGGTCACCCGCTCAGCCCGCACCTCTCCGCCCGCCTGGTCCGGGTGGCCGGCTGACCGGAGCGTCGCGGCGGCCGAACTATGATCGGAGGGTGTCCGAATCCTCCCTCGCGGAACTGCTCCGCTCGCGCGGGCTGCGGCTGACGGCGCAGCGGCAGCTGGTCCTGCGGGCCGTCCTGGAACTGGGGCACGCCACCCCGGAGCAGGTGCACACCGCGGTCCGTGAGGTCGCGGCCGGGGTCAACATCACCACCATCTACCGCACCCTGGAGCTGCTGGAACGGCTCGGCCTGGTCACCCACACCCACCTGTCGCACGGCTCGCCGACCTATCACGCGGCCGGCGAGCACCAGCACGTGCACCTGGTGTGCCGGGAGTGCGGGGCGATCGACGAGATCTCCCCGGAGATGCTCCGGCCGCTCGCCGACCAGCTGGCCACGCAGCGCGGCTTCCAGGTCGACATCGGGCACGTGGCGCTCTTCGGAGTCTGCGGCCGGTGCGCACAGAACGGGGAACTCACATGATCGACATCGCGGGCACGGTGACCACCGACGCCATCGACGAGCAGACCCGGGACCAGCCCGAGCCGGCCCACCGGGCGGCCGGGGTGGCCCCGGTGGCCGCGCACTACGGCGACCCGATGCGCGAACAGCGCGTGCTGGCCACCGGCGTCGGCCTGGTCGACCGCTCGCACCGGGGCGTCGTCGCGGTGCCGGGCGAGGAGCGGATCGGCTGGTTGCACACGCTGACCAGCCAGCACCTGGCCGGCCTCGCCCCCTGGCAGGGCACCGAACTGCTGGTGCTCTCCCCGAACGGGCACGTCGAGCAGCACGCGCTGGTGGCCGAGGACGGCGAGACCACCTGGCTGGACACCGAGCCGGGGATGACCGCCGGGCTGCTGTCATACCTGGAAAAGATGCGGTTCTTCAGCAAGGTCGACCCGCGCGACGCCACCGCCGGGCACGCGCTGCTGTCGCTGGTCGGGCCGGAGTCCGTCGGCGCGGTCGAGACACTCGGCGTCGCCGAGCTGGCCGCACCCGACCTGGTCGGGGTGCCGGGCCCGAAGTTCCGTTCCGGCGAGCTGCCCCCGCGGCCCTCCGTGGTATACGACGTCAAGCCGCTGCCGGCCGGCGGCTGGGCCCGTCGGGTGGCGCTCGGCGTCGACCTGCTGGTGCCCCGCCCGGCGATGGCCGAGGTGGTGGAACGGCTGCGTGGCGTGGGCGTGCCGGTGGCCGGGCTGTGGGCGTACGAGGCGGTCCGGGTGGCCGCCCGACGGGCCCGGGCCGGCGTGGACACCGACCACCGGACGATCCCCGCCGAGGTGGACCTGATCGCCCCGGCCGTGCACCTGGACAAGGGCTGCTACCGGGGGCAGGAGACGGTGGCCCGGGTGCACAACCTGGGCCGGCCGCCGCGCAAGCTGGCGCTGCTGCACCTGGACGGCATCGCCAGCGACCAGCCGCCGGCCGCCGGCACGCCGGTGACGCTCGACGGCCGGACGATCGGATTCGTCGGCACCGCCGTGCACCACTACGAGCTGGGCCAGATCGCGCTCGCCGTGCTGAAGCGCAACACCCCCGACGACGCCCGCCTGATGGTGGGCGACAGCGCCGCCGCCATCGAGAGTTAAGGAGGGGCCCCTGCTTAACGCCTCCGGTAGAGGAAGGGCCCCCGCTTAACACCCGTCGAGGTGGCGCTGGCTGGCGGTCTAGGATCCGGGCATGACGACAGGGACGTTGATCACGGTTGCCCCCACCGGCGCGGAGTCGGCCAAGGTGGAGGTGCCGGCGCTGCCGGTGACACTCGACGAGCTGCTGCTGACCGCCAAGGAGTGCGAGGCGCTCGGCGCGGCCGTGATCCACGTCCACATCCGTGACGACGAGGCCCGGCCCACGCTCGACCAGGGGCGGCTGCGGGAGACCGTGACGGCGCTGCGGGAGAGCACCGACCTGATCGTGCAGCTCTCCTCCGGCGGCGCGGTGACCGACCCGGAGGCGCACCGGCTCGCCGTGCTCGACGCCGCGCCGGACATGGCCTCCTGCACCATGGGCACGGTCAACTTCGGCGACGACGTGTTCCTGAACCGGTGGGAGTTCATCGTCGACCTGCACACCCGGATGCAGGAGCGGGGCGTCGTCCCCGAGTACGAGATCTTCGAGCTGGGCCATCTCACCGCGTTGCAGCGCCTGCTCGGCAAGCACGGCCTGCCGCACGGCGGGCACGTCCACGTCGATTTCGTGATGGGCGTGCCGGGCGGCATGCCGGGCACGGCCGCCACCCTGGTCGCGGCCCAGCAGATGCTGCGCGACCTGCCGGAGGGCACCACGTTCTCGGCCACCGGCATCGGCCGCAGCACGATCCCGGTGATGCTCGCGTCGCTCGCCACCGGCGGTCATCTGCGGGTCGGCATGGAGGACACGGTCACCTACGCCAAGGGCCGTCCGGTGGAGTCCAACATGCAGCTCGTCGCGCGGGCGGTCGGCTTCGCCCAGCTCGCCCAGCGCCCGCCGCTGACCACCGCCCAGGCCCGCACGCTGCTCGGCGTGTAAGCGGCGCGCGAGCACCCACCCCTGTACGGATCACGCGAACGTCGCAGGTCACCCCGCTGTGTCCCCGTCGCGTCCCGTCGGTACCGTCCATCACGTGGGAAAGACGTACGAGGGCGGCGTGCCGCTCGCCGAGGTGGTCCGGTCCGGTTTCGTGGAGGGCGTCCACCGGGGTTCCGTGGTGGTGCTCGACGCCGCCGGCTCGCCCGTCGCCGGGGCGGGTGACGTCGGCTCGCCGATCTTCCCCCGCTCGTCGAACAAGCCGATGCAGGCGATCGGCATGCTCCGGGCCGGGTTGCCGCTGCGAGACCCGGCCGACGTGGCGCTGGTCGCCGCGAGCCACGCGGGCGAGGAGTTCCACGTCGAGCGGGTCGTCGCGTTGCTGCGCGGCGCCGGGCTGGGCGAGGAGGCGCTGCACTGCCCGGCGGACCTGCCGTTCGGCGAGGCCGCCCGGGAGGCGGTGCTGCGGGCCGGTGGCGGACCGTCGCGGGTGCTGATGAACTGCTCGGGCAAGCACACCGGCATGCTGCTCACCTGCCTGGCCGCCGGCTGGCCGCTGGACGGCTACTGGCGGCCGGAACACCCGCTCCAGCAGCGGCTGACCGCCGCCGTGGAGGAGCTCACCGGGGAGCGGGCGGCGGCGATCGGCGTGGACGGCTGCGGCGCGCCGGTGCACGCCGTCTCGCTGACCGGCCTGGCCCGCGCCTTCCTGCGGCTGGTCGCCGCCGAGCCGGGAACCGCCGAGCGGACCGTGGCGGACGCGATGCGGGCGTACCCGGAGACGGTCGGTGGCACCCAGGCCGACGACACCCGGCTGATGCGCGGCGTACCCGGGCTCTTGGGCAAGATCGGCGCGGAGGGTGTGATGGCGGCGGCGGTCCCGGACGTCGGCGCGGTCGCCCTGAAGATCGACGACGGCGCGACCCGGGCGCGGATGCCGGTCCTGACCTCGGCCCTGTCCCGCCTCGACGTCCGTGCCCCCATCCTCACCGAGTACGCCGAACTGCCCCTCCTGGGCGGCGGCCTCCCCGTAGGAGCCCTCCGCCCCCTCTGGTGACCGACCCGCCCCCGCCCGGCCGCCGATCTTGCGCTTTCGGCCCCCGATTTCGCCTGCCGTGTCCGGTTCGCCGGGGCACCACCTGCAAGATCGGCGGGGCGGGGCGGGGGTTAGGGGAGGAAGTCGAGGAGGGCGGCGTTGGTCGGGTTCGGGCGCTCCAGGGGGAGCAGGTGGGCGGCGTGGGCGATGTCGGGGAGGCGTCGGCCCTGCGGGGCCTCTGCGGCGATGCGGTCGGCCAGGCGGCGGATGTCGGGGAGGTCGTCGGCGCCGGCGGCGGCGAGCACCGGCATCCGTAGCTCGTGCAGCCGGTCGATCGCCGGCGGGTCCAGCTCGCCCACCTCGATCGCGCTGAGCGCCTGCTCGGCGGCGAGCGCCCGGCGGTCCATCTCCTCGGCGAACCGGATCAGCTCCGGGTCGACGTCGGCCGGCTGCCGGTTCGGGCCGACCACCCAGAACCGCACCTCGCCGGCGGCGGTGGCCGCGAAGTCCTCCGGGTCCACGTCACCGACCAGGTTCTCCCAGGTCTGTTCGGTCTCCTCGGACCACTCGTGGCCGGAGACCGGGGCGCCGAACAGCGCCAGCGCGCTCACCCGATCCGGGTGGGCCAGCGCGGTGTCCACCGCGACCCGGCCGCCGAACGAGCAGCCGGCCAGCGCGGCCCGGTCTACGCCGAGCGCGTCGAGCAGCCCGAGCACGTCGTCGTGGTGGGCGAACGGGGTGGGCGGCAGCTCCGAGTCGCCGTAGCCGCGCAGGTCCGGGACGATCACCCGGTGCCGTTCGGCGAGCGCGGGCGCCTGCGCGTGCCACATCCGCCGGTCCGCGATGCCGGCGTGCAGCAGCACCACGACGCTGCCGGCGCCGGCCTCGTCGTACGCGAGCCGGGCTCCGTTGATCTCGATCGTTGTCACGGGGGGACGGTACGGAGCGGACACCCGGGGATGCAACCGGCTTCGCGTGACCTCGCTAACTCTGGCAAGCATTTTGCTTGCAGCAGCTAGCAGCGCGCGCTAGCGTTGAACCATGGCCACCAGCAAGGACCTTCCCGATGTCGGCGGGTTCATTCGCGACCTGCGGCGCAACGCGAAGATCTCGCTGCGTCAGCTCGCCGAGCAGGCGGGCGTCAGCAATCCCTACCTGAGCCAGATCGAACGTGGGCTGCGCAAGCCGAGCGCCGAGGTGCTCCAGCAGCTCGCCAGCGCGCTGCGCGTCTCCACCCCGGCCATGTACCTGCGGGCCGGTCTGCTGGACGACAAGGAGGGCCAGGGCGTGCTCGCGGCCATCGCGGTCGACCCTGAGCTGACCATGGCCCAGAAGCAGTCGCTCACCCAAATCTACGAGACGTTCCGCCGCGAGAACGCGCGCCTCGCCGAGGCGACCGGCGCCACCGCGCCGGAGCCCGCCGAGCCGGCGGACGTCCCGGCAGAGCCCGCCGAGCCGGCCGTCGCGCCCGAGGCCCCGGCCACCGTCGCGCCGGCCGCGACCGGCCCCGTGACACCGGACGGCACCCCGACCGAGGCGGTCCTCGAGTCGGTCGCCGTCACCGAGGCGGGCACCGCGCCCGCACCGACCACCGCCGCCCGTGAACGCACGACCGCCCGCCGGGCGGCCCGGAAGGCCGCCGGAGCGGCCGAAGAGGAGCAGTCATGACCCAGCCGAAGACCAACCGCATCCCCGCCCCCCTCTACGCCGCCGCCGGCGCCGGCGAGCTGGCCCTGGAGCAGCTCCGCAAGCTGCCCACGGTGGTCAGCGGCCTCGGCACCCGGGTCGTCACCGACCTCGGCGGCAAGGCCGTCGGCACCGGCTACGAGCTGCGGCAGAAGGCCACCGAGACCGCCACCGGTCTGCGGTCGACCGACCTCGACCAGCTCCGCCAGGCGGCCAACCTGGACAAGCTCCGCGAGGCCGCCACCCGCAACGCCGCCGCCGTGGTGTCCGGCGCCTACGCCGCGCAGGAGCGCGCCCTGGCCGCGTACGCCGAACTGGTCGCCCGCGGTGAGCGGGTCGTCGGCGCCGGCGTCCTGGAGGCCGCTGACACGGTGAACGCCGACATCGAGGCGACCGAGGAGGCGACTCCGAAGGCCGTGGCCCCGAAGACCGAGGCGCCCAGCCCGGCCGAGGTGGCCGAGGCGGTGGCCGACAAGCCGGCCGCCGTGAAGCGGACCCGGGCCACCAAGGCGACCACCAAGGCCGCCGCCGCGCCGTCGGCGAAGCTGCCGAAGGCCACGAAGCGGACCCGCCCGGCCGCCGAGTGACCCGACCTCCCACCGAGACCCCGGACAGCGTCCTGTCGGACGTTTCCGGGGTCTCGGCATAAGCTTGCCGACATGGCCTACGCCGCGCCGATCTTCGCGTTCGAAGTACGCTCCGTGATTCAGCTGATCCTGCTCGTCTTCGCCCTGGTCATCCAGGGCGTGGCCCTGGTGCACGCGATCACCCAGCGCGGCGACGGGTTCGCCGCCATCGGCACCCTGCCCAAGGGTGGCTGGGTCGCCATCCTGGCCGTCTGCATGCTGCTGACCCTGCTCGGCTTCGGCCCGATCAGCCTGTTCGGACTGGTCGGCATCGCCGCCGGCCTCATCTACCTGCTCGACGTGCGGCCCGGCCTGCGGGACCTGCACGACGGTCGAGGGTCCTGGTGAGAGGTTTCCGCTGGCCACCGCCGCCGGACGGCGGCCCCCGCACCTGGGGGCCCGGCCCCGGCGGGCCGCGGACCGGCCGCCCGGCGCTGCCCGAGCCGGAGACGGAACTGGTCGACACCCCGCACGGGGTGGGCCTGGAACGCCTGGTCACCGGCGTCGGTGACCCGGTAACCGTGTTCGCGCACGGGCTGGGCAACGGCATCGCCACCACCCGGCCGTTCGGCAGCGGCGTCACCGGCCGCCGGATCTTCTTCCAGTTCCGCGGGCACGGCCGGTCCGACTCGCCGGCCGGGCCGTGGACCTACCTCGACCTCGCCCGTGACCTGCGCGCGGTCGCCGACCTCGGCGGCGCCACCCGGGCGTTCGGCGCCAGCCTCGGCGCGGGCGCGCTCTGCCGGCTGCTCGCCGAGAGCCCGGAACGCTTCGAGAAGCTGGTCTTCTTCCTGCCCGCCGTGCTGGACACGCCGCGCGGCGAGGTGGCCCGCTCCCGGCTCACCAGCCTGCTCGACGCGGTGGCCGACGGCGACGCGCACGCGCTCGCCGAGGTGGTGTCGCTGGAGTTGCCGCCGTCGGTGCGCAACACCCCGGCCGGCTGGGCCTACCTGCGGCAGCGGCTCGACCAGTTGCTGCGCGACGGGCTCGCGCCCGGCCTGGTCGGCCTGCCCGAGCAGGCCGCGCTGGACGACGTCGCCGCGCTCGCCGCGGTCACCGCGCCGGCCCTGGTGATCGGCTGCGCCGACGACGACCTGCATCCGGTCGCCGTCGCCGAGCGGCTCGCCGCCGCGCTGCCGGCGGCCACCCTGCACGTGTACGACCGGCCTGGCGTCCTCTGGACCGAACGCGCCGACCTGCGGGAGCGCGTCTCGTCGTTCCTGAACGGGTAACGTCGCCCGACATGGGCGTCACACACCACGGCCGTACGCACCGCCTCGACCTCGCCGACCCCACGCTGCGTGAGTGGACGTGCCGGGTGCTGGCGGCCGATCCCGAGCAGGGCGTCGTGCTGGACCGGTCCGCGTTCTACCCGGGCGGTGGCGGGCAGCCGCCGGACCACGGCGTGCTGCTCTGACAGGGCGTGCAGACCCGGATCGCGGGCACCCGCAAGGCCGACGACCTCTGGCTGATCCCGGTCGACGGTGACCCGCTGCCGCCGGTCGGCACCGAGGTCACCGGCGCGGTGGAGGACGCCCGGCGGACCATGCTGATGCGGACCCACTCCGGGCTGCACGTGCTCTGCGGCGTGGTGTTCCGCGACTTCGGGGCGCTGGTGACCGGCGGAAACATGGAACCGGGCGAGGCCCGGATGGACTTCAACCTCCCCGAGGTGCCGCCGGACTTCAAGGCGCGCATCGAGGAGCTGGTCAACGCCGAGGTGGCCGCCGACCGCTCGGTCGCCGTCCGGGTGCTGCCGCGCGCCGAGGCGCTGGCCCTGCCGGACATCATCCGCACCCAGTCCAACCTGATCCCGCCGACCGAGCAGGAGGTGCGGATCGTCGACATCGTCGGGCTGGACGTGCAGGCCGACGGTGGCACCCACGTCGCGTCGACCGCCCAGATCGGCAAGGTCCAGGTGGTTAAGGTGGAGAGCAAGGGGCGGGCCAACCGCCGGGTACGGGTCCGACTCGCGGACTGACTCAGCGGGGCAGGTACGCCGCCCGGACGTCGAGCAGCCAGCGTTCCACGGTCGCCTCGTCCGGGCGCTCGGGCAGCGGCGAGCGGGTCCGGGCGAACTCGCTCTCGGCGTCCGCCACCAGCGCCTGCGCCTCGGCCAGCGCGCCGTCGGCCACCCGCTCGCCGAACGCGCGGAACCATTCCGGGTCGGCCAGTCGGATCTCCAGCACCCCGGTCGCGTAGAGCGTCCGCCCCTGGTGCAGCAGCCGGGCCAGGTGCCGGGCGTGCTTGGCCGAGCGCCGCCGCCCGCCGGTGTCCGGCGGCGCGCCGGTGAGCTTGCGGAACTGCTGGGTGGCGTACCCGAGGTAGGCGTCGCGGACCCGGGGGGCGCTGAGGAACGCCGACCGGATGCCGATCAGCCGCTCGCCGAACGCGGTGCGCGTCTCGTAGCGGTCCGCCGGCAGCCACATCAGCTCGGTGGCGGTCGGGTTGCCGCTCAGCGCCAGCAGCGCGTACTTCCGCGCCTCGTGCAGCGTGACGTCCGGGTCGGTGGTGACCACCGATTCCCGGGGCGGGCGCAGGCCGTGGAACGCGACGGTGGGCGCGGCGAAGACGCCGAGCCGATCGGTGTCCGAGCCCGGCCCGGCCAGCCCGTACGCGACCGAGCCGACGATGCCGGAGAGCAGCAGGTGCATGCCTTCATGATCGCGGATCCAGCTCCGTCGGAAAACCGGACTTCGGCTGTCAGGTATCGGTGACACGGTGGACCCATGAACTCACCACTGACCGGAACCGTCGCGCTCGTCGCGGGTGCCACCCGCGGCGCCGGGCGGCAGATCGCCGTGCAGCTCGGCGCCGCCGGCGCCACCGTCTACGCCACCGGCCGGACCACCCGGGACCGCCGTTCGGAGATGAACCGGCCGGAGACCATCGAGGAGACCGCCGAACTGGTCACCGCCGCCGGCGGCACCGGCATCGCGGTCGCCGTCGACCACCTCGACCCCGAGCAGGTACGCGAGCTGGTCGAGCGGATCGACACCGAGCAGGGTCGACTCGACGTGCTGGTCAACGACATCTGGGGCGCCGACCCGCTGATCACCTGGGAGAAGCCGGTCTGGGAGCAGCCGCTCGACGCCGGCTTCCACACGCTGCGGCTGGCCGTCGACACCCACATCATCACCAGCCACTTCGCGCTGCCGCTGCTGATCCGCCGGCCGGGCGGGCTGGTCGTCGAGATCGGCGACGGCACGAAGGCGTACAACGACGCCACCTACCGCCTCTCCGTCTTCTACGACCTGGCGAAGGTGTCGGTGAACCGGCTCGGCTTCACCCAGGCGCACGAACTGGCCCCGCACGGCTGCACCGCGGTCGCGCTCACCCCCGGCTGGCTGCGCTCCGAGTCGATGCTGGAGCACTTCGGCGTCACCGAGGCGAACTGGCGCGACGGCGCGAAGACCGACCCGCACTTCGTCATGTCCGAGACGCCGGCGTTCGTCGGGCGCGCGGTGGTCGCGCTGGCCGCCGACCCGGACCGGCACCGCTGGAACGGGCAGTCGCTCGACGCCGGCAGCCTCGCCCAGGAGTACGGCTTCACCGACCTCGACGGCACCCGCCCGCACTTTCTCCGCTACCACGAGGAAGTGATCAAGCGGGGCAGGCCGGCCGACGACAGCGGCTACCGCTGACCGGTGTCCTCCGGCGGGTCGGCGTGCTCGCGCGGGTCGGCGTGCTCGCGTGGGTCGGCGTGCTCGCCCGGGTCGGCGTGCTCGCCCGGGTCGGCGTAGAGCGCCGCCGCGCGGCGGGCCGCCTCGGCGAAGCGCGCCCGCAGCTCCGGCGGCGCCAGCACCTCCACCTCGGGGCCGAGCGCCAGCAGTTGGCCGTACGCGACGTCGACCGACTCGACGGGCAGCCGGAGCACCAGCCGGCCCTGCCCGTCGGGCCGGCCGGCGGCGGCGACCGCCTCGGTGTAGACGAACGGCGCGTCCACCAGGTGCCGCAGCAGCCGCAGCCCGGCCGGGCCGAGCCGCACGGTCACCCGCTCCCGGAGCAGCTCCCGCAGGAACGCGCCGGCCTGCTCCCGCCAGTACGCCCCGAGGTCGAAGCGCTCGTCCCGGTCGAAGCCGTCCGCGCCCACCTCGACGCCGACCACCCGGTCCACCCGGTACGTCCGCCACGCCTCACCGACCCGGCCGACGAGATACCAGACCCCGTTCTTCAGCACCAGCCCGTACGGCGCGACGGTGCGGATCACCTCCCGGTCGCCGCGCCGGTAGCGCAGCTCCACCATCCGGTCCCGCCAGACCGCCCCGGCCAGCTCGGCCAGCCGGGGCGGGGGCGCGGACTCCCGGAACCAGCCCGGCACGTCCAGGTGGAACCGCTGCCCCGTACGCGCCGGCGCGTCCCGCAGGCTCGGCGGCAGCGCCGCCAGCACCTTCAACTCGGCGGCGGCAACCGCGTCGGCCAGCCCCATGTCGCCGGCCGGCCCCGGCAGCCCGGCCAGGAACAGCGCCTCGGCCTCGTCGCGGCTCAGCCCGGTCAGCCGGGTCCGGTAGCCGCCGAGCAACCGGTAGCCGCCGGCCCGGCCCCGGTCGGCGTAGACCGGGACGCCGGCGGCGGAGAGCGCCAGCACGTCCCGGTAGACGGTGCGCTCGGACACCTCCAACTCGGCTGCCAGCTCGGCCGCCGTCATCGTCTCCCGGGACTGGAGCAGCAGCACCAACGAGATCAGCCGCGACGCACGCACCTCTCCATTGTGGGTGTAAGGAGGGGCCCCTTCTTAACGCATACGGATTGGAGGGGGCCCCTTACACCTGGGCCGGCGTGCGCAAGCACACTAGGCTGTGCCGTCGTGAACGCCTCCCGTACCGTCGCGCCCGTCACCGGCGCGGTCAGCCGCTTCCTCGGCGGCGCCGGCCTGCTGCTGCGCGGCTTCGGCATGTACGTCCGCAGCCCGAAGCTGATGCTGCTCGGCGTCGTGCCGGCGCTCATCTCCGGCGTGCTCTACCTGGCTCTCTTCGCCACCCTGCTCTACTTCGTGGACGACCTGGCCGGCTGGTTGACGCCGTTCGCCGACGACTGGTCGTCGACCGCGCGCGGGCTGCTGCGGGTCGCCGCCGGGCTGGCCGTCGTCGGGGTGGCCGCACTGGTCGGCGTGCTCACCTTCACCGCGGTCACGCTGGCCGTCGGCGATCCGTTCTACGAGGCCATCTCCGAGCGGGTCGAGGACCGCCTCGGCGGGACCCCGGGCAAGGTGGACGTGCCGTTCTGGGCGTCGCTGCGGCGCAGCGTCGCCGACTCGTCGCGCCTGGTGGCGATCTCCGCGCTGGTCGGCGTACCTCTCTTCGCGGCCGGTTTCATCCCGGTGGTGGGCCAGACGGTGGTGCCGGTGGTCGGCGCCCTGGTGGGTGGCTGGTTCCTGGCCCTGGAGCTGGTCGGCGCGCCGTTCTACCGGCGCGGGATGCGGCTGCCGGACCGACGGTCCCGGCTGCGGGCCGACCGGCCCACCGCGCTCGGTTTCGGGGTGGCGGTCTTCCTGTGCTTCCTGATCCCGCTCGGCGCGGTGCTGGTCATGCCGGCCGCCGTCGCCGGGGCCGCCCTGCTGGCCCGCCGGTCGCTCGGCCAGCACGTCGAGGAGCGATGAGATGGACACCGTGCTGATCGAGGGCGACATCACCGCCCAGCAGGTCGACGCGATCGTCAACGCGGCGAACTCGTCGCTGCTCGGCGGCGGGGGAGTGGACGGCGCGATCCACCGGCGCGGCGGGCCGGCGATCCTGGCCGAGTGCCGGGCGCTGCGCGCCTCCCGCTACGGGCGGGGGCTGCCGACCGGGCAGGCGGTCGCCACCACGGCCGGCGACCTGCCGGCGCGCTGGGTGGTGCACACCGTCGGGCCGGTCTTCGCGCCGGTCGCGGACCGCTCGGCGTTGCTGCGCGACTGCTACGCCAACAGCCTGCGGGTCGCCGACGAGCTGGGCGCGACCCGGATCGCGTTCCCGCTGATCTCGGCCGGGATCTACGGCTGGCCGGTCGAGGACGCGGTGGCGCAGGCGTTGACCGTGCTGCACGCGGCCACCCCGGCGCACGTCGTCGAGGCCCGGCTGGTGCTGTTCGGCGCGGACACGTACGCGACCGCGGTGCGGGTCGCCGCCGGGTTCAACTGAGCGTGCGCCGGCACGACCACTGGCTGTCCACCGGCCGGTAGCCGAGGGCCGCGTTGATCGCCAGCATCGGCGCGTTCGCCTCGTCGTTGGAGGTGTACGCGGTGCGTACCCCGCGTGCCGCGGCGGCGTGCAGGGCGGCCTGCTTGGTCAGCCGGCCCAGCCCCCGCCCCCGGAATGCGGCCAGCGTGCCGGTGAAGTCCGACCACATCCGGTCGCCGTCCCGCTTCACCAGGCTCAGCGCGACCAGTTCGCCGTCCACCTCGGCGACCGTGCTGGCGTCCCGGTCCAGCCCCAGGTTCTCCCAGCACTCGTGGAGCCAGAGGTCGTAGCCGATGGCGTCGGTCGGCACGTCGCCCGGTTCGTCGCGGGCCGACTCGGAGTCGACCCGGTAGACCCGGTGCGGGTCGAGCCCGGCGACCGGCAGCAGCGTCACGCCCGGCGGCGGCTCCGGCATCGGCGGGTTCGGGTCCAGGTCGAGCGCGGAGTAGCGCAGCTCGCGGCTGGGGGTGAAGCCGTGCCGCTGTGCGAACGGCAGCGAGTCGCCGCGGGCGTGGGTGAGCACCCGGGTCGAGCCGAGCGTCCGCAGGTGGTCGAGCGCGACGTCGAGCAACGCGGTGCCGGTGCCACGGCCGCGATGGTCGGGGTGGACGTGCAGGGTGGCGATCTCACCCACGCCGGGCGTCGAGGTCTGCGTGTTCCGGTACGCCGACGCCCAACCGACCACCTCGCCGTCGGCCTCGGCGATCCAGGCGGTCCAGTCCTCGCCGGGCGGCGGCTCGGCGATCATCCGGCGGGTCGACTCGACGCCCCGGACCAGATACGGATAGACCACCGCGCGCAGCGCCACCACGGCCGGCGCGTCGTCCGGGCGGGCGCGACGGATCTCAGCTTCACTCACCCGCGGCACGCTAGCCATCCCGCGTCCCGGTTGCGAGCGGTTAAGCGGGGCCCCCGCCTATGCAGAATGCGTTAAGCGGGGGCCCCTCCTTACGCCGAGTCGCGGAGGATGAGTTCGGTGGGCAGCATCAGCGCCTGCTCGACCTGCTCGCCGGCGGTGATCCGCAGCAACTGGCGGGTCATCGCCCGGCCCAACTCCACTATCGGCTGGCGCACCGTGGTCAGCGGTGGCTCCGTGTAGGCGGCCGTCTCGATGTCGTCGAACCCGATCACCGCGACGTCCTCGGGCACCCGCCGCCCGGCCTCGCGCAGCGCCCGCAGCGCCGCGTGCGCCATCAGGTCGGAGGCGGCGAAGACCGCGTCCAGCTTCGGGTCGGCGGCGAGCAGCTCGCGCATCGCGGCGGTGCCGGACTCCCGGGTGAAGTCGCCGTACGCGACCAGTTCCGGCAGCCCGGCGGTGGTGAGCGCGGCCTGGTAGCCGATCAGCCGCTCGATGCCGGCCACCATGTCCTGCGGCCCGGCGATGGTGGCGACGCGCCGCCGGCCGGCCGCGATCAGGTGCTCCACCGCCCGGGTGACGCCGCCGGTGTGGTCGACGTCGACGTACGGCACCTCGGCGCCGTCGAGCGGCCGGCCGCTGCACACGACCGGGATGCCGAGCCGGGCCAGCCGGCCGGGCAGCGGGTCCTCCCCGTGCAGCGACGCGAAGAGCACGCCGTCGACGTGCCGCCCGGTGGTGTACCGCTCGACCCGTTCGTGCCCGGCCGGCGAGCCGGCCAGCATCAGCACGAGCTGCTTGTCGGCCGCCTCCAGTTCCTGGGCGGCGCCGCGGATGATGCCGGGGAAGACCTGGTCGTCGGAGAAGACCCGGGTGGCCGCCTCGGGCAGGACCAGCGCGACCGAGTCGGTGCGCTGGGTGACCAGGCTGCGAGCGGCGAGGTTCGGGACGTACCCGAGTTCCTCGACCGCCCGGCGGACCGCCTGCTGGATCGACTCGGCGACGGTGGTCGAGCCGTTCACCACCCGGGAGACCGTGGCCCGGGAGACGCCGGCCCGCCGGGCCACCGCCTCCAGGGTCGGCCGCTGTGCCGTCGTCATCCCCGTAACCACCACCTCGTCACAGCCCGTTCCGGGCGATCACCTCCTGGTACCAGCGGGCACTCTGCTTGGGTGTGCGCCGCTGGGTCAGGTAGTCGACGTGGACGATCCCGAACCGCTTCCGGTAACCCTCGGCCCATTCGAAGTTGTCCAGCAACGACCATACGAGATAACCGCGCAGGTCGACCCCGCGGGCGATGGCCTCGTGCGCGGCCCGCAGGTGACCGTCGAGGTAGGCGGTCCGGTCGTCGTCGGCCACCCGGCCCGAGGAGTCCCGGGTGGCGTCCGGGAAGGCGCCGCCGTTCTCGGTGATCAGCAGCGGCAGGCCGGGGTGGTCGGCGGCCACCCGCTCCAGCAGCCGGGTCAGCCCGGCCGGCTCGATCGACCAGCCCATGTCGCTGACCGGGTCGGTCGCCGGCCGGAACTCGACCGCGCCGGCGGTGCCCGGGTAGGCGCTGCTGCCCTCGCCGTCCGCCCGGCCGGCGACGTAGGTGGGTGAGTAGTAGTTCAGGCCGAGCAGGTCCAGCGGCGCGGCGATGATCTTCTCGTCGCCGTCCCGCACGAAGTCGGTCGCCACCATCCGGTTGACGTGTGCCAACACCTCCGCCGGGTAGCCGGCGCCGGTCAGCGGGTCCAGGAAGATCCGGTTGTGCAGCCCGTCGACCAACCGCACCGCCTCGGCGTCCGCGGCGCTGCCCGGGTCCGCAGGCTGCACGTCGGCCAGGTTGAGCGTGATCCCCAGCGTCTCCGCGCCGGCCGCGCGCAGCGCCCGGGCGGCCAGGCCGTGACCGAGCAGCAGATGGTGTACGGCGCGGAACGCGTCCCCGGCGTCCTGTCGGCCGGGCGCGTGCACGCCGTTGCCGTAACCGAGGTAGGCGGAGCACCACGGCTCGTTCAGCGTGGTCCAGGTGCGCACCCGGTCGCCGAGGCAGCGGTGCACCGCGACCGCGTAGTCGGCGAAGTGCTCGGCGGTCTCCCGGACGGTCCAGCCGCCCCGGTCCTCCAGCGCCTGCGGCAGGTCCCAGTGGTAGAGCGTGACGATCGGGTCGATGCCGTGCTCCAGCAACGCGTCGGTCAGCCGGTCGTAGAAGGCCAGCCCGCGCGGCTCGACCGGCCCGGTGCCGTCCGGCCGGATCCGTGGCCAGGCCACCGAGAACCGGTACGCCCGCAGCCCCAGCTCGGCCATCAGCGCGACGTCCTCGGCGTACCGGTGGTAGTGGTCGCAGGCGACGTCGCCGGTCTGGCCCTGGAACACCGCCCCCGGCGTACGGCTGAAAGTGTCCCAGACCGACGGGCCGCGACCGTCCTCGCGGGCGGCGCCCTCGATCTGGTACGCGGCGGTGGCCGCCCCCCAGATGAACCCCTCGGGGAATCGCAGCTCACTCATGCCTTGACCGCACCTTCCATGATGCCGCCGATGATCTGGCGGCCGAACAGGACGAACACCAGCAGCAGCGGCAGCGTGGCGATGGCCGTTCCGGTGAACACCTGCGACATGTCCTGGTAGTACCCGTCGGAGAGGGCCCGCAGCGAGAGCTGCACGGTCGGGTTCTCCGGATCGTTGAGCACCGCGTACGGCCAGAGGAAGTCGTTCCAGGTGGTCATGAACGTGAGCAGGCCGAGCACGGCGGCGGCCGGGCGCAGCGCGGGCAGCACCACGTTCCAGTAGATCCGCGCGGTGTTGCAGCCGTCCATCCGGGCCGCCTCGATCAGCTCGGTGCTCACCGCCTGGCCGGCGTACTGGCGCATCATGAACACGCCGAAGCCGGTGACCAGCGCCGGCACGATCACGGCGGGCAGCCGGTCGTTCCAGTTCAGCTTCGTCATCAGCAGGTAGAGCGGGATGACGCCGAGCTGGGTGGGCACCATCATGGTGGCGACGATCGCCAGCAGCAGCCCGTTGCGGCCGCGGAAGCGCAGTTTGGCGAACGCGAACCCGGCCAGGGTGGAGAAGAGGACCACCGAGAACGTCACGGTGACGGCCACGATGGTCGAGTTGATCAGGCCGGTGAGGAAGTAGGCGTCGGTGTTGTCGAACAGTCGGGCGATGTTGGCGCCGAGGTTGCCGCCGGGGGTGAGCGGCGGCGGGACCTGACCCATGGCGTCGCTGGTGCGGCTGGCCACCACGAACATCCAGTAGATCGGGAAGACCGACAGCAGCGCGGAGAGGGCCAGGGCCAGGTAGGTGAGTCGGCTCGCCGACCAGACGCGGGTCATCGGGAGACCTCCTTGCGGGAGCCGCCGCCGAGCCGGCGCAGGAACAGGACGTTGATCGCCGCGACGATCGCGATCAGCGCGAAGAGCAGCCAGGCGATGGCCGAGCCGTAGCCGAAGTTGTAGTGCGGCGCGAAGGCGTTCTCGAACATGTACATGGTCACCGTCTGCGACTCGCGCAGCGGCCCGCCCCGGATCGCGTTGGTGCCGGAGTTGAACATCCGCGGCTCGGTGAAGAGCTGGAGACCGCCGATGGTGGAGATGATGACCGCGAAGATGATCGTCGGCTTGAGCAGCGGCACGGTGATGGACCAGAACTGCCGGGCCCGGCCGGCGCCGTCGATCGACGCCGACTCGTAGAGGTCACGGGGGATGGCCTGCATGGCGGCCAGGAAGATCAGCGCGTTGTAGCCGGTCCACCGCCAGTCGACCATGGTGGAGATGGCGACCCAGGCGGCGAACCTGTTCGCCTTCCAGTCGATCGCGCTCACCCCGACGTGGTCGAGCAACCAGTTGATCATGCCGAACTCGCGACCGAACAGCGCCGCGAAGACGATCGCCACCGCGGCGGTGGAGGTGACGTTCGGGACCAGCACGGCCATCCGCCAGGTGGTGCGGGCCCGCAGTTGGCGGTTGAGCAGGTTGGCCAGCCAGAGCGCGGCCAGCAGCTGCGGGACGGTCGAGATCACGAAGATGCCGAGCGTGTTGACCACGGAGTGCCAGAAGTCCGGGTCGGCGAGCAACTGGCTGTAGTTGTCGAGGCCGATGAACGGGTGCTCGGCGCCGAGCAGGTCCCAGTCGTGCAGCGAGACCCAGAACGTGTACGCCAGCGGGTAGGCCCCGAAGACGCCGAACAGCAGAAAGAACGGCGCGATGTAGAGGTACGGCGAATATTTCGTGTCGAACCGGCTGAGTCGGGCGCCCCGGACGGGACGGGTGTGCCGGGGCGCCGGTGCGACCGGCGGGCGGGCGTCGAGCTGGACGGCCATGACCTGAGAACTCCTCTCCGCCGTGCGGGCGGCACCCGTCGCCGGGCCCGCCCGCACGCGCTGCTCGGGTTACTTGGCGGCGGCCTTCTCGGCGTTGGACACCGCGTCGGTCCAGCCCTGCTGCGGGGAGCGCTTGCCCAGCTCCACGGTGCGCACGGCGTTCTCCACCTCGGTGCGGACGGCCTGGTTCTTCGGGCCCATGTAGACGGGCTTCAGGTTCTTGGCGCCCTCGGCGAAGATCTTGCCGACCGGGGCCTCGGAGAAGTAGGCGTTCTTCGAGTCGACGATCGCCGGGTCGGCCAGCGCCTGCGGCGACGAGGGCAGTGGGCCCTTGAGCTTGAACGCGCCGATCTGACCCTTGGCGCTGGTCAGGAACTTGGCCAGCTCGATCGCCTCGGCCTGGTGCTTGCTCTGCTTGGGCACGGCGAGGAAGGAGCCGCCCCAGTTGCCGCCGTTGCCGGGGATCTGGGCGATGTCCCACTTGCCCTTGGCGCCGGGGCCGGCGTTGCCCTCGATCACCCCGGTCATCCAGGCCGGGCAGGCGATGGTGGCGAACTTCGACTGCTTGAACGCGGAGACCCACTCCTCCGACCAGGAGCCGTACCTGCCGGAGAGGCCGGAGTCGATGATGTCCATCGTGGTGTCGTACGCCTGCCGTACCGCCGGGTTGCTGCCCACGACCAGGTTGTTGTCGGTGTCGTAGTAGCTGTAGCCGGTGGTGTTGCCGGCGGTCTGGAGCAGGATGGTGTTGAACGTGTTGGTGGCGGCGTCCAGGAACGAGGCGCCGGTCTTCTTCGCGGTGAACTGCTCACCGACCTTGACGTAGTCGGTCCAGGTGGGCCAGAGCTTGGACACGGCCTCCCGGTCGGTGGGCAGGCCGGCCTTGGCGAACAGGTCCTTGCGGTAGCACATGGCCATGCCGCCGACGTCGGTGCCGAGGCCGATGAGCTGCTTGCCGTCGGCGGTGAGCCCCTGGTTCCACTTCCAGTCGAGGAAGTTGCCCTTCAGGTCGGCCGCGCCGTGGTCGAGCAGGTTGACGAAGTTCTGCGGGTTGGCCTTGTACTCGACCAGCAACCCCTCCTCGATGGCGACGACATCGCCGGCGCCCTTCCCGGCGGCGAGCCACTGGGTGAGCTTCGGCGAGTACTCGTCGAGGTTGCTGCCGGTGCCCCGCTCGACGATCTTCACGCCGGGGTGGCTGGCCATGTACTCCTGGTAGAGATCCGCGTAGCCGAACTGGCCGAAGACGTCGACGGTGAGCGTGACCGGCCCGTCGGCGGCGGCCTCGTCGTCGCCGCCGCCGCAGCCGGTGGTGCCGAGCAGTGCGGTGGCGGCGACCAGGGCCACCGCCGCGAGTCGACGGCGCGTGAAGGTGAGCATGCTGTCCTGACCTCTCGGGGTCGTAACGGGTGGTGGAAGGCGGTTCCGGTACTTAGAGAGCGCTCTCTCGACAGCCTGCTGGGTGGCCCGGGAGCCTGTCAAGAGAGCGCTCTCAGAGCGTCCGAAAAAAGCGGAGAGGGGTGGTCACCACCCCTCTCCGCCCGGTTTCGGGTGCTGTGTCAGCCCACCCGCAGCCCGTTCAGCAGGCTCCGGTCGCCGGCCACCCCCAGCGCGTCGAAGCTGATCCGGCCCATCAACGCCAGCAACAGGTCGCTGGCCGTGCCGGTCACCTGCGCCCGGGCCCGGTGGTCGTCGTGGTCCAGGATCGTCGCGGTGTCCAGCAACGCCACCCCCTCGCCGCGCAGCCGCAGATACCACTCCTGGGCGGCATCGGTGGCGCTCAGCTGCACCACCCCGTGCCACGGGCCGGAGTTGACCCGCCGGCCCGCCGGCAGCCAGGTGTCCAGCACCTCGCTCACCCCGTCGGCCGCGAGCTTGGCCTCGATCGGGTCGCCCGCACCGATGGCGAGCTGGGCGTCCCAGCGGTGCACCGCGGTCTCGTGCGCCACCCGGCGCGGCCAGAAACCGGCCTTCTTCGGCTGCGGGGCGAAGTTCCAGGCCGGGGCCTCCGGGTCCAGGCCCTCCAGGAGCGCGGTGAGGCGCTCGTGTTCCTGCGCGTACCACTGGGTCGGGGTGAGGCCGGCCGGCGGCTCCGGGTCGTGCCGCTCCGGTCGGGCGGTGGCGCCGGCGGTCAGCACGGTGCCCACCCAGACGTAGGTCCGGGTCAGGTGGTGGGCCAGGTCGGTGACCGTCCAGCCGGGACAGGACAGCACCGGTGTCTCGGGAGGCGCCTCCGTGACGGCCGCGGCGAACGCCGGACCCTCCGTCCGCAACGCGCCGATCCAGAAGTCCTTCGTGTGGTGCAGTCTGCTCATCGCCATCCTCCCGGGGGTGACCGGGCCACCAGTGGGTGCCGCGGCTACCCCTCAGCCTAGGGTGAAAGGCGTGTCAGACGTCTACGCCGAACCGACGACCGCCACCGGACCGACCGATCCGGGCACCCTGGCGCGCTACACCACCCTACGCCTCGGCGGCCCGGCCGGCCGGCTGGAGATCGCCGACGACGCCGCCGGGACCGTCCGCCTGGTGCGGGAGGCGGAGGCGCGCGAGGAGGCCGTGCTGGTGCTGGCCGGCGGCAGCAACGTGGTGATCGGCGACCAGGGCTTCCCCGGCACCGTCGTGCTCGTCCGCTCCCGGGGCTTCGAGGTCGTCGCCACCGACGGCGACACCGTGACGGTACGGGTGGCCGCCGGCGAGCCGTGGGACGACCTGGTCGCCGCCACCGTCGAACGCGGCTGGGCGGGGTTGGAGTGCCTCTCCGGCATCCCCGGCTCGGCCGGGGCGACCCCGATCCAGAACGTCGGCGCGTACGGCCAGGAGGTCGCCGAGACCATCGTCGCGGTCGAGGCGTACGACCGCACCCACCGCGAGGTGGTCCGGATCCCGGCGGCGGACTGCGGGTTCGCCTACCGGGGCAGCATCTTCAAGTACAGCGACCGCTGGGTGGTGCTCTCGGTCGACTTCCGGCTCACCCGCTCGCCGCTCTCCGGCCCGGTCCGCTACGCCGAACTGGCCCGCGCGCTCGGCGTCGAGGTCGGTGACCGGGTGCCGCTCGCCGACGCCCGCGCCACGGTGCGCCGGCTGCGCGCCGGCAAGGGCATGGTGCTCGACGCCGCCGACCCGGACACCTGGTCGGTGGGCTCGTTCTTCACCAACCCGGTGCTCGACCGCGAGGCGTACGAGCTGCTCCGGGAGCGCGCCGCCGACCTGGGCGAGCCGCCGCACTGGGCGGGCGCCGGCGACGTGGTGAAGGTCAGCGCGGCCTGGCTGATCGACAAGGCCGGCTTCGGCAAGGGCTATGCCGGCCCGGAGGGCGTGGCCATCTCGACCAAGCACACGCTCGCGCTCACCAACCGGTCCGGCACCGCCAGCACCGCCGCCCTGGTGGCCCTGGCCCGGGAGATCCGCGACGGCGTGCACGCCCGCTTCGGTGTCCCCCTCCACCCCGAACCCGTCCTGGTCAACTGCACCATCTGACCTCCACCTCCGGCTGGTGTCCGGGCGTGTCGGGGCCGGCGGCATGAGCGCCTTCTTGGCGGTATGCCTCCCGGTCATAATTGTGACCGGGAGGCATACCGCAGGGGGACTGTCAGGTGGGGGCCACGGCGGGCCAGGGAAGGGTCAGGTAGCCCTGCCGCCAGGCTCGGGGACGGCCCTGGACCGGCCAGCCCGACTCCTTGACCGCCGACACCGTGCGCAGCCAGCGCTCGCGCGGGCCGAACGGGGCGTAGCCGGCGGCGGCGCGCCAGCCGTGCTCCAGCGCCGCGAACAGCTCGTGCATGCGCTCACCCGGCACGTTCCGGTGGATCAGCGCCTTGGGCAGCCGTTCGGCCAGCGTGGCCGGGCTCTCCAGCGTGGTCAGCTTCGCGGCCAGCGTGAGCGTGCGCGGGCCGGCGGCGTCCAGCAGCACCCAGGCGCCCAGCCGACCCAACTCGTCGCAGGTGCCCTCGACCAGCAGCCCGCCGGGCGCGAGCCGGGCGGTCATGGTGTGCCAGGCGTCGGCGACCTCGCCCTCGTCGTACTGGCGGAGCACGTTGCACGCCCGGACCAGGACGGGTCGGAGCCCGGCCAGCTCGAAGCCGCCCCGGGCGAACGTCAACCCGGGCGGGTCCGCGGCCGGCCGGGCGGCGGCCACGCGTACCGGATCGATCTCCAGCCCGACCACCCGCACGTCGGCGCGGACCCGGGCCGCGAGCCGGGTCCGCAGCTCGACGGGGGTGACCGGGCTGGCGCCGTAGCCCAGGTCCACCACGAGCGGGTCGGCGGCGGCGCGCAGCGCGTCGCCGCAGGCCGTGACGATCCAGTGGTCCACCCGCCGGAGCCGGTTGGGGTTTGTCGTGCCCCGGGTGACCACCCCGAGCGGCCGCTCCACTACGACGTCCGGTGCACCTTGTGCTGGGCGGCCTGGGCCAGCGGCCGGACCACGAGCTGGTCGACGTTGACGTGGTGGGGGCGGGTGGCGCACCAGGCCACGCAGTCGGCCACGTCGTCGGCGACGAGCGGTTCGGCGACCCCGGCGTAGACCGCGGCGGCCCGGTCCGCGTCGCCGCCGAAGCGGACCAGCCCGAACTCCTCGGTCTTCACCATGCCCGGGTCGATCTCGATCACCCGGACCGGACGGCCGGACAGCTCCAGGCGGAGCGTGCCGGCGATGGCGGTCTGCGCGTGCTTCGCTGCCGTGTAGCCGCCGCCACCCTCGTAGACGACGTGCCCGGCGGTCGAGCTGACGATCACCACGGTGCCGGCCCCGGAGCGCTCCAGCGCGGGCAGCAGCGCCTTGGTGACGCGCAGCGTGCCGAGCACGTTGACGTCGTACATCCACTGCCAGTCGCCCAGGTCGGCGGTCTCGACCGGGTCCAGGCCGCGGGCGCCGCCGGCGTTGTTGACCAGCAGGGTGATCGGGCCGGGTGCGGCGTCCGCCGCGACGGCCAGGCCGGCGACCGACTCGTCCGAGGTGACGTCGCAGGCCACCGCGGTGGCCGTGCCGCCGGCCGCCTCGATCTCGGTGACCAGCGCGGCCAGCCGGTCGGTACGCCGCGCCGCGGCGAGCACGTGGAAACCCTCGGCGGCCAGCCGGCGGGCGGTGGCCGCGCCGATCCCGCTGGACGCTCCGGTGACGATGGCGACTGAGGTCATCCAGACATTCTCCCCTGCGACCCCGAGCCCCGCCGCGATGAGGTCCGTCACGCCGGACAACCCGGCGCAGGCATTTCCGAACCCCGATGGGGAAGATGACACCCGGCGTACGGGTTGACCCGGAGGCGCCGGTCGTGCGGGACGGCATCAACCGTGACAGAGGGAGCGGACGTGGCGGATGTGCACACCGGTGTCGGTCGTCAGCGAGGTGCTCTGCCGGGGCCGAGGCCGCGCCGCATCGCCACCCTGTCGGTGCACACCTCACCGCTGCACCAACCCGGCACGGGTGACGCGGGCGGCATGAACGTCTACATCCTGGAGGTCGCCCGGCGGCTCGCCGAGGCCGATGTCGAGGTGGAGATCTTCACCCGCGCCACCTCGGGTGACCTTCCCCCGGTGGTCGAGATGACGCCCGGGGTGACCGTCCGGCACGTCACCGCCGGCCCGCTGGAGGGGTTGACGAAGGAGGAGTTGCCTGCGCAGCTCTGCGCCTTCACCGCGGGTGTGCTGCGCGCCGAGGCGGCCCGCCCGCCCGGCCACTACGACCTGATCCACTCGCACTACTGGCTCTCCGGCCAGGTCGGCTGGCTGGCCAAGGAGCGCTGGGGCGTGCCGCTCGTGCACACCGCGCACACGCTGGCCAAGGTCAAGAACGCCCGGCTCGCCGCCGGCGACCGGCCCGAGCCGAAGGCCCGGGTGATCGGCGAGGAGCAGGTGGTCGCCGAGGCGGACCGGCTGGTCGCCAACACCCGGGTGGAGGCCCGTGACCTGCTCGACAGGTACGCGGCCGATCCCGGCCGGGTCGCCGTGGTGGAGCCCGGCGTGGACCTGGACCGGTTCCGCCCCGCGCCCGGTGACCGGGAGTCCACCACCCGTGCCGCCCGCCGCCGCCTCGGTCTGCCTACGCACGGCTACGTGGTCGCGTTCGTGGGCCGCATCCAGCCGCTGAAGGCACCGGACGTGCTGGTCCGCGCGGTGGCCGCGCTGCGCGAACGGGATCCGGCGCTGGCCGAGGAGCTGACCGTGGTGATCTGCGGCGGCCCGAGCGGTAGCGGGCTGGACCGGCCGACCGCGCTGATGGAACTGGCGCACTCGCTCGGCGTGGCCGACCGGGTCCGCTTCCTCCCGCCGCAGACCGGCGACGACCTGCCCGCCCTCTACCGTGCCGCCGACCTGGTCGCCGTGCCCTCGCACAACGAGTCGTTCGGGCTGGTCGCGCTGGAGGCACAGGCCTGTGGCACGCCGGTGCTGGCCGCCGCCGTGGGTGGCCTGGTCACCGCTGTCCGCGACGGGGTCAGCGGGATGCTCATCGACGGGCACGACCCGGTCGACTGGGCCCGGGCGCTGGCCGGACTGCTGCCCGAGCGGAGGCGCCGGGCGGCGCTGGCCGCCGGCGCCGAACGGCACGCCCGCGACTTCTCCTGGCACCGGACCGTTTCCGGACTGCTCGCGGTCTACGGGAACGCGATCACCGAGCACCGGGCCCGGCTGGCCGGCCGGCTCGGCGACCCGGCGCTCGCCTGCTCCTGGTGACCGCCGCCGCCCGGCGGTCGACCGCAGGCGACCGTAGAGTGGGTGCGATGAGCCGCACGAGTGAGGTCGCCGCCCTGATCGAGGCCGTCTGCGCGGAGCGCGAGCTCCAGTGGGAGTCCACCGGCGAGACGTCGTACGCGGTGACCCTGCCGGGCACGCACAAGCTCAAGACGATCTGCAACCTGATCGTCGGCGAGCACGCGTTGCGGATCGAGGCGTTCGTGATGCGCCAGCCCGACGAGCGCCGCGAGGAGCTGTGGGCCTGGCTGCTCCAGCGCAACGCGCGGATGTACGGCGTCTCGTTCTCCATCGACGCGGCCGGCGACGTCTACCTGACCGGCCGGGTCAACCTGGCCGGGCTCGACGCCGACGAGTTGGACCGCCTGTTCGGCTCCGTGCTGACCTACGCCGACGAGTCGTTCGACAGCATGCTGGAGATCGGCTTCGGCACCGCCATCCGCCGGGAGTGGGAGTGGCGGGTGAAGCGGGGCGAGTCGACGGCCAACCTGGCCGCGTTCGCGCACCTCTTCGAGCCCTCGTCGCCGGCCGGCTCGACCGCCGGAGGTTCGGAGCCCGCCTGACGGGTATGCCGCACCGCGCGGTGCGGAGCACTGGGACCCACCGCGGGCCGAGGACGGACTGTCGAGGAGCGTGTCCCATGGCTCAGCGCAACAGCTCAGGTCGCGGCACGACTGCGACCCGGACGAAGCGGCAAACCGGTAACCAGACCCCGAACACCCCGACGGTGTCGGAGTCCCAGATCTCCCGGATGAAGGTCGACGACATCCGGGGCCAGCTCCGCCGGCGCGGGGTCTCCGGGATCTCCGCGTTGCGGAAACCGGAGCTGGTGAAGACACTCGCCCGCACGATGCGCGCGGAGGGGCGCGGCGGGGCGGCGCGGCGGAGCACCGGCCCGGCCGGTCGGCCTTCCGCCACCCGCAGGTCGACCGCCGCGAAGAAGACCACGGCGGCGCGGAAGAGCCCGGCCAGGTCCGCGCCGGCCGCGCGCGCCACCGGCGCCAGGGCCAAGGCGACGGGTACGCGCGAGGCGACGCCCGCGCGGGCGAAGGCGACATCGGCGAGGGCCGCGTCCAGCCGGGCCAAGGCGACGTCGAGTCGGGCGAAGGCCGCTCCGGCTCGGGCGAAGGCCGCTCCGGCTCGGGCGAAGGCCGCGCAGGCCGCGCCGACCCGTGGGCCCGCGTCCAGCCGGTCGATCGGGTCCTCGCAGCTCATCATGTCGCTCGCGGACCGCCCGGAGCGTCCCGGCCGGAGCCTGGTCACCCGCAACCACGAGGTCATCCAGCGCTGGGCCCGGGCGCGGGGCGCGAAGCCGGCCACCATCGCCGGCACCGAGCGGGGCGACCGGCCCGGGGTACTGACCTTCAACATGCCGGGCTACCGGGAGAGCAGCCGGATGCGGGAGATCACCTGGGACGACTGGTTCCGCACCTTCGACTCGCGGCGGCTCAACCTGATCTACCAGGAGCAGCTGCGTGACGGCCGGCAGAGCAACTTCTTCCGGACCGAGAACCCGAATCGCGAGGACGGCTGAGGTTTACGGGAATGGTCGCCGGGAACCCGACGTTGGCCATCGCGGAGACCACAGCAGCGGGAGCCGGATTCCCGACACGGGTGCTGTGACGGGCAAGACAGCGATCTGGGTTGAATCCGGAATCCGGGCGAACTAACTTTATTGCACCGCGTCACGCTTGTTTTCGTTCGGGGGAGCGGCGGATCGATCAGATCCGCGCAAGCGAGACGCGAGGATCGGGTGGAGCACACCGTTGGGGGACGGTGCCGCCCGTGGTAACCGGCGGCGCGAGCGGGCGACGCTTACGGGGGTGAGTGTCGCCCGCCGCCGCCGGGCGTACGGTACGAGCGCCCATCTCGACGGGGGTCGAGGTGGGCGCTCTGCCGTTCTCACCGGCGCATTCGCTCCGGCTGCCGGGCCGCGGCCCGCAACGCGGCGACCCGGCGCTCCCGCGGCCCGCCGGCGAGCAGGTGCCCGGCCGCGGCGCAGAGGCCCAGCCCGCCCACCACCAGCCAGTGCCGCTCACCGAGATGCTCCAGGCTGAGCCCGCCGAGCGCGGGCGCCACGAAGGACGCCGTCGGGAACGTCAGGTAGAACACCGACTGGTAGCGGGCCCGCAGCTCCGGCGGGGCCAGGTCTGCGTTGATCTGCGCGTTCGGTGGCGCGGCGAGCATCTGCCCGACCGTCCAGACCACCGCCGCGCCGAGGTAGAGCGGCAACCCGTCCGCGACGGTGAGCGTGCCGAAGCCCAGCGCCATCAACCCGGTGGAGACGGCCAGGACCGTCGACTTCCGGTACGGCTCGATCAGCCGGGGCACGAAGAGTTGCCCGACCACGATCAGCGCCCCGCCGAGCGCCACCACCAGCCCGTACGCGGTCGGGCGCAGGCCGTCCGCGCGCATCGCCAGCGGCATGATCGTCGAGGTCTGCATGGTCAGCACGGCGAGCAGGAAGGTCAGCCCGACGAAGGCGAGGAAGGTGCGGTCGGTGAGCGCGGTGTGCAGCCCGGGGCGCCGGCCCAGCACCGCGCGCTTGGTCACCGCCCGGCGGTCGAGCGTCTCCGGCACCTTGAGCGCGATGACCACGGCCGCGGCCAGGGCGGCTCCGGCGTCGACCAGGAACAGCGCCAGGAAGCTCGCCTCGGCGAGCACCCCGGCCAGCAGCGAGGCGACCGCCATGCCCAGGTTGAACGCCCAGAATTGGAGGTTGAACGCGCGTGACCGGCGGCCCTCCGGCACCACGTCCACGATGGCCGCCACGAACGCCGGGCCGGGCATCGAGTGCGCCACCCCGACCAGCGCGGCCAGCGCGGCGATCACCGCGAGGTGCCGGCTGAACGCCAGCGCCGTCATCAGTCCGGCCGCGGCGAGGTGGGCGGCGAGCAGGGTGGACCGCCGGCCCCACCGGTCGGCCAGCACGCCGCCGAGCAGCGTGCCACCGGCGCCGCCGATCCCGTAGGCGCCGACGACGAGCCCGGCCAGCGACGGTGAGGCACCCCGGGCGGAGGTCAGGTAGAGGGACAGGAACAGCAGCGCGAACGCGCCGGCCCGGTTGACGAGCAGGCCGGACCAGAGATACCAGAAGGTGGCCGGCAGCCCGCCTGCCGTGTCGCCCCACCAGCCCCGCAGGCCGCGCACCCGTCCTCCAGGAAGGTTTCCTTACCGATCCGCCCCCGGTACCGTATCCAGCCGGTCGGCGTACTCAGGAACCGGTCCGGGCCGGCTCGGCGGGTGCGGTGGCCGCGGCCTCGGCCGCCTCGGGCGCCGGGGTGCGGGCCAGCGTGACCGGCGCGGCCGGGACGCCTGCGGCGCGGAGCTGGGTGGCGCGCCGCTCCCGGGCCGGGCCGGAGACCAGGTGCGCGACCGCCGTCACCGCGCCGATCCCGGCGCACGCCAACCACAACTCGGTGTTGCCGCCGTGCTCCCGGAGCAGGCCGCCGAGGATCGGCGCGGAGGCGCCGGCGAGCTGCCAGGACAGCGAGAACACGCCCTGGTAGCGGCCACGCAGCGCGGCCGGCGACAGCTCCGCGATCAGGGTGGCGTTGGAGGGCGAGTTGAGCATCTCGCCGAGCGTCCAGATCAGCACGGTGAGGCCGTAGAGCCAGATCGTGTCGGCGAACGCGGTGAGCCCGAAGCCGACGCCCATGATCAGCGCGGCGAGCGCCAGCACGTGCGACCGGCTCCGGCCGCGGATGAGCCGCGGCACGAAGAGCTGGCCGACCACGATGAGCACGCCGTTGAGCGCGATCACCGAGCCGTAGGTGGCCGGGCTGAGCCCGGAGTCGACCATGGCGATCGGCAGCATCGAGATGTGCTGGAGGAAGACCAGCGCGGCGAACAGGTTGAGCGCCACGAAGCCGAGGAAGACCCGGTCGCGCAGGATGGTGCGCAGCGCGCCGGCCGGCGCCGCCGCGCCCTTGGCGATCGGCGCGGCCGGCCGGGTCAGGGTCTCCCGGACCCGGGTGAAGATGATCAGCGCGGTGACCACCGTGGTGGCCGCGTCCACCAGGAAGAGCAGCAGGTAACCGGCCTCGGCGGCGAGCCCGGCCAGCACGGCGGCGCAGGCGAAACCGAGGTTGATCGCCCAGTAGTTCAGCGAGAACGCGCGGAGCCGGTCCTTCTCCGGCACCACGTCGATCATCATCGCGCCGAAGGCCGGGCGGGCCGCCTCGGCGAACGTGCCGAGCAGCAGCGCGCCCACCGCCACCGCCCAGAGCGGCCGGGCGAGGCCGAGCGCGACCATCATGGTGGCCGCGCCGAGGTGCGCGGTGAGCAGCGTGGGTCGCCGGCCCCAGCGGTCGGTGAGGATGCCGCCGACGGTGGTGCCGACCGCGCCGCCCACCCCCCAGAGCCCGATGACCAGGCCGGCCTGCGCGGCCGAGAAGCCGCGTTCCCGGGTCAGGTAGATGGCGAGGAAGATCAGGACGAACGAGCCGAGCCGGTTGATCAGCGTGCCGGTCCACAGGTACCAGAAGGAGCGCGGCAGCCCGCCCGCCGTGTCCCGGAACCAACCTCGCACCGTCCGCATCCCGACGCCCCCCGCTCGGTAATGACCGATCAATCTCAGATGCCTTACAACCTAGTGCCGGGCCGGACGCATGGTCATCCGCATTTCCACGTGGTGGTCGTCACCACAGGTCGCCGCGTGTCCACCCGGCCGGTACGGCAGGATGATCGGCATGACTGCGAGCGAAGGACCCACCGTCGGGACGCTGGTCCTGCTGCGGCACGGCGAGAGCGACTGGAACGCCAAGAACCTCTTCACCGGCTGGGTCGACGTCGACCTGACCGCCAAGGGGGAGACCGAGGCGCGGCGCGGCGGCGAGCTGCTCCGCGAGCACGGTCTGCTGCCGGACGTGGTGCACACCAGCGTGATGCGCCGGGCGATCCGCACCGCCGAGCTGGCGTTGAACGCCGCCGACCGGCACTGGATCGCGGTGCGCCGCTCCTGGCGGCTCAACGAGCGCCACTACGGCGCCCTCCAGGGCAAGAACAAGAAGCAGACCCTCGACGAGTACGGCGAGGAGCAGTTCATGCTCTGGCGCCGGTCGTACGACACGCCGCCGCCGCCGATCGACGACAACGACGAGTGGTCGCAGGTCGGTGACCCCCGCTACGCGCTGCTGCCGACCGAGCTGATGCCGCGCACCGAGTGCCTCAAGGACGTCGTCGAGCGGATGCTGCCCTACTGGTACGACTCGATCGTGCCGGACATCCTGGCCGGGCGGACCGTGCTGGTGGCGGCGCACGGCAACTCGCTGCGCGCGCTGGTCAAGCACCTCGACCAGATCTCCGACGAGGCGATCGCCAAGCTGAACATCCCGACCGGCATCCCGCTGCGCTACGACCTGGACGCCGACCTGCGCCCCCAGGTCCTGGGCGGCACCTACCTGGACCCCGAGGCCGCCAAGGCGGCCGCCGCCGCCGTCGCCAACCAGGGCCGCTGATGTAAGGCGGGGCCCCCTTTTAACGCCTCCGGTAGAGGAGGGGCCCCTTCTTAACACTCCCCTGTTAAGAAGGGGCCCCTCCTTACCCTTCCCCGTGGGGTCAGGCGGATGAGGAGCCGGTGATCAGGTAGACCACGTGCTCGCCGGCGTTCACCGCGTGGTCGGCGAAGCGCTCGTAGAAGCGCCCCAGCAGGGTGGCGTCGATGGCGGTCTCCACCCCGTACGGCCAGTCGTCGCCGAGCAGCACGCCGAAGAGGCTCTTGTGCAGGTCGTCCATCGCGTCGTCGTCCCGGTCCAACTCGGCGGCGACGTCGGCGTCGGGCTTGGCCAGCACCGCGCCGATCTTCTCCGCCATCCGGTCGGCGATGCCGGCCATGTCGGTGAAGACCGGCCGCAGCTCGGCCGGCACCGCCGGCGAGGGGTGCCGGCGCAGCGCCGTCTTGGCCACGTGGTCGGCCAGGTCGCCCATCCGCTCCAGGTCGGCGGCGACATGCAGGGCGGTGATCATGGCGCGCAGGTCGGAGGCGACCGGCGCCTGCCGGGCCAGCAGGTCGCATACCCGCTCCTCCACGTGCCGGTAGAGGTCGTCGATCTCGGCGTCCCGCGCGATCACCGTCTCGGCCGCCGCGCGGTCGGCGGTGAGCAGGCCGCGGGTGGCCTGCCGCATGGCCGCGCGCACCGCCTCGGCCATGTCCACCAGCAGCTGGCTGACAATCTGCAGGTCGGCCCGGAACTCGTCGCGCATCGTCACTTCCTGGGGTCGGTGGCCGCTGCCCGAGAGGGGTACGGCGTGAGCAGGTGCGCGCCCAACGGTAGGCCGGACGGCCGGCACCAGGGTGAACGCGGATGAACGACGCGGGACCCGCGGGTGAACATTCCCGGAAGCGAGAGTGGTTCGTCCCTTTGTGACCGATCCCTGGGTTAACAATGACCCTACGATCGCCGGGTGGAGTGGGCGGTGGCCATCGCGGTGGCCGTGGCGCTGGTGACCGGACTGGTCGCCGGGTCGATGCTGTCCGGTCCGGTGGGGGAATGGCGGCGCCGCCGGGCGTCGCGGGGCGGCGGGACTTCCCGTCGTGACGCAGGGAGGCCGACGATTCCGGACGAAGCGCAGGGGGGCCTATCCGGGCTCGGCCGCAAGACGATCGACTCGTTGCGCGCCGGCGTGGTGGTGCTCGACTCCGACGACGTACCGGTGCTGGTGAATCCGGCCGCCCGGGCGATGGGCCTGCTCCGTGCCGGGGCGGCGCCCGGCTCGATCGCGGCGCACCCGCTGATTCGTACCCTCGCCGGCCAGGTCCGCCGCACGGGCGTGCGTCGCGAGATCGAGCTCGACCTGCCCCGAGGTCGCGACAGCGCCGGCGACAACCCGCTCGGCGTGCACCTGCGGGCCATGGGACTGGGCGCCGGCTACATCTCGATCGAGGCGGTCGACGTCACCGAGTCGCACCGCCTCGCCCGGGTACGCCGGGACTTCGTGGCCAACGTCAGCCACGAGCTGAAGACCCCGATCGGCGCGCTGCAACTGCTCGCCGAGGCGCTTGTCGACGCGACCGAACCGGCCGGCGACGGCGCACCCGACCTGTCCGAGGACCTGGTCGCCGCGCGACGGTTCGCCGAGCGGATCCAGCACGAGTCGACCCGGCTCGGCCGGCTGGTGCAGGAGTTGCTGGAGCTCACCCGGCTCCAGGGGGCCGAGCCGCAGCCCGCACCCGAGCCGGTCTCGGTGGACTGGGTGCTCGCCGAGGTGGTCGACCGGACCCGCACCGCGGCCACCGCCCGCCGGGTTGAGATCGTCGTGGGCGGGCAGCGGGGCCTGACCGTGTACGGCAGTGACAGCCAACTCGCCACCGCGGTCGCGAACCTGGTGGAGAACGCGGTCAACTACTCGGCCGAGGACACCACGGTCCGGGTGACCGTGCGGGGTGCCGAGGAGCACGTCGAGATCGCGGTGGCCGACCAGGGAATCGGCATCGCCCCCAACGAGGTCGACCGGATCTTCGAGCGCTTCTACCGCGCCGACCAGGCCCGCTCGCGCTCGACCGGCGGCACCGGCCTGGGTCTGGCCATCGTCAAACACATCGCCAGCAACCATGGCGGCCGGGTGGACGTGTCGAGCACCCTTGGGGGTGGGTCGACGTTCACCCTCCGGCTGCCTGCCCGCCCCCCGGACGACCTGGAGGCGACACTCGCCTCCGCTGGGATCGAGGCCGGCCCGGCCGAGCTCCGGCAGGTCTGACCACAGGAAAGGAAACACCCGTTGAGCCGCGTACTGGTGGTCGAGGACGAGGAGTCGTTCTCCGACGCCCTGTCCTACATGCTCCGCAAGGAGGGCTTCGAGGTCTCCGTCGCCGCGACCGGCACCTCCGCCCTCACCGAGTTCGACCGGACCGGCGCCGACATCGTGCTGCTCGACCTGATGCTGCCGGAGATGTCGGGCACCGAGGTGTGCCGCCAGCTCCGCCAGCGGTCGCACGTCCCGATCATCATGGTCACCGCCCGGGACAGCGAGATCGATAAGGTGGTCGGCCTGGAGATCGGGGCCGACGACTACGTGACGAAGCCGTACTCGCCGCGTGAGCTGGTCGCCCGGATCCGGGCCGTGCTGCGCCGGCAGACCAGCGAGGCGAACGAGACGGGCGCGCCGACCCTGGCCGCCGGCCCGGTCCGGATGGACATCGAACGGCACGTGGTGACCGTCGACGGCGCCGGGGTCCAGCTTCCGCTCAAGGAGTTCGAGCTGCTGGAGCTGTTGCTGCGCAACGCCGGCCGGGTGCTCACCCGGGGCCAGCTCATCGACCGGGTCTGGGGCGCCGACTACGTGGGCGACACCAAGACGCTCGACGTGCACGTGAAGCGGTTGCGCTCCAAGATCGAGCCGGAGCCGTCCGCGCCGCGCTACATCGTCACCGTGCGAGGTCTGGGCTACAAGTTCGAGCCGTGACCGCCCCGCGCGTTAGGAGGGGCCCCTTGTTAACGCATTCTGCATAAGAGGGGCCCCCTCCTCACACCGCTGCATCCGGGTGTTCCGTCACCGGGTGGGTGGGGGTGTCCGGTTCGGGGGTGGTGGGTGGCACGCTGGCGGTGGAATCGGGGCGGGGTGCGGGGCGTTGTAACCCGGTGAACGACCGAGGAAGGCAAGCCCCACGGCCCCGCCCCCGCGGGAATGACCGTGGCCGGCCGGTCGTTGCACACACTCCCGGCGCCGCACCGCGAGCAGCCGGAACCCCCCTGATCTTTTGAGCGCCTGACGGTGCCCACACGCCCCCCGGTGTGTTGACCCCCGAATGGAGCCCCCACCATGAACACGATCCTGCGTAAGAGCATCCTGGGTGTCGCTGGTCTGGCTTTCACCGGTGGTGTGTTCGCCGGTCCGATCGCCGCGCACGCCGACACTCCCGCCCACGCCGCCACGCCGGTCACGGCCGCCGCGAGCGCGCAGGGTGAGCAGTCGAGCATCAGCCTGAACGACGAGCAGACCGCGAACGTGAAGGCGATCGTCGCGGCGACGAAGAAGGCCGGCCTGCCCGAGCGCGCCGCGGTCGTCTCGATCGCCACCGCCCTGCAGGAGTCGAAGCTGGAGAACCTCGGCCACCTCGGCGACAAGAACGACCACGACTCGCTGGGCCTGTTCCAGCAGCGCCCCTCCAGTGGTTGGGGCACGCCCGAGGAGATCACCGACCCCGAGCACGCCACCCTGGCGTTCCTGAAGGGCCTGAAGCAGGTCGACGGCTGGCAGGACATGCCGCTGACCGAGGCCGCCCAGACCGTGCAGGTCAGCGCGTACCCGGACGCCTACGCCCAGTGGGAGAAGCAGGCCACCGACCTGGTCGCCCAGCACTGGACCAAGTAAGACATGCGAAGGCCGGCACCCGTGAACGGGTGCCGGCCTTCAGCGTACGACCTTGACGTTGAACAGCGCCGTGCCCAGCCGGCCGTACAGGCGCAGCCAGATCGGCAGCAGCATCTCGGTGCCCCGTGCCGTGGTGATGTCGCCCAGGTCGATCACGTCGGTGTGGCCGAAGCTGGCGAGCAGTTCGGTGACCACCCCCTTGGCCTCGGCGTCGTCGCCCGACACGAAGACGCTGTGGTCGCCGTCGGCGAGCTGCCGGGGGTGGGTCATCAGATCGGCGGTGAGCGTGTTGAGCGCCTTCACCACCCGGGTACGCGGAAACGCGCGCTGGATCCGCTCGCCGAGCGAGTCGTCGTTGAGCACCGACAGGATCGGTGGGAAGCCCTGGCTGAAGTCGAGCGGGTTGGCGATGTCGAGCAGGATCTTGCCGGCCAGGTTCTCCGCGCCCGCGGCGTCGAGCGCGGGGAGGGAGCCGTCGCCGTTCGTCGCGTTCACCACCAGGTCGGCCCCGGTGGCGGCAAGGACGACCTGGTCCTGGCGTACCTGGACAAGGTCGACCAGGCGTGGTCCGGCGCGTTGCATGCCGCCGCGCGGGCCGCCGGGGACGATCCCCGCGCGCAACTCGTCGGGATGTTCGACGCGCTCACCGGCGCGTGCCGCCGAGAGGGTTACCACGGCTGCGCGTTCATCAACACCGCCGCCGAGTCGCCCGCCGGCAGCCCGGTGCACGCCCGTACGGTCGCGCACAAGAACGCGGTGCGGGCCTGGGTGACCGACCTGGCCCGGCAGGCCGGGGCGGCCGAGCCGGAGCTGCTGGCCCGCCAGCTCACCCTGCTGCTCGACGGTGGCCTGGCCGGCGGTGTGCTCGACGGCGACCCGGCGATCACCGACGCGGCCCGCAGCACCGCCCGCGCCCTGGTCGACGCGGCGCTGCCGAAGCGTTAAGCGGGGCCCCCTCCTCTACCAAAGGCGTTAAGAAGGGGCCCTTCCTTACTCGCTGGCGGGGTGGGGAGCGATCTGGCCCTGGCGTTGGCGGGCGGCGCAGAGTTCGGCCAGTTTCGCGTACGCGGGCGCGCCGATCAGCGCGGTCAGCTCCGGGCCGTAGGAGACGTACATCGGGTCGGCGCCGACGTGCGCGTCGGTGGAGGAGGTGCACCACCAGTCCAGGTCGTGACCGCCGGCGCCCCAGCCGCGCCGGTCGAACTCGGCCAGCGTGGAGATCAGCACCTTGGTGTCGTCCGGTCGCTTGTGCCACTCCTGGTCCCGGCGGACCGGCAGCTGCCAGCAGACGTCGGGCTTGTATTCCAGCGGGTGCACCCCGTCGCGCAGCGCCTGGGCGTGCAGCGCGCAGCCGCCCCCGGCGGGGAAGTCGGCGTCGTTGAGGAACACGCACGGCGCGTCCACGTCCCGGGTGGCGGTGCGCCGGGCCGGTGTCTTGCCGTCGACCGTGTCGTTCTCGGTCCAGTTCTTGAAGCCCCGGCGGAAGTGCTGCCAGGTCTCGGGCGTGAGGCGCTTGACCGCCGCCCGGACCCGCTTCTCGTCGTCGGAGTCGGTGAAGAACGCGCCGTGTGAGCAGCACCCGTCGGCCGCCCGGCCCTTAACGATGCCGTGACAACCCGAGCCGAAGATGCACGTCCAGCGGGAGAGCAGCCAGGTCAGGTCGGCCCGGACGACGTGCTTCGGGTCGGCCGGGTCGGCGAACTCGATCCACTCCCGTGGAAAATCCAGCCCGACCTCGCGGCTGCGCGGGTCGGCCGGGTCGTCAACCAGCACGTGAAGCTCGATCTGCCCTGTCACCCGGACCAGCGTACGCGCGGTCACCCCGGCCGGCCGGCGAGCCGACGAAACGTGTTGCGCCTAGGGTGCTTGCCATGCGACTGGGTGTCCTCGACGTCGGTTCCAACACGGTGCATCTGCTGGTGGTCGACGCCCACCACGGCGCGCACCCCTGGCCGGCGCACTCGGAGAAGGTGGTGCTGCGGCTGGCCGAGCAGATCGGCCCGGACGGCGCGTTGACCGACGCCGGCGCGGACGGGCTGGTCAAGGCGGTCGGCATGGCCCGGGCGGCGGCCGACGGGCTGGGCGCCGAGGACCTGTTGGCGTTCGCCACCAGCGCGGTCCGCGACGCCACCAACGCCGCCGAGGTGCTGGCCCGGGTCCGCGACGAGACAGGGGTACGCCTGGAGGTGCTCTCCGGCGCGGACGAGGCGCGGATGACGTTCCTCGCGGTGCGGCGGTGGTTCGGCTGGTCCGCGGGCCGGCTGCTGGCGCTGGACATCGGCGGCGGCTCGCTGGAGCTGGCCGCCGGCATCGACGAGCACCCGGACGTCGCGATCTCGCTGCCGCTCGGCGCGGGCCGGCTCAGCCGGGAGCGGCTGGCGGTCGACCCGGCCGGTCTGATGCCGCCGCCCGCCGAGGCCGTGGAGGACCTCCGGGAGTACGTGGACGCGCAGCTCGACCCGGTGGTGAAGCAGTTGACCGAGGTGGGCTGGGAGCGTCCGGTGGCCACCTCGAAGACGTTCCGCACGTTGGCCCGGCTGGCCGGCGCCGCGCCGTCCGGCGCGGGTCTGTGGGCCCGGCGCAGCCTGACCCGCACCGGGCTGCGGCAGGTGCTCGGGTTCGTCCGGCACATCCCACCGGCCCACCTGCCCGAGCTGGAGGGGGTCAGCGCGCAGCGGGCGCACCAGCTCCTGGCGGGCGCGGTGGTGGCCGAGGCGGTGATGCGCCGGCTGGACGTGGACAGCCTGGACATCTGCCCCTGGGCGTTGCGCGAGGGGGTCATCCTGCGCCGGTTGGATCAGCTCGCGCCGATGTGATCCGCGCGGCCGCTCTGGGCGCTTTGCGGCTGCTCGTCCCGATGCTTGCCGACGGGTGCGGTTACCCTGAGGGGTGTGACTTCCCGCGTCCCGGTGCTCCTCTCCACGTCCTCGGTCTTCCCGGAACGGACCGCGGCGGCTTTCCAGCTCGCTTCGGCGCTCGGTTACGACGGCGTCGAGGTGATGGTCTGGACCGACCCGGTGAGCCAGGACGCGGGCGCGCTGCGCGGCCTCTCCGAGCACTACGACGTGCCGGTGCTCTCGGTGCACGCGCCCTGCCTGCTGGTCACCCAGCGGGTGTGGAGCCCCGACCCGTGGGAGCGGCTGCGGCGGGCCGCCGAGCTGGCCGAGACGCTGGAGGCGCCCACGGTGGTGGTGCACCCGCCGTTCACCTGGCAGCGTGACTACGCGCGCACGTTCGCCGACGGGCTGGACGCCATCGCCGGGCGGTTCGGCGGCCTCCGCTTCGCCGTGGAGAACATGTTCCCGGTGCGGATGGCCGGCCGGCAGTTCGTGCCCTACGTGCCGGGCTGGGACCCGACCGACACCGGTTACGCCTCCTACACGCTCGACCTGTCGCACTGCGCGGCTTCGCACACCGACGCGCTGGCGATGGCCGACCGGATGGGCGCCGGGCTGGCGCACGTGCACCTGGGCGACGGCACCGGCGAGGGCCGCGACGAGCACCTGGTGCCCGGTCGGGGCGGTCAGCCCTGCGCGGAGCTGCTCCGGTCACTGGCCGGGCGCGGCTTCACCGGCTCGGTCGCGGTGGAGGTGACCACCCGAGGTGCGAAGAGCCGCGCGGTGCGCGAGTCGGATCTGCGCGAGTCGCTGGAGTTCGCCCGGGCGAACCTGACCGCGCCCTCACCCGTCGACGTCTGACGGCGCGGCGGCGTCCGGCCGGGGTCGACGGCGGTCAGGTCACCGGGGCCAGCGGCTGGGCCGGGACGGCCTGCTCGCCGACCGCGGCACGCTTGCGGGCCCGGTGCGCGGCCACGTGCGAGCGGGTGGCGCAGCGCTCGGAGCAGAATCGCCGGCAGCAGTTGGACGAGGTGTCCAGGTAGACGTTGCCGCAGCGCTCGTCCGCGCAGACGCCGAACCGGGCGCTGCCGTATTCGCAGAGCCACACGGACAGGCCCCAGACGGCGCCGGCCAGGTATTCGGCGGAGACCGACGCGCCCCGGCTGGTCACGTGCATGTGCCAGTCGGAGGAGTCGTGGCCGGAGATGCGCGGCTGCACCGGGAACGCCTCCAGCAGCGCGTTCAGCTCGGTCACCGCGTCGGCGTCCCGACCCGAGGTGCCGTACTCGAAGACGTCCCGCAGACGCTTCTGGGCCCGCCGGAAGATCGCCAGGTCCCGTTCCGCGACCTCGTCGCGCATCCAGGCGTTCTCGTCCGGGAAGAGGGCCCGCAGGCCGTCGAGGTCGTCCAGCCGGGCGTTGACGAGCTCGACCCCGGTCCGGGCGTACGCGTCGAAGTTCACGACACCAACGGTAGACGACTCAGGCCGGGCGTGGCGCGTCGATGTAGTGGGGCAGGAACCGCGCGTAACCGTCCGTGATGAGGCTCTCGCTCTCGCGAATGCCGACCCCGGCCGACCCGCCGTCCACGATCCAGCTCCCGAGCACCGTGTGGCCGCCCCCGAACTGGGGCAACGCTCGGAACTCCTGGAAGCAGAAGCCCTCGTCACCATAGATCCCCGGGTTGGTGATCTCGGTTTCGGCGGTCACGATGCGTACCGAGCCGCCCTCGCGGCCGAGCAGCGGCTTGGCCACGTACTCGGTCATTCCACGCGGCGAGTCGAGGTAGGCCGGCAGCAGGTAGTCGTGCCCGGGATACAGCTCCCAGAGCACCGCCAGCAGCGCCTTGTTCGACAGCAGCAGCTTCCAGGCCGGTTCGATCCAGGTGGTCGGGGTGCCCGGGTCGAGCGCCGGTGGCCCGTACGGCTCGGCGAGCATCCACTCCCACGGGTAGAGCTTGAAGCAGGTGGTGATCGGCCGGTCGTCGGCGTCGACGAAGCGTCGCCCGTCCCAGCCGACCCGCTGGATCGGCATCAGCGTCACGTCCAGCCCGGCCTGGCGGGCGGTCTCGGCCAGGTAGCCGGCGGTGATCTGGTCTTCGCCCGACTCCTCCTCGTTCGACCAGACCACGTGCGCCCGGGGCTCGTGCAGCCCGGCGCCGATCCTGGCCCACGCGCCGACCAGCCGCTCGTGCAGGCTGTTCCACTGGTCCGCGTCCGGACGGGTCTGCTCCAGCCAGTACCACTGCACGATGCTCGCCTCGACCAGCGCGGTCGGGGTGTCCGCGTTGTATTCCAGCATCTTCGGCGGCCAACTGCCGTCGTACCACAGGTCGAACCGGCCGTAGAGCGTCGGCGGGCCCTCCCGCAGCGAGCGGGCGATCGCCTCGGCGGCCCACTCCGGGATGCCGAACTCGGCGTGCCGGCGGCGGGCCACCACGTGCTCGGCGGCGGCCACCGACATCCGGTGCAGCTCCTCGGTCGCCTCCTCCAACCGCAGCACCTCGTCCAGCGTGAAGGCGTACGCGGCGGTCTCGTCCCAGTACGACATGATCTCGCCGTCGGGCAGCTCGGTGTCGACGTACACCAGGCCCTGGGCCCGGATGGTGTCGTCCCAGTCGGGGCGCGGCGTGCTCGCCTCGCGGCGCACGTCAGCCGCCGCAGGAGGCGAGGTGGGAGCCGAAGCCGCCGCGCTCGGGCAGCGCGGCGGCCAGGGCGGTGTCGCCGCGCGCGGCGGTGGCCGGCGCGGGAACCCGCAGCGCCACCGCGACGGTGTCGCCGCCCCCGCCGGCCGGGCCGAGCGCGCAGTCGTCATCGTCGTCGTCGTAGCCGTTGTTGCAGCCGGAGAGCGCGAGCGCCAGCGCGGTGAGCGCGCCGAGCTGCACCGTGGCCGAGCGGAGCCGGCGTCGGGGGTGTCGTTCCACGTGAACGTTGTAGCCGACCGTCGCTACTTCGGCTGCCCGGCGGGGGGTCGGGGGTGGGCGTTACGCTCGGCTCATGCTCCGTTCCGTCATCCTCGCCGCCTCCCGGTCATCCCAGGTGGAGCGGCTCGTCGCGACGGCCCCGTTCACCCGGGACGTCGTCCGCCGGTTCGTCGCCGGCGCCGGCACCGACGACGCGCTGCGCGCGACCCGCGCACTCGTCGCCGACGGCCAAGCGGTCACCCTCGACTATCTGGGTGAGGACACCACCACCGGTGAGCAGGCGAACGCCACCCGGGACGAATACCTCAGACTGCTGCGTCTGCTCGGCGCCGCCGGGCTCACCCCGGCCGCCGAGGTCAGCGTGAAGCTGTCCGCGCTCGGCCAGGCGTTCGACGAGCAGTTCGCGTACGACAACGCGCGGCAGATCTGCGCGGCGGCCGACGCGGTCGGCACCACTGTCACCCTGGACATGGAGGACCACACCACCACCGACTCGACGCTGGACATCCTGGCCAAGCTGCGCAAGGACCACCCGGGGACCGGGGCGGTGCTCCAGGCTTACCTGCGGCGGACCGAGTCGGACTGCCGCGAGCTGTCCGCCGCCGGGTCGCGGGTGCGGCTGTGCAAGGGCGCCTACAAGGAGCCCGAGTCGGTGGCCTACCAGTCCGCCCGCGAGGTGGACAAGTCGTACGTGCGCTGCATGAACGTGCTGATGGCCGGCGACGGCTACCCGATGCTCGCCACCCACGACCCGCGCCTGATCGCCATCGGCGAGGACCGGGCGCGCTGGTTCGACCGCGACCCGGGCCGGTTCGAGTTCCAGATGCTCTACGGCATCCGCCCGGAGGAGCAGGCGCGCCTGGTCGGTGAGGGCTACACCGTGCGCACCTACGTCCCCTACGGCGACCAGTGGTACGGCTACCTGATGCGCCGGCTCGCCGAGCGTCCGGCCAACCTGGCGTTCTTCGGCCGAGCGGTGATGTCGAAGAAGTGAGTCAGTCGTTCGACCAGGTCCGGGTGCTCAGCACGAGGCGGTAGCCGTCCGGGTCGGCGAACGCGATCCCCCACCTGTCCCGGTACGGGCCGGCGGAGACCCTGGTCCCGCCGGCCCGTTCGAGTCTGGTCACCAGTTCGTCCTCGACCGGCCCGTCGAGGTAGAGCACGAACAGGTCCTCCTCGGTGGGGCATGGGTCGACGGTCAGCGCCGCGCCGCCGACCAACTCCAGGTGCCAGCCCGCGCCGGGGCGCCCGAGCATCACCAGGTCGTGCTCGCCCGGGCCGTCGGCGGCGCCCCGGTAGAGCACGTCCAGACCCAGGCCGTCGGTCCAGAACCGCTCGGCGGCCGCGAGGTCGCGGCTGGGCCGGGCGAAGCGTACGTGGTTGTCGGCGGAGATCGGCACGCGGTGATCGTGCGACCTGAGGTCGGGTTGAGGTCAAGCCTTGACGCGCTTGGCTAATGCTATTAGCTTTAGAGCTATGACAGTTAGCCAGGTGGTGCGGGACGGCGGGACCATCGCGTACGAGGTGCACGGCACGGGCCCCCTCGTGGTGCTCGCGCACGGCATGGGGGAGAACCGGGCTGCCTTCCGGCACCTGACGCCGCTGCTGGTGGCGGCCGGTTACCGGGCCGCCTCGGTCGACGTACGCGGGCACGGCGACTCCAGCCCGCACTGGCCCACCTACGCCCCGGCCGAGGTCGGCGGCGACCTGCTCGCCGTAGTGCGGGCGCTCGGCGGCGGACCGGCCACGCTGGTAGGCAGCTCGTCCAGCGGGGCGGGCGTGGTCTTCGCCGCCGCCGAGGCGCCCGAGCTGGTCAGCGGCATCGTGCAGATCAGCCCGTTCGTCGGCCAGCCGAAGCCGAACCCGGTGATGCGGGCGCTCCAGGCCGCCGTGCTGCGCAGCCCCCGGCTGTTCGGGCAGTTCCACCGCTCACTCTTCCCGTGCGGGCGGCCGGCCGACGACGCCGCGTACCGCAAGGAACTGGTCGCCAAGCTGCGCGGCCGGATGGACGCGGTGCGCGGCGTGGTCGCGCCGGTCGACCCGCACTGGACCGCGCGGGCCCGGGCGGTGCGGCAACCGGTGCTGGTGCTGATGGGCACGAAGGACCCCGACTTCCCCGACCCGGGCGCCGAGGCCCGGGCCGCCCGCCGGCAGTTCGCCGTCGCCGAGGCGCGGATGATCGCCGACTCCGGCCACTACCCGCACGCCGACCAGCCCGACGCCACCGCGGCCGACCTGGTCGAGTTCCTGACGGTGACCGCGCGTGCCTAGGGCCGGCCTGACCCCGGTGACCGTGGTCCGGGAGGCGGCCGTGCTCGTCGACGAGGTCGGGCACGACCGGTTGACCCTGGCCGCGCTCGCCGGCCGGCTCGGCGTCGCGCTGCCCAGCCTCTACAAGCACGTGCGCGGCGTCGACGCGCTGCACCAGAAGCTCGCCGTGCTGGCCACCGCCGAGATCGCCGACGTGCTGACCGGCGCCGCCGCGGGCCGGGCCGGCGGCGACGCGTTGCGCGCCGTCGCCGCCGCCTACCGGGGGTACGCCCACCGGCATCCCGGCCGCTACCCGGCTACCCAGCGGGCGCCCGATCCCGCCGACCCGGAACACCTGGCCGCCGCCGAGCGTGCCGTCGGCGCGATTTTCGCGATCCTGCGCGGCTACGGCGTCGAGGGCGACGCGGCCGTCGACGCCACCCGGATGTTCCGGGCCACCGTGCACGGCTTCGTCACCCTGGAGGCGGCCGGCGGGTTCGGGTTGCCCCGCGACGTCGACCGCTCGTTCGACCGCATGATCGACGGGCTCGACCTCGCGTACCGGGGCTGGCGGTCGTGATGAGTGCCCGGTCGTCGTCCGCTCGTTCGTCGTCCGGACCAGGGGTCGGCGTGCATGCCGTGCTGCTGGGCGGCATCTTCCTGCTGGAGTTGGCGCTGCTGGCCGCAGCCGGCTTCTGGGGCCTCACGCTGGACGTCGGCTGGCCGGTGCGGCTGCTCGCCGGCCTCGGCACGCCGTTGGCGCTCGCCGTGGTCTGGGGGCTGCTCTGCTCACCCCGGGCCGCCGTGCCGCTGCCCGCCCCGGCCAAGCTCGGCGTCCAGGCGGCCTGCTTCCTCACCGGCGGGGTTCTGCTCGCTCTGGCCGGCCACCCGCTCCCCGGCGCGGCCCTGGTGCTGCTCTGGTCACTCGACAAGGCGCTCCTGACCCGCTCCGGCACCCCGATCTGACCCGCCTGTCCACCCGTCGCGGCCGCCCCGCGCTGCCCTGCCCCGCGCCGCGCCGTACCAAGATCTAGGCGGACGCCGCCCTCTGACGACGATCTTGGAAGGAAAGGGCCCCTCTGAGGGCCGTTTTCTTCCAAGATCTGGCCCGACGTGAGTGATGCGATTACTCGCCGGACTCTTTCCCGGAACGCCCGATTGGTCGTACCCTTCGCCGGTGACCGACGGCGACGAGGAGCCCTCCGGCCGGGCAGCCGACGGCGACCAGCCACCGGCCGGGAGCGACAACGAGGGGCAGTACCCCCGTGTCGATGTCGGCGAGGAGACGTCGGCTCCGGCCCTCCCAGCGAAGGCCTCGGCGGACGTCTCACCCCCGGCATCCGCTCCGCAGCCGGTCCCCGTCGCACCCCGACCGGCCGGGTCCGGCACCCCACCCGTGGCCGCCGGCCCGAGCATGGTTGCGCCTGAGCCGAGCCCGGCCGCCGGTCCTGAGACGGACCCGCCCGGCGACCCCGAAGCGGACGCGGTGGCCGCCACGTCGAGCACGGCAGCCGCCACCTCGGCGCCGAGCAGGAGCGGGGCGAGCGCACCCGTTCCCGCCGTGACGGCAGCCCTACCCGAGCCGAGCGCCGCTGTCCCCGCCGAACCACAACCGAGCAGGCCCACCCCTGCCCCGACACCGGTCGAGCCGACGCCAGGCCAGCCGACACCGGTCGAGCCGATGCCAGCCCAGCCGACACCGGTCGAGCCGATGCCAGCCCAGCCGACACTCATCGAGCCGGCTGGAGCCGACCCGACGCTGATCGAGCCGGCTCCGGCCGACCCGGCACCGGTCGAGGCAGCTCCAGCCGACCCCGTGCCGATTCCGCCGGAGTCCACGGTGCCGGCACCGACCGAGTCGGAGTCGACCGCGCCGCCGGCGATGACCGCGCAGACCGGGCCAGCTCCGACCGCGCCGGCGGCGACCGGGCCAGCGCTGGCCACGCCGGCTCCGATGGCGCCGGCTCCGATGGCGCCGGCTCCGAGCGAGGCCACGGCTGACGCGATCCCACCGGCAACGGTCACGCAGGCACCGGAGTCGCCCGAAGCCGCCCCGCCCGCGTCCGTGCCCGCACGCGCATCCGTGCGTGTGCCCGTGCGTGTGCCCGTGCCTGTGTCCGCACCCGCACCCGCACCCGTGCCTGTGCCCGCGCCCGTGCCTGTGCCCGGACCCGCGTCCCTGCCCGCACCCGCGTCCCTGCCCGGACCCGGACCCGGACCCGCACCCGCGTCCGTGCGCAAGCGCAAGCGGCGGTGGCCGCTCTGGACCGCGCTCGGCCTCGCCCTCGGTCTGGTGGCGGGCGCGGTGCCCGGCGTGCTCCTGCGGCAGATGGACGCGGCCGGCCGGCTCGCGGCGGGTTCGGCCGAACCGGGGACGGCGGCCGAGCGGCAGCTCGCCGAGCGGATGGTCGGGCAGCTCGACCGGCAGGGCGCCGCGTTGCTCGGTGGCGACCGGGCCGGCTTCCTGGCGGTCGCGGAGCCGGCCGCCCGGCCGGCGCTGACCAAGCGGTACGCGGCGCTTCGGGCGCTCCGGGTCACCGTGTGGCGCCCCGCCGCCGACGGCGTGCCGGTGGCCGTCGACGGGCGGCCCGGGGAGTGGCGGCTGACCGTGACGGTGGGCTACTGCTTCGTGGCGCCAGGTTGCGCGCCGAGCGCGACGGGGTTGGGCACCCGCTGGCGGCTGGTGGGCGAGCAGCCGCGGCTGCTCGCGGTGGAGCCGTCCCGGACGGATCCGACCGGGGTGCGCCCGTGGGTGGTGAACGACCTGGCCGTGGCGGTCGGGAAGCGCGCGCTGGTGGCCACCACGCCGGCCCAGCGGGCCAAGCTGCCCGGCCTGCTCGCCCAGGCCGAGGCGGCCGCCCGGGTGGCCGACCGGTACGCGGTCGGCCCGCCGCCGGACCGGTACCTGGTCTACTACGCCGGCCGGGCCGAGTGGCAACGCTGGTACGGCGGCGGCCGGCCGAAGTGGACCGCCGGGTACGCGGTGGGGGTCGGCGGTGGCCGCCACGACGTCGTGCTCAACGCGCAGAGCCTGGCCCCGGGCGGCGTCGACGACCTGCTCCGGCACGAGCTGACCCACGCCTCCTCGCTGCCCGACCAGGGCTACGCGGACCACGCGGACTGGTGGCTGGTGGAGGGGCTGGCCGAGTACGCCGGCACGGACGGCCAGCCGGTGGACCGCTACGAGGGCCTGGCCGAGGTGCGCAAGCTGGTTCGCGGCGACTGGGCCGGCCGGCTCGGCACGGTGGCCCCGGCCGACGACGCCACCGACGACCGGGTCGGCGGTGCCTACGGCGTCGGCTACCTGGCCGTGCGGCACCTGGTCGACCGCTACGGCGAGCAGCGGGTGCTGGACTTCTTCCGGGCCGTGGTGCACCAGCGGCGATCCCCGGCGGAGGCCGCCGACGAGGTGTTCGGCGACCCGTGGTCGATGCTGCACGACGACTGCGTCGCCTACATCCGGTCGGCCACCGGCTGAGCGCCGCCCGCGACGCGCCGGCGGCGTCGACGCCGGTCGACGGGTCGTAGCATGGGCCGGGTGGCCCGCACTCCCTCGCCGCGGCTGCGCCCAGTCACGCGGCCCCGCCTGCTCACCGCCCTCCTCGCCGCCGTCGCGCTGACCGGCACCACGGCCGCCAGCTGCGGCGGCGACGCTCCCTCGGTCACCGTCGCCCCGGTCGGCCGCGCCCCGGTCAGCGAGGTCGTCGACGCGCCGGCCACGGTGACCGCGCGGGCCGCGGCCACGCTCACCGCGCCCGCCGACGGCACCCTGGCCACCCTGCGTGTCCAACCCGGACAGCGGGTCGCCAAGGGGCAGGTGCTCGCGGTCGTCGAGTCGCCGTCCGCGCGGGACCGGCTGGCCCAGGCGCGCGACGCGTTGCGCGCGGCGAAGCGGGCCGGTCGCGGCGTCGGCGTCGGCGACCTGGGCGGCAACCGACGCGGCACCGACCGGGCCGCCGACGAGGCGTTCGCCGCCGCCCGCGCCGCCGCCGGCAAGGTCGGTGACCCGCAGGCGCGCGCCGCGCTGCTGCTCCAGGTCGAGTCGGCGCAGAAGCAGTACACGTCGGCCGCCCGCGCCGCCGACCGCGCGGTCGCCGCCGTGCAGCGCGGCGTGGCCGGTCTGAACAGTGCCGTCGGCGCGTTGTCGGCCGCGCAACGCCTCCAGGCCCAGCAGGCGTACGACCTGGCGAAGGCGACCGTCGACGCGTTGACGCTGCGCGCCCCGATCGCGGGTGTGGTGCAGCCGGGCGGCACCCGCGTCGCGGCGTCGACCGACCTGGCCGGGCTGTTCGGCGCGGCCGGCGGTCAGGTGCCGCCCGGCCTCGACCCGTCGGCGTTGGGCGGGGCCGGCTCGGGCGGGCCGCCGGCCGGGGTCGACGACGCCGTGCCGGCCGGAGGCCGGGTCACCGCCGGCACACCGGTGCTCACCGTGGTGGACACCGGCCGGTTGGGCCTGCTCGCCGAGGTGGACGAGACCGACGTGCTGCTGGTGCGGGCCGGGGTGCCCGCCTCGGTGGAGCTGGACGCGGTGACCGGCGCGACGTACGACGCCACCGTGCGCTCGGTCGACGTGCTGCCCACCAGCTCGGCGCGGGGCGGGGTCACCTACCGGGTCCGGCTGGACCTGGGCGCCGGCCGGCTCGGCGAGGCGGAGGCCGCCCCGGCGCCCCGCCCCGGCATGAACGCCGTGGTCCGGCTGCGGGTGCGGGAGGCGGCCGACGCGGTGGCCGTACCGGCCTCGGCGGTCTTCTCCGCCGACGGGCGGGACGCGGTCTGGGTGTCGCGCGACGGCCGGGCGGACCGGGTGCCGGTGACCGTCGGCGTGCAGGGGCAGGACCTGGTGCAGATCGTGGACGGGGTGCGGGCCGGCGACCGGGTGGTGGTGCGCGGCGCCGACCAGGTCACCGACGGCCAGGAACTCCCGTGACCGTCGCCGCGATCGAGGCGGTCGACGTGTCCCGCACCTACGAGCTGGACGGGGTGTCGGTGTCCGCGCTGCGCGGGGTGTCGCTCACCATCGCCCAGGGCGAGTACGTGGCGGTGATCGGCCCCTCCGGCTCGGGCAAGTCCACGCTGATGCACCTGCTCGGCGGGTTGGACCGGCCCAGCGGCGGCCGGCTGGTGATCGGCGGCCGAGACGTGGCCTCGCTGACCGCCCCGGAGCTGGCGACGTTGCGCAACGAGACCATCGGCTTCGTCTTCCAGGCGTTCCACCTGCTGGCCCGGACGTCCGCCGTGGACAACGTGGCGTTACCGCTGGTCTATCGCGGCGTCGGGGCCCGGCAGCGGCGGGAGCGGGCGGCGGCGATGCTCGGCCGGGTCGGGCTGGGGCACCGCCTGCACCACCGGCCCAACCAGCTCTCCGGCGGGGAGCAGCAGCGGGTGGCGATCGCCCGGGCGCTGGTCACCGAGCCGGCGGTGCTGCTCGCCGACGAGCCGACCGGCAACCTGGACAGTGTCACCGGCGAGGCGGTGCTGGAGTTGTTGGAACGGCTGAACGCCGAGTCCGGGGTGGCGTTGGTGATGGTGACCCACGACCAGGAGGTGGCGGCCCGCGCGCGCCGGCGGATCGCGGTGCGGGACGGGTTGATCCGGTCCGACACCGTTCATGATCGACCGGGGTCGGCCGGCGCGGACCGACCTGCGACACTGGATTCCGCTCCCAGCGCGGAGCCCCGGTCCGCGTCCGGAAGCGGCCCGGGGCGCCCGTCCGGTGGCTCCGGTGGCGCCACCGGAGCCACCGGACGCCTTCCGCACCCCGCGGGGGGCGCCGGATGAGGCTGGCCGAGGCCTGGCGGGTGGCGCTGGACGCGTTGCGGGCCAATCGGATGCGCAGCGTGCTGACCATGCTCGGCGTGATCATCGGGGTCGCCTCGGTGGTCATCCTGGTGGCCATCGGCACCGGCACCAAGCGGCAGGTGGAGCAGCAGGTCGAGGGGCTCGGCTCGAACCTGCTCCTGGTGGTGCCGGGCAAGATCGAGGTGGGCACCGCGCCGGTGGTGTCCCCGCTGGATCTCAAGGACGTCGACGCCGTCTCCCGGGTGGTCGGCGACCCCGGCCGGGTGGCCGTGACGGTGGCGTCCGGCGCGACCGCGCGGGCGGGCAACCGGTCCGACTTCACCACCGTGCAGGGCGTGCTGGAGACCACCCCGTCGGTGTTCACCCGCTCGCTGCAACGCGGTCGCTATCTGACCGGGGCCGACGTCGACACCAGCCGCCGGGTGGCGGTGCTCGGCGCCTCGGTGGCCCGGACGCTCTTCCCCGACCGGGACCCGCTCGGTCAGCAGGTCACGCTGGCCGGGGTGCGGTTCCGGGTGATCGGTGTGTTCGCCCCGCTGGGGCAGAGCCTCGGCGTGGACCGGGACGACGAGGTGCACGTCCCGGTGACCGCCGCCCAGCGGCTGTGGGGCACCCAGCGGATCGACGGCATCGCGGTCAAGGCGCCCGACCGGGACCGGATCGACCAGCTCGGCGAGCGGATCGTGGCGGAGTTGTCCCGCCGGCACCCGGACACCGAGTTCAGCGCCGTCACCCAGCAGCAGATCCTCGGCGTGCTCGGCGACATCCTGGGCGTGCTCACCGGCGTGCTGGCCGCCATCGCCGGCATCTCGCTGCTGGTCGGCGGCGTCGGCGTCTCCAACATCATGCTGGTGTCGGTGCGCGAGCGGACCCGGGAGATCGGCCTGCGCAAGGCGGTCGGCGCCCGACCCCGGGACATCGGGGTGCAGTTCCTGCTGGAGGCGGTGCTGCTCACCTCGATCGGCGGACTGACCGGGATGGCGCTCGGGGTGGGCACCGCGTTGCTCGTCGACGCGTTCTCGCCGATCCCGGCCGCGATCACCTGGTGGTCGTTGGCGCTCGCCTTCGGGGTGTCGGCGGCGGTCGGCATCGTCTTCGGGGTGGTGCCGGCGCAGCGGGCCGGGCGGCTCGATCCGGTGGTCGCGTTGCGCGCCGAGTAGGCGGATCGGGACGCGCCACCCGTCCGGGCGAAAAGCCCCGCGGAACGCGGGTTCCGCCATGATCAAAGGAAGGAAGGGATCGCGCCGGTCACAGCCGTCCCGCTACCGTACTGGTTACACGCGCGTCGCTCGTCGAGGCGGAAGCACCTGCCCGGTGGCACGCGCCGGGCACGGGAATGGGTCGGTGAGCCATGGCCGGGTCGCAGTCCGACGCACGGCTGTCGGATGTCAGGTTCCTGACCGTCGCCGAGGTGGCGACGGTCATGCGGGTCTCCAAGATGACGGTCTACCGTCTCGTGCACAGCGGTGAGCTGACCGCGGTGCGGGTCGGTCGCTCGTTCCGGGTGCCCGAGCACGCCGTGCACGAATACCTCCGGGGCGCCTTCCAGGAGTCCGCCTGACCGCTCGCGGTCCCGCACGGAGTGCGACGAAAAGGGGCATCGACGGGGGCGCGTTGGTCCTGCTGACGCACTCCGGCTACCCTGGAGCCCGACCGAGATCGCACCCTGGTGTGCCCTGCCCACCTCGCTGGTCCGGTCCGTTGTCCGCAAGCGGGCACGGCGCCACCGTGCGGTGGCGCCTGCCGGTCCGCCCCGCACGTTGCATCGAAAGGCTGTCGTATGGGCTCGGTGGTCAAGAAGCGCCGCAAGCGCATGGCTAAGAAGAAGCACCGCAAGCTGCTGCGCAAGACCCGCGTCCAGCGTCGCCGTCTCGGCAAGTGACCGGGGCCGGGCGCTGACCCGGCACCGGCACCACTTGCCAACTGTCGACCCTCGGAGGCTCAGGTGATCAGGCCGCGGACGTCCCGGCTCGATCGTGCCTGCCGCGCAAGGCGCACGACATGACCCCCGGTGGCACCTCAGGTGCACCGGGGGTCGTCGTCGTCACCGGGGTCGGCCGGTTCCTCGGCGCCAACGTCGCCGCCCGGCTCGCCGCCGACCCACGCATCGAACGCGTTATCGGGGTCGACCCGGCCCCGCCCAACCCCGAGCTGGCCGACCTGCTCGCCGACGTCGAACTGGTCCGCCTCGACCTGGACTCGCTCGGCGGGCTCCTGATCGACCTCGACGTCGACGCGGTGGTGCACCTGGCGTTGGTCACCGCCCCCGACCCCCAGCAGGGCGGCCGGGCGGCGATGAAGGAACAGAACGTCATCGGCACGATGCAACTGCTCGCCGCCTGCCAGCGCGCGCCCCGGCTGCGCCGGCTCGTGGTCCGCTCGTCGACCGCGGCCTACGGGGTGTCGTTCCGCGACCCGGCCGTCTTCACCGAGGAGACCGAGCCGCGCGAGGTGCCGCGCGGCGGCTTCGGCCGCGATATCCTCGACATCGAGGGCTACGTCCGCGGGTTCCGCCGCCGCCGTCCCGACGTCACCGCGACCGTGCTGCGGTTCGCGCCGTTCATCGGCTACACCGCCGACACCACGCTCACCCGCTACTTCGCGCAGCCGGTGGTGCCCACCATCTTCGGCCGCGACCCGCGCCTGCAGTTCCTGCACATCGACGACGCGCTGACGGTGCTGTACCGGGCGGTCGCCGAGGAGCACCCGGGGACCTACAACGTGGCCGGGCCGGGAGTGCTGTCGTTGTCGCAGGCGATCCGCCGTGCCGGTCGGGTGGCCGTGCCGGTGCTGGAGCCGGGCCTGGCCGGGGTGGCCGCGATCGCCCGCACCATGGGCTTCGGCCGCTACGGCCTGGACCAGGTCGACCTCTTCGTGCACGGCCGGGTGGTGGACACCACCCGGCTGGAGCGCGAGTTCGGCTTCACCCCGCGTTCGACCGCCGCCGCGTTCGACGACTTCGTCCGCGCCCACCACGGCGGGGTGGTGGTGACCCGGGATCAGCTCGCCGCCGCCGAGCAACTGGTGCTGGAGAGCATCCGCCAGGTCCGCTCGACCGTCCGGGAGCGCTCGTGAGCAGCTCGCCGGAGCGGCGTGACGCGCGCTTCGACGTACCCCCGGCCGGGCCCGGGCCGGACGCGGAGCCGGCGCGGCGCAACGGGCACCGGCCGGTCACCGCGCCGGCCGCCCGCCCGGCGGCGCGGGTCGACGAGCCGGACACCTCCACCGACGAGCCCGTCGCCGCGAAGCCGGCGGCCGACCAGCGCGCGGCCGCGAAGCCGGCGGCCGACCAGTGCGCTGCCGCGCCGGCGGCCGACCAGGGCGCTGCCGCGAAGCCGGGCGCCGACGAGCCCGCCGCCCCGAAGCCGGTCGCGAAGAAGGCCGTCGCGAAGAAGGCGGTTGCCAAGAAGGCGGTCGCGAAGAAGGCCGTGCCGGCGTCGGCCCGGGACAGGGCGTCCGACACCGCGACGGCCGAACCGCCGGCCGACACGGCGCCGGCGGTGACCGACCGGCCCGGGGACCACTGGGACCGCCGGGTCGCGCAGGGGCTCGCCTTCCTGCGGCGGCGGCTCTCCGGCGACTACGAGGTGGACGAGTTCGGCTTCGACCCCGACCTCACCGACGCGGTCTTCCACCCGCTGGTGCGGCTGCTCTACCGGGACTGGTTCCGCACCGAGGTCGGCGGCCTGGAGCACGTGCCGACCGACGGTGCCGGCCTGGTGGTGGGCAACCACTCCGGCACCGTGGCGCTGGACGCGCTGATCCTCTCCACCGCGCTGCACGACCGGCATCCGGGCCACCGCTACCTGCGCCTGCTCGGCGCCGACCTGGTCTTCCGGATACCGGTGGTCTCCGAGCTGGCCCGTAAGACCGGCGGCACGGTCGCCTGCAACCCGGACGCGGAGCGGCTGCTCGGCAACGGTGAGTTGGTCGGCGTGTTCCCGGAGGGCTTCAAAGGCGTCGGCAAGCTCTACGCCGACCGCTACAAGCTCCAGCGGTTCGGCCGGGGCGGGTTCGTCTCCGCCGCGCTGCGCACCGGCACGCCGATCGTGCCGGTGGCGATCGTCGGCGGCGAGGAGATCTATCCGATGCTCGCCGACATCAAACCACTCGCCCGGCTGCTCAAGCTGCCCTACTTCCCGGTGACGCCGACGTTCCCGTGGCTGGGGCCGTTGGGCATGGTGCCGCTGCCGAGCAAGTGGCTGATCGAGTTCTGCCCACCGATCCCGACCGCGCACCTGCGCGACTCGGCGGACGACCCGCTCGTCGTGTTCAACCTCGCCGACCAGGTGCGGGAAACCATCCAGCAGACGTTGCACGGGTTGCTGGAGCGCCGGCCGGACCCGTTCGGCCCCTGACCGGCGCGGCTCCGCTCAGGCGCGCTGGCGGCGGCGGTGCAGCGCCAGGCCGGCGGTGACCGCGCCGGCGAGCAGGCCGGCGGCGGCGGTCGAGGGCACCGCGATGCGTACGGCCCGGCGGCCGGTGCGGAAGTCGCGGACGTCCCAGCCCTGCTCGCGGGCGCGCCGCAGCAGCGCCGGATCGGGGTTGACCGCCACCGCGTGGCCCACCGCGGACAGCATCGGCAGGTCGTTGGCGGAGTCGCTGTAGGCCGTGCACCGGGCCAGGTCCAGCCCCTCCACGGCGGCGAGCTGGGTGACCGCCTCGGCCTTCGCCGGCCCGTGCATCAGGTCGCCGACCAGCCGGCCGGTGTAGGCGCCGTCGACCACCTCGGCGACAGTGCCGACCGCGCCGGTCAGGCCGAGCCGGGTCGCGATCACCCGGCCGATCTCCACCGGGGCGGCGCTGACCAGCCAGACCCGCTCGCCCGAGTCGAGGTGCCGCTGGGCCAGCCGGCGGGTGCCGGCCCAGATGCGCGGCGCCATCAGCTCGTCGAAGATCTCCTCGGTGAGGCGCTCCACATCGTCGACCCGCCAACCCTGCACGAAGGCGAGCGCGGCCTCCTTCGCCTGCGACATGGTGCCCGCGTGCTCGGTGGCGAGCAGCCGGAAGCGGGCCTGCTGCCAGGCGAACCGGGCCAGGTCACCGGCGGTGAAGTAGTCGCGGGCGGCAAGCCCCCGGGCGAACCAGTAGATCGACGCGCCCTGCATCATCGTGTTGTCCACGTCGAAGAACGCGGCGGCGGTCGGATCCGGCGTGCCGGCTGTCGCGGGTGCCGCCGGGGTCTCCGCCCAGCCGGCGGTGTGTCCGTGGGCGTCGGTGCTGACCGTCACCCGGTGGGACTCGGTCATGGCGACCTCCCTCCCTCGACGACGGCGTACGGGGCCCGTGTCGAGCGTATCCGGCCCGTCGTGACGGCCGGGTGACCGCCGGGAGAAGTGTGGCCGCGGGCTCAGCGCTCGCCGGGGCAGGTGCTCGGCGCGGGGCCGAGCGTGTCACTGGCGGCCGGTGCGGGCAGCCCGCAGGCGATCGCCTCACGCAGCGCGTCGGCGCGCCGGCCGGCCGCGTCGAGCAGCGCCAGCGAGCGGCGGGTGCGGTCCCGGTCGGCGTGGTCGGGGCGGTCGAGCAGGCCGCTGACCACCCGGCGCTGGCCGGCGAGGAAGGTGTCCACCGCGTCCAGCGCCGTCGGGTCGGAGCGCTGCGCGGCCACCGTGGTCAGCAGGCGTACGCCCTGGCGGGTGTCCGCGTCCATGTCGTCCAGCACGGCGCTGAAGCCGAGCCGGTCGTGGCGGACCGAGGCGGCCTCGTCGAGCCGGGTGCGGGCGAAGTCGAGGAAGAGCTGACCCCGGCTGATGTCCGAGTTGGCCAGCGCGAGCTGGGCGCGTTCGGTGGAGCGCTTCATGCCGTAGAGCGCGTCACCGGGCAGCGCGTTCTCGCTGGCGGCGGAGATGCCGGAGAGCGCGATGGCGCCGGCCGCCACGCCGACCAGGATCGCACCCCGGGCCCGGGCCCGCCGGCCGGTGATGGCGGGCAGCAACGCGCCGCGCAGACCGGCCCCGGAAGCGGTCGCGGCCGTGACGCCCTCGCGCTCGGCGGTGGCCACGAGCATCGCCCGCAGGCCGGTGCGGAACCCGGGATCGACGTCGACGGTGGGTCGTTCGACGGTGAGCCGTCGGCCCACCGCGACGAGCGCGGTCAGCTCGCCGTCGGCCCGGGACCGGACGTGGTGTCGGCGTCCGCCGTTGGCCTCGTCGAGGAGTTGCGCGAAGCGCTCGGCTCGCCGACCGGAGAAGAGGTCGCTGTCCACCGCGGGCACCCCCTTCCGCTGGTCACGGCCGGGTGGCCGTCATCGTCACCAGCGACCGGTGGCAGCGTGTGGCCGATTGTCGACCGGGACGGCCGACCTGACCCGCCGGACCGGGTGGCCCGGGGGACGCCGGGACAACCACTGGTCGCACCCGGAGAAACGGTTCGCGCGGGTCGCCGGTTACGGCCCGATCGGCGGCGAAATCACCGGGTCTGACGGGCGCTGCGGAGGGTGTCGGAAACACGCCGACCACCGGCGCCTGCGCCGGTGGTGCGGACGGGTCGGGTCAGCCGTGGAAGCCGTCGGGCAGCAATCGGGCCAGGGCCCGGACCGCCCGGTACTGCAGGGCCTTGATGGCGCCCTCGTTCTTGCCCATGGCGCGGGCCGTCTCGGCGACCGAGAAGCCCTGGAGGAACCGCAGCACGATGCATTCCTGCTGCTCCGGGTTGAGCTGCTTGACGGCGGTGAGCAGGGCGACGTTGGTGATGTGCTCGACCACCGCCGCCTCCGGGCTGCCTTCCGGTCCGCGGTCCTCCCGTTCGGCGTCCAGGACGTCGCCGGTGGTCACCTCCAGCCGGTAGCGGCCGGACTTGAAGTGGTCGGCGACCAGGTTGCGGGCGATGGTGACCAGCCAGGCCCCCAGGTCGCGCCCCTGCCAGGTGAAGCTGCCGATCCGCTTGAGCGCCCGCAGGAACGTGTCGGAGGTGAGGTCCTCGGCGAGTTGGCGGTTGCCGACCCGGAAGTAGACGAACCGGAAGACGGTGTCGACGTACCGGTCGTAGAGCAGGCCGAACGCCTCGGCCTCGCCGGCCTGCGCCCGTTCGACGAGCGCCCAGACCTCGGTGGCGGGGTCGGACGGGTCGGGGCGGCTCGGGAAGCCGGTGGCCGGGGTGGCGGCGGGGACGGCCGGCAGCACCGCGGTGTCGCCGGCGGTCACCGCGGGCAGCACGGCGGTCTCCGCGGCGGACGGCTCCGCGCTGGTGGCGGCCTCGCCCCGCCGGACCTGGGTCGGTGGGCCGGGACGGGGCGGGGCGCCGAGCCGGCCGCCGGCCGGTTTCGCGTTGGTCCCGGGCAGCGCCGGGCGCAGCGGCGCCTCGTTGCCGTGGTGCGTGCGGCTGCGCGTTCGCCGGGCCGCCGCCTCGCTGCGTGCCGTGAGCAGGCCGTCGACGCGCGGGGTCGGGTCGGCGCGTTCGTTGAGCGGGTTCCGCTGGGTCGGGCCGGTCAACCCGGCCGGCCGGTCCGCGTAACCGAAGGTGGTCACCGTGCCTCCCCGATCCAGGTGGACAGCGACCGCGCCGGAACCGCGAGGCCGGGTAGGACCCGGTCGGGCACGGCCGGTCCGGGACGTGCCGGCGGGCGGCAGATCCCCTTGAGGTGCTGGTCCAATGCGCTCACGGGCACGGGGGCCTCCTCGGGCTGAGGGGTGTCGACTCACGGCAAATGGGGTGAGCCGACCCGAGTGATGATAGGCCCAACGTCACCCGCGCGTGGCAAGTCCGTTACACAGAGCGGAAGTATTTCCCGTCCGGTCGCACTGCCGGCGGACCCGTTGTCCGTCGTCGGTGGTTGACTTTCGCGACGGAACCTGGTGAATGATGGAAGTCCAGGTAGGACCCGATTTTCTTTTCGCCGGGCGTGTCGCGGCGGCGATCCGGGCGGCTCGGGGCGCGCACTCCTCCACCGCCTGATGAAGATCTAGATCCCATCGCCGGGAATCCCATGAGATATCAATTGCAGGTCCCGTGCGGCGGACCCGGGCCGGTGTTCGGGCATGGTCCGGCGGACGCGCCTGTGCCAGACTCAGCCACCGTGCAGGACGCCGCCGACAGCCCCGCGCCGAACCTCGCCGACCGGCTCCGCCGGGCGGCGACCGACCACGGCGGCCGGGCCGCGCTGCACTGGCGCGACCGGACCCTCTCCTGGTCCGCCCTGGACGCCGCGGTCACCGCCACCGCCCACGCGCTGCGCGCCGCCGCGCCGGCGCCCGATCCGACACCGCACCCGCCCCGGGTGGCGGTGGCGTTCGGCAACACGCCCGACTTCGTGGTCACCTACCTGGCCGTGCTGCGCGCCGGCCTGGTCGCGGTACCGGTCAACCCCACGCTCACCGCCCGGGAACTCCGGCACGTGCTCGCCGACTCCGGCGCCGCCGTGCTGGTCGGCGCCCCCGAGGTCACCGCCCGGGTGGACACCGCCGACCTACCCACCCTGCGCGCGGTGCACACCACCCCGCCCGTCGCCGCCGAGGACGCCCCCGCCCGGTTCCCGGAGCGCGGCGGCGAGGACCTGGCCGTCCTGCTCTACACCTCGGGCACCGAGGGTCGGCCCAAGGGCGCGATGCTGTCGCACCGGGCGTTGGCCGCCAACCACGACCAGGTCGACCGGATCGACCCGCCGGCGGTCGGCGCCGACGACACCGTGCTGCTGGCGCTGCCGCTGTTCCACGCGTACGGGCTGAACTCCGGGCTCGGGGCCGTGGTGCGCCACGGCGCCACCGGGGTGCTCGTCGACGAGCCCGGCCCGGACGGCGCGCTCGACGAGATCGCCCGGCACCGGGTCAGCGTGCTGCTCGGCGTACCGTCGATGTTCCTGGCCTGGGCCGACGCGGGCGCGGCGCTGGCCGGCGTGCGCCTCGCGGTGTGCGGCGCGGCGCCGCTGCCGCCGGCGGACGGGGCGCGCTTCACCGAGCTGACCGGGCACCCCGTGCACGTCGGCTACGGGCTGACCGAGACCGCGCCGGTGCTCACCTCCACGCTCGTCGGCGGCGAGCCGAAGCCCGGCTCGATCGGTCGCCCGCTGCCCGGCGTCGAGCTGCGCCTGGTCGGGGCGGATGGCGGCGAGTTGTGGCGCGACGGGGTGCCCGCCGCCGAGGCCGACGACGACGGGATGGACCTCTCCGACGACCCGACCGGCACCGACCCCGGGCAGATCGTGGTGCGCGGGACGAACCTGTTCACCGGCTACTGGCCGGACGGGCGGGGCGGGCCGGCCCCGGACGGCTGGTGGGCCACCGGCGACGTGGCCTACGCCGACGGCGACGGCGACCTCTTCCTGGTCGACCGGCTCGGCGAGCTGATCCTGGTCAACGGCTTCAACGTCTACCCGCACGAGGTCGAGCTGGTGCTCCGGGCCCACCCCGGGGTGGCCGAGTCGGCCGTCCTGGGGGTGCCGCACCCGCGGACCGGCGAGACTGTCCGGGCGTACGTGGTGCGGGCGGCCGAGGTGTCGGCGGAGGAGTTGCTCGCCCACTGCGCGCGTAACCTGGCCCGGTTCAAGTGCCCGACCGCCGTCGAGTTCGTCGACGCCCTGCCGTACTCGGCGATCGGGAAGGTGCGCAAGACCGAGCTGCGCCCGGCGCCCGTGGTGCCGTCGCCGTCGCCGTCGACCGAGATCCGCACGGAGGTACCCGATGTCCAGTGACCCGCGGCTCATCCTGATCACCCGGCCCGGCTGCCACCTCTGCGACGACGCGAAGGCGGCGCTCGACCGGGTGGTGGCGGTCACCGGTGACCGCTGGGTGGAGAAGGACGTGACCGGCGACGTCGAGCTGGAGCGCGACTACGGCGACCGGCTGCCCGTGGTGCTGCTCGACGGCAAGGAGCACGGCTACTGGCGGGTCGAGGAGGACCGGCTGCTGCGGGACCTGACCACCCCGCAGCTTTAGCTATGGTGCTCGGGTGACGAGGACGCGGCGCCACCTGGTGTGGGACTGGAACGGGACCCTGCTCGACGACCTCGACCTGGTGGTGCGCGCCACCAACGTGGCGTTCGCCAGTGCCGGCGGTCCGGCGGTCAGCGCCGACGAGCACCGGGTGCGGTTCCGCCGGCCGATCGTCGACTACTACGCCGAGCTGCTCGGCCGGGCGCTGGACACGGAGGCGTTCGCCACGCTGGACCGGACCTTCCACGACACCTACCGGGCCGGGCTGACCACCTGCGCGCTGACCGCCGACGCCACCGCCGCGATCGCCGCCTGGCCGGGCAGCCAGTCGCTGCTGTCCATGTGGTTCCACGACGAGCTGGTGCCCACCGTGCACACCTACGGCCTGACTCCGCACTTCGACCGGGTGGACGGGCTGCGGGCCACGGTGGGCGACGGGCACAAGGCCGGGTGGCTGGAGAAGCACCTGGCGGAGCTGGGGCTGCCCGGTCGCGAGGTGGTGCTGATCGGTGACTCGCTGGACGACGCCGACGCGGCGGTGTCCGTCGACGCCCGCTGCGTGCTCTACACCGGCGGCCTCTCCGACCCGGCGGTGCTGCGGGCCAGCGGCCATCCGACCGCCGACACCCTCACCGGAGCGGTGACCCTGGCCCGCACCCTCCCCTGACTGCCCGCGGCTCGTCGGGCAACCGGCCGCGAACGGGGTCAGGCGCGCAGGTGGGCCAGGACGGCCAGCACCCGGCGGTGGTGGGTGGTGGCGTCCGGCGGCAGGTCCAGCTTGGTGAAGATGTTGCGGACGTGCTTCTCGACCGCGCCGTCGCTGACCACCAGCGCCCGGGCGATCGCGGTGTTCGAGCGCCCCTCGGCCATCAGCGCCAGCACCTCGCGCTCGCGCGGGGTCAGCGCCGCCAGCGGATCGTCGCGCCGACGCCGCACCAGGAGCTGGCTGATCACCTCCGGGTCGAGCACCGTCCCGCCGGTGGCCACCCGGGCCAGCCCGTCCAGGAACTCGTCGATCGCGGCCACCCGGTCCTTGAGCAGGTAGCCGATGCCGCCGCCGGCGCCGCCCGCGGTGTCCAGCAGGTCGTCGGCGTAGGAGACCTCGACGTACTGCGAGAGCACCAGGATCGGGGTGCCCGGCACCCGGCGGCGGGCCTCCACCGCCGCGCGCAGCCCCTCGTCGGTGTGCGAGGGCGGCATCCGCACGTCCACCACCGAGATGTCCGGCCGGTGCGCCAACACGGCCTCGACCAGGGCGTCCCCGTCACCGACGGCCGCCACCACCTCGTGCCCGGACTCGGTCAGCAGCCGGATCAGCCCCTCCCGGAGCAGTACGGCGTCGTCCGCGATCACCACCCGCATGGGTCCGGTGTCTATCACGTCCGGGTCCCACGGTGGGGTCTCCGCCGGGCCGGGAGCGTCGCCGGCGGACGTCACCGGGGCAGTTCGGCGTGGATCCGGGTCGGCCCGCCGGCCGGGCTGTGCACCGCCAGCGTGCCGCCGGCCGCCCGGACCCGGTCGGCGATGCCGCTGAGGCCGTGCCCCTTGGCCAGGTGCGCGCCGCCGACCCCGTCGTCGTGGACGCTGATCTCCAGCCGGCCCACCTTCCGGGTCACCTCCACCCGGCAGGCGCCGGCCCGACTGTGCTTGGCCACGTTCGTCAGCGCCTCGGCCACCACGAAGTAGGAGGTGCTCTCCAGCCCCGGGTCGAGCCGTCCGCCGACGGTGCCCAACTCGTCGTCGACCACCAGCTCGGTCGGCGCCAGGGCCTGGGCGGCGAGCGCGGCGAGCGCGCTCGGCAGGCCCCGGTCGACCAGGATCGGCGGCGCGATGCCCCGGGAGAGGGCGCGCAGCTCGTCGAGCGTCTCCCGGGTCTGGGCGACCGCCTCGTCCAGGGTGCGCCGGGCCGCGTCCGGGTCGGCGGCGAGCTGCTGGCGGGCCCGGCCCAGGTCCATGGCGAGCCGGACCAGGCGCTGCTGTGGCCCGTCGTGGATGTCGCGCTCCAGCCGGCGCAGCGCGGACGCCTCGGCCGACGCGGCGGCCCGCTTCTGCTCCTCCAGCGTGACGATCCGTTGCCGCATCTCGGCCACGCCGGTGAGCAGGGAGTACGCCAGGGCGGCCTGGACCCGGGCCAGGGCCCGCGCGACCAGGGGGAGGGTGAGCAGGGCGAACAGCCCGATCGCGGTGTTCAGCGCGATCCGCGCTCCGGTCCCGTCGCCCATCCCGAGGAGCTGGCTCAGGTCCTGGTCGTCCGGGCCACGGGGGATGGCCCAGTCGTACGCGCCGTAGAGCGTGCCGGTCAGCGCCAGCGCCCACCACACCAGCATCAGCACGAACGTGGGCAACGCCACCACCAGCCGGAGGAAGGCGTGCAGCAGGTCGAGCCAGGACTGCGGGTCGCGCATCGGGGTGAACACCCGCCGCCAGAAGCCGGCGCCCCGCGCCGGCGTCAGATAGACCGGGCGGACCCGGGGCCGCGCGAGCACCCCGGGGAGCCGGAGCCGTTCCAGGTCGGCCAGCCCGCGGGCGGCGTAGAGCACGCCGGCGAGGACCGGCAGGCCGAGCGTGGTGACCAGCAGGCCGGCGGTGAGTGAGATCCCCGCCACGGCGAGCACGAAGCCGATGACCGCCAGCGGGAGGCTGAAGAGCACGTAGCCGGTGTCGCGGGTGAGCTGACGGAGGAAACCGCGGGCGGGCGAGGCGGGGACGGGAAGGGCGGCCATGGTTCGAGGCTATGGGCGTGGCGGAGCCCGGCCCATCCCGCTCGCCGGCCTCTCCCGGGTGGGGTTCTCCCTACTCCGGAACGTGAGCCGCGCCTCGCCCACGCCGATCACGGAGCGCTACCGGGCGCGCGCGATTGGTCAGAGAAGTCTGGATTGAGCAATAATCGCCACGCGCCGCGGAGGAAGCGCGGTTTATCGATCTTGTAGGAATGGAGGAGCAGGTGGAGCCGCGTCGCGAGTCATCAAGATCGCGATTTGTGCACCTCTTCACAAGCGCCTACTCTGTAGTTCCGACGCGCCCTGCTAGCACAGCCGGCAACATCGGTCGCCAGCGGGAGTCCCGAAACGGCCGGCCCCCGACGCCGGTCGAGGATCGCACCGCACGGAGTCTCATGAGTCAGCACCGTCCTTCTGGCGCGCCCGGCCGCACCGGTGCCGTACCGGCGCTACCGGAGCTGCCCGAGGCGACCGTGTCCCGGCTCCCGGAATACCTGCGCGCGCTGCACACGCTCGCCGACTCCGGTCACGAGACCGTGTCCAGCGAGGGCCTGGCCAGCGCCGTCGGCGTCAACTCCGCCAAGCTCCGCAAGGACCTCTCCCACCTCGGCTCGTACGGCACCCGGGGCGTCGGCTACGACGTCGCGCTGCTGATCGACCAGATCTCCTCGGTGCTCGGGCTCACCCAGTGCCGGGCCGTCGCGCTGGTCGGCGTGGGTAATCTCGGCCACGCCCTGGCCGGCTACGACGGCTTCGCCAGCCGGGGCTTCCGGATCGCCGCGCTGCTCGACGCCGACCCCTCCCGGGTCGGCGAGGAGATCCACGGCCTGGTCGTCCGGCACGTCCACGAGCTGCCCCGGGTGGTCGCCGAGGAGTCGATAGCGATCGGCGTGATCGCCACCCCGGCGCCGGCCGCCCAGGCGGTCGCCGACCAGCTCGTCGCCGTCGGCGTGACGAGCATCCTCAACTTCGCGCCGTGCGTACTCTCGGTCCCGGAGGGGGTCGACGTGCGCAAGGTCGACCTTGCGATCGAGCTGCAGATCCTCTCCTTCCACGAGCATCGCAAGGCGTCGCTGACCGCGCTGCCCGCCACCGGCGGGACCGGCCTCACCGCCCTGCCCGGCGGGCTCGCCACCCCCGACACCCAGGAGGCGATCGGCACGTGAAACTGCTCGTCGTCGGCGCGTCCTACCGCACCGCCCCGGTCGCCGCCCTGGAACGACTGGCCGTCCCGCCCGCGGATCTCACCCGCACGCTGGACCGGCTCGTCGCCCAGCCGTACGTCGCCGAGGCCGTCCTCGTCTCCACCTGCAACCGGGTGGAGGTCTACGCCGCCGTCTCCGGGTTCCACGGTGGGCTCGGCGACATCTGCGCGGTCCTGGCCGAGCAGGCCGACTGCCCGCCGGCGGCGCTCGCCGGTCACCTCTACGTGCACTACGACGCCGCCGCCGTCGACCACGTCTTCCGGGTCGCCGCCGGGCTCGACTCGATGGTGGTCGGCGAGGCGCAGATCCTCGGGCAGCTCCGGGACGCCTACCACTTCGCCGGCGGCGCCGACACGGCCGGGCGGCTGCTGCACGAGCTGATGCAGCAGGCGCTGCGGGTCGGCAAGCGCGCCCACGCCGAGACCGACATCGACCGGGCCGGGCAGAGCGTGGTCACCGCCGCGCTCGACCTCGCCGCCGACCTGCTCCACGGCGACCTGGCCGGCCGAACCGCCATGGTGGTCGGCGCCGGGGCGATGGGCTCGCTGGGTGTGGCCACCCTGTCCCGCCTGGGCGCCGGCCCGCTCACCGTCACCAACCGGGGCGCCGCCCGCGCCGTCCGGCTCGCCGAGTCCTACGGCGCGACCGCCGTGCCGATGGCCGACCTGGTCGAGGCGCTCTCCACGGTGGACGTCGTGGTCGCCGCCACCGCCGCCACCGAGGCCGTGCTCACCCGCGACGTGGTGACCCGGGCGCTGGCCCGCCGGGACGCCGACCGGGGTCCGCTGGTCCTGCTCGACCTGGCCGTCCCGCGCGACGTCGAGGCGGGCGTGGCCGAGCTGCCGGGCGTCGAGGTGATCGACATCGACCGGATGGCAGGCGTCCTCGCCGACGGGCCGGCCGCGGCCGGCGCCGCCGAGGTCGGCCGGATCGTCGCCGGCGAGGTCGAGGCGTTCCTGAGCTGGCTGCGCGGCGCCGACGTGGCACCGACCGTGGCCGCCCTGCGCGGCCGGGCCGACGACGTGGTGACCGCCGAGCTGCGCCGGCTCGGCCAGCGCCGCCCCGACCTCAGCGACGACCAGCGCGCCGAGGTCGCCCGCACCGTGCACCGGGTCGTGCAGCGGCTGCTGCACCAGCCGACCGTACGGGTCCGCCAGCTCGCCGCCGAGCCCGGCGGCGACCAGTACGCGGCCCTGCTGCGCGAGCTGTTCGACCTGGAAGTTCCGCAGACGTCCCCGGTCGACACCGTCCCCGACGTGGTCGCCACCGACCTCGACGGCCGCTCGTCGTTCGACGCGGCCGACGTCCCGCCCACCGGAGGTGCGCGATGACCGCCCCCCTGCGCCTCGGCACCCGGGGCAGCACCCTGGCGATGGCCCAGTCCGGCCACGTGGCCGAGGCCCTCACCGCGGCCACCGGCCGCCCGGTCGAGCTGGTCGAGGTGGTGACCGCCGGCGATCGCTCCACCGCCCCGGTGCAGCGGCTCGGCGTCGGCGTCTTCGTCTCCGCGCTGCGCGACGCGCTGACCGCCCGGAAGATCGACTTCGCGGTCCACTCGTACAAGGACCTGCCCACCGCGGCGGCACCCGGCCTGCACATCGCTGCGGTGCCGCCCCGGCAGGACCCGCGCGACGCGCTCGTCGCCACGGACGGCCGTACGCTCGCCGAGCTGCCGCCCGGCGCGCGGATCGGCACCGGCGCGCTGCGCCGGATCGCCCAGCTGCACGCGCTGGGCATGCAGTTCGAGGTCACCCCGATCCGGGGCAACATCGACACCCGGCTCGGCCGGGTGCTCGGCGAGGACGCCGACCTCGACGCCGTCGTGCTGGCCCGGGCCGGGCTCGCCCGGATCGGTCGCGCCGACGCCATCACCGAGACGCTCGACCCGATGCTCATGCTGCCCGCGCCCGCCCAGGGCGCGCTCGCCGTCGAGTGCCGGGCCGACGACCACGACCTGGTCGAGCTGCTCGCGCGGCTCGATCACGCGCCGTCCCGCGCCGCGGTCACCGCGGAACGGGCGCTGCTGGCCACCCTGGAGGCCGGGTGCAGCGCACCCGTGGCCGCCTACGGCGAACTCGCCGAGGGTGAGACCGGTGAGGAGATCTACCTGCGCGGTGCGGTGATCAGCCCGGACGGTTCCCGTGACCTCCGACTGTCCCGCACCGGAACGCCCGCCGACGCGGCGGAGATCGGCAAGGCACTCGCCGCCGAACTCCTCGAACTCGGCGCCGACTCGATCCTCGGCCAAGAAGGACACGCCGGCCCGGGGACCCAGCAACTTGGGAGCACAGAATGACCCGCACCCGTAAGCCCGTAGGCCGGATCGCTTTCGTCGGGGCCGGCCCCGGCGACCCGGGCCTGCTGACCCGCCGGGCGCTCGACGCCCTGGTCGAGGCCGACCACGTGGTGTACGACCGGGGAGTCCCCGAGTCGCTGCTCACCCACGTCCGCGCCCAGGCCAGATCGGACGCCGAGTTCAGCCCCGCCGAGGGCGTGCCGGGGGACGTGGCGAAGGTGCTGATCTCCGCGGCCCGCTCCGGCCAGAACGCCGTGCACCTGGTCGCCGGCGACCCGTTCGGTCACGACTCGGTGGTCAAGGAGGTGCAGGCGGTCGCGCGCACCGCCGCGCACTTCGAGGTGGTGCCGGGCGTCGGCCAGGCCGAGGGCGTCGCCACGTACGCGGGCGTCCCGCTGCCGGGCGTCCGTACCGCCGCCGACGTCGAGGACGTCACCACGCTGGACTTCGACGCGCTCGCCGCGGCCGTGGGCCGGGGCTCGCTGGCGCTCGCGGTGGACGCCGGTGACCTGGCCGCGGTCCGGGACGGGCTGCTGGCCGCCGGCGTCGACGGCGCCACCGCGGTCGGGGTGACCGGCGACGGCACCGGCGAGACGCAGTACACCACCACGTCGAGCGTGGACTCCTTCGTCGCGGCGGCGCTCGGCTTCACCGGCCGCGTCGTGCTCACCGTCGGCGCGGGCGTCACCGACCGCGACAAGCTGAGCTGGTGGGAGAACCGCCCGCTGTACGGCTGGAAGGTGCTGGTGCCCCGCACCAAGGAGCAGGCCGGGGCGATGAGCGCGCGGTTGCGCGCGTACGGGGCGATCCCGTGCGAGGTGCCGACCATCGCGGTCGAGCCGCCGCGCACCCCGGCCCAGATGGAGCGCGCGGTCAAGGGCCTGGTCGACGGCCGGTACGCCTGGGTGATCTTCACTTCGGTGAACGCGGTCCGGGCGGTCTGGGAGAAGTTCGGCGAGCACGGCCTGGACGCCCGGCACTTCGGCGGCGTCAAGATCGCCTGTATCGGCGAGGCGACCGCGGACGCGGTCCGCGCGTTCGGCATCCAGCCGGAGCTGGTCCCCGCCGGGGAGCAGTCCTCCGAGGGCCTGCTGGCCGAGTTCTCGCCGCACGACGAGATCCTCGACCCGGTCGGCCGGGTGCTGCTGCCCCGGGCCGACATCGCCACCGAGACGCTGGCCGCCGGCCTCACCGAGCGCGGCTGGGAGGTCGACGACGTGACCGCGTACCGGACCGTGCGGGCGGCGCCGCCGCCGGCCGAGATCCGCGACGCGATCAAGTCGGGCGGGTTCGACGCGGTGCTCTTCACCTCGTCCTCCACGGTCCGGAACCTGGTCGGCATCGCCGGGAAGCCGCACGCGCGTACCGTTGTTGCCGTCATCGGGCCCAAGACGGCGGAGACCGCGACGGAGTTCGGCCTGCGGGTCGACGTGCAGCCGCCGCACGCCTCGGTGCCCGACCTGGTGGAGGCGCTCGCCGCCTACGCCGTCGAGCTGCGCGAGAAGCTCGCCGCCATGCCGGCGAAGCAGCGTCGTGGCTCGAAGGTGCAGGGGCCGACCGCCCTGAGGTTCCGCTGACAGGAGGCACCCCATGCCGTACCCCGAGATCCGGCCCCGCCGGCTGCGCCGCAACGCGGCCGTGCGGCGGCTGGTCTCCGAGACCCGCGTCGCCCCGGCCGAGCTGGTCGTGCCGATGTTCGTCAAGGAGGGGCTGGCCGAGCCGCGGGCCGTCGCGTCGCTCCCGGGGGTGCTCCAGCACTCCCGGGACTCGCTGCGCAAGGCGGCCGTCGAGGCGGTCCAGGCCGGGGTCGGTGGGATCATGCTGTTCGGGGTGCCGGCCGAGCGGGACGAGACCGGCTCCGGCGGCCTCGACCCGGCCGGCATCCTCAACGTGGCCATCCGGGACGTGATCGCCGAGGTCGGTGACTCGACGGTGGTGATGAGCGACCTCTGCCTGGACGAGTTCACCTCGCACGGGCACTGCGGCCTGCTCACCCCGGACGGCGGAGTCGACAACGACGCCACGCTTTCCGCCTACGCCCGGATGGCGGTCGCTCAGGCCGACGCCGGGGTCCACGTGGTCGGGCCGTCCGGGATGATGGACGGCCAGGTCGGCGTGGTCCGCAGGGCGCTGGACGCCGCCGGGCACCAGCACGTCTCGGTGCTCGCGTACGCCGCCAAGTACGCCTCGGCGTTCTTCGGCCCGTTCCGCGACGCGGTGGAGTCGGCGCTGGACGGCGACCGGCGCGCCTACCAGCAGGACCCGGCGAACCTGCGGGAGTCGCTGCGCGAGGTCGAGCTGGACGTCGCCGAGGGCGCCGACATGGTGATGGTCAAGCCGGCGCTGCCCTACCTCGACGTGGTGTCGGCGGTCCGGGCCGCGGTGGACGTCCCGGTCGCCGCCTACCAGGTCTCCGGCGAGTACGCCATGGTCGAGGCCGCCGCCGCCAACGGCTGGATCGACCGGGAGCGGACGATGCTGGAGACGCTCACCTCGATCCGCCGGGCGGGCGCCCAGATCATCCTCACCTACTGGGCGGTCGAGGCGGCCCAGATGCTCCGCGATCGCTACTGACCGTACGGCCGTCGCTCGCGCAGCGCGTCGCCCCACCAGCTCAGCTCGTCGAGCGTCGCGTCGGCGGCCCGCTCCAGGGGGCCGTCGGCGGCCAGCTTGCCCCGCCGGTCGAGGCGGTTCCACGGGCCGGTGAGCACCACGCCGCTGCGGGTCGTCATCGCGTGCAGCTCGGCGAAGACCAGCCGGAGCTGTTCGACCGCGCGGATCCCGCCGGAGCCGGCGCCGTAGGAGACGAACCCGACCGGCTTGGCGACCCATTCCCGGTGGTGCCAGTCGATGGCGTTCTTCAGGGCCGCCGGGAAGCTGTGGTTGTACTCGGGCGTGACCACGACGAACGCGTCGGCGGCGTCGAGGCGTCCGGCGATCGGGCTGGCCGGGTTGCCCTCGGGCGGCGTGTCGGCGAGCGGGAGCGGCACCTCGGCGAGGTCGACCAGGTCGGTGCGAAGGCTGTCACGGTGTGCGGCGTGGCCGACGAACCAGTCGGCGATCATCCGACCCATCCGGGGGCGACGCACGCTGCCGACGAGCACGGCGATGGTGAGCGGCGATTCTTGCGTCGTCATGGGATGGACGCTAAGACTTAAACAATTGTTGAAGTCAAGTCGTTGCGGGGTGGACATGCTGACGGTCGGAGAGGTGGCGCGCGAGGCGGGGGTCAGTGGTTCCGCGATCCGCTTCTACGAACGCCAGGGCCTGATCGAGGCCGGCCGGACCAGCGGCAACCAGCGCCGGTTCGGTCCGGACGCGGCGTGCCGGGTGCGGGTCGCCCGGGTGGCGCAGCGGATCGGCCTGAGCGTCGGTGAGATCCGCGACCTGCTCGCCGCCCTGCCGCCGGAGCCGGCCCTGACCGACTGGCAGCGACTGCACGGCCGGCTCACCGCCGAGGCGGAACGGCGCATCGCCGAGCTGCACGCCGCGCTCGACGACGTCCGCTCCGGCCGCCGCCTCTGCGACCTGTGACCCCGGCCCGGCCCGCTGTCTCGCGCGTGGGCACGGCGCCTCGGTCCGGACCCGGCCGGCGGCTCGCCACGGATAGCCGACTCGGCTATCCGTGCGCCGGATGCGGCCGAGCGACCCGCCTTGGTTACGTAACGTCACATTCGTCTGCCCACCGCAGGGCACTCGCTGCCGCCTTTGCTCTGCAGCCATCGACGCAGCGGCAATCCTCAGTGACCACTGCCTCCGTGGCTGCAGAGCAAAGGCACCGTTGGATGCGTGGGCCGTCGGGCCAGGCCGACAGGAATTGTCCGTTGAGCGGCTTATCCGGGCCCGGAGCGAGGTGGAGAGGCATCACTAGGCGTAACGGACCGTGAATGTCACAGTCCGTGAGTATTCGAGCTGGCGAACACCGCTTCGAGGGGCGCGGACGACCGCCGCACGGCGGGTTTTCCACAGCCGCGACGGGCGAGGTTGCCGGTCCGGCGGGGAAGCGCGAGCGTGGCGCTATGACCGGCCCTACCGACGACGCCGCGACCGAAGCGACCCCGACCTCGACCTCGGCCCCGACCTCGGCCCCGATCCAGGCCCCGATCCCGGCCCCGGGCCGGGTCCCGGGCCGGGATGCCGCGCCCGAGCCGGCGGCCATGGGTGGCGGTGTCGGCGGGTCCGAGGAGGACGAGCGGCCCGCGCTGCTCACCGAGCGGTTCGACGTGCCGTTCCCGGCCGCCGGGATCGTCCGGGCGGTCCGCCGCCGCGCCGACGCCAGCCAACGGGAACTGGCCCGGTTCGCGCGGGTGCACCCGACCACGGTCGGGCGGATCGAGGCCGGCGCCCTGGTGCCGAGTCTCGCCATGCTGTGCCGGCTCGTCGGCACGGCCGGCTTCCGACTCGTCGTCGTCGACGCGTGGGGCACGGTCCTCCAGCCGATGCGGGACCGGGCGGACCTGCGGGACGGCGCGGAACGCCGATACCCGTCGCACCTCGACGTGGTCACCGACCCGCGGCCCGGGGAGTGGTGGGCCGACATCTACGGGCTGGCCCGGCCGCCGGAGACGTTCTACCGGAACCGGGCCGTGCGGGACGCGCTGCGGCGGCGCAGCCAGTGGGAGGTCCGGGTGGCCAAGTACCGCAACGTGCCGCCCCCACCCGACCTGCAGCGGCGCGAATACGGCGGCGGCCCGCCGCCCGGCTGGAGAGCCGGATGACGGGCCGCCGCGCGGAACACCGCTCAGTCGTCGTTCAGAATCGTCCCGACACCGGACGGGTCGACCAGCCGGAGACCCGGCACCCCTGCCACGTGCAGGGTGAGCCGCTCGTCCGCCTCCCGCTTGCGGTCCCCGCGCACGGTGACCGGGAAGGCCAGCGACGTCCGGCCCGCGGCCAGCACCCGGCAGCCGACGTACGGGTCGTAGTCGGAGCCGGCCTGCGCCGTGGTGCCGTAGGTGGCCGCGCAGAGCAGGGCCGGCTCGGAGAGCGGTCGGGACACGGTGACGGTGAACGTCATCGTGGTGGTGCCCCTGTCGCCCTCGGTCACCGAGGTGTCGGCCACCCGCAGCGCGGCCCGCGAGGAGAACCGGGCCACCGTCGGGTCGTGGTCGCTGGCGCCCCGGTCACCCAGCTCCGGTGCGTCGGTGGGGTAGTCGGCGTTGATGTGCGCCGTCCGCACCTGCACCAGGTCCTCGTGCATCGGGTCGTTGACGAACATGTTGTCGAGCGTCTGCGCCTGCCCGCTGAAGGTGTACGAGTAGGCCGCCGCCGGCGCTTCCGCCACCAGGTCGTCCCAGAGGTTGTGCAGGCCGGCCTGGTAGAGCGGGGCGAGCTGGTCCGACGGGGTGGGGTTCTGCCCGGTCGCGATCGGGTCGTCGGGGCGCGGGAAGACGTTCAGGTCGCCGCCGTAGACCACCCGCGCGTCCGGGTCGGTCGCCTCGACCGCCCGCACCATCGCGGCGCCGTACGCGGCCTGCTCGCGGCGCTGCCCGACCCGACTGTCCGGACCGGACGAGAAGTGGTTAACCACCGCCCAGAGCGTGAACCGCTCGCTCGACCCGGGGGCCGCCCTGACGGTGAACCGCGCCAGCTGCGCCGCCCGGGTGTAGACGTTGCTGCCGTCCACGCCTGTCGACCGATCCACGTCGGTCGGCAGCACCGCGTTGAACGCCTTCGGGTTCTGCACGTCCGCGTTGGACGGCAGGGCGGCCGAGCGATAGTCGACGGTCGGCGCGGCGCCCAGCAGCGGGTTGGTGGCGGTGGCCTGGGCCAGCGTCAGCCGGTCGGTGCGATAGAGGAAGGCCGAGGCGATGCCCCGGGCGTCCGCGCCGGTGCGGTCGTACGCGGCGGCGTAGGCCGGGCCGCCGGCTGCCGCGACGGCGAGCGCCAACTCCTGCACGGTGTCCGGCGCGCCGTCGGCGTCATTGGTGTCGCCGCAGGCCAGGCTGCCGTCGACCACCGAGCAGATGTCCTGGTCCTCGGCCTCCTGCACCAGGATCAGGTCCGGGCTGTGCAGCGAGTTGACGATCTGCCGAGCCTGCGTGGCCAGCTTGGCCGCGTACGCCTCGGGGCTGGCCGGCACGTAGTCGAACGGCGGGCTGACCCCGGGGCAGCCGGTGTTGCCGGCGAAGTCGCAGCCGTCGAACGGGTCGTCCCGGTAGTCGTACAGGTTCTCCACGTTGTAGGTGGCGACCGCGACCTCGCTGTTGCGGTCAGCCGGCCGCGGCGGGTGGTTCTCCGCCGGGTCCGCGCCACCGGTCAGGGTGAGCTGCTCGGGCTGCACGCTGTACTTGCTGAACGCGTACGAGACGGAGCCGAAGGCGTCCTCGGTCAGCGTGTCGAACGTGCGCGCCTCGGGCAGCAGCGCGCCGGAGTCACCGGCGGTCGCCTTCACGCCACCGGCCCCCAGCAGGATCCGCTGGTTGTTGCCGTTGTCGAAGAGCGTGCCCGGAATGTCGTCGAGCGGGTGCGCGTCCCGGAACACCCGGCGGGCGTACGGGTCGGACCGCTTCATGATCGGGTCCTCGCGGTCGAGCACGTAGATCTCGGAGTCCGCGGTGGAGGCGTAGATGTGCCGGGGCGCGGAGACGCCGCTGCCGGCCCGGACCCGCATCCGCTCACCCTCGTGCCGCTCCCAGAACCTGTCGGCGGCGTCCGCCTCGGCCGGCGGGATCGCGTCGTCGGCCCGGACGGCGGTGTCCACGTCGAGACCCGAGTCGAGCTTGCGGACCAGCGAGGCGCTGGAGAGCTGGGTCTGGTTGAAGTATTCCGAGACCCGCCCGCGGAGCACCACCTCGTCGCCGACGGTCGGCGCGTAGCCGCCGATCAGCGTGGTGAAGGAGCCCGTGAAGACGAAGATGCCGTCCGAGGTGAGCGGGTCACCGTCCTCGGTGCCGAGCCGGCTCTGCAGGTAGAAACCCCACTGGTCGGCCCCGGCCGAGCTGCGGGTCAGCGACTTGCTGGTGATCACGCCGCGTACGTCGTGCAGCGTCGTGCTGGTGCCGTTGCCGCTGGCCGGCGCGAGCGGAGACCGGTCGGTGCGGCCGCTCTCGTCGTCGCCGGTGCGACCCTGCACCTCGCCGACGGAGAGCACGCTCGTCGCCTGCACGGCGAGCGTGCAGGTGGCGGTGCCGCCCTCGGCGTCCGTCGAGGTCACCGTGACGGTGTAGCCGCCGGCCGGCAGGCCGGTCGCGGTCAGCGTCGCCCGGGCGGTGCCGCCGGCCGCGGTCGCCGGGGTGAACGCGGTACGGCTGATCGAGCCGCTCGCCGGCGCCGGGACGACAGAGGTGACGGCGAGGTCGGTGATCGTGTCGTCGGCGTCGGTCGCGGTCACCTCGCGGGTCGCGGTGGCGCCCGCCTCCAGGGTCAACGCGCCGCCGCAGGCCACCGTGGCCGGCTGGTCGACCGGGCCGCCGCCGTCGACGGTGTGGCTGCCCAGCCCGTCGAACGTGTCGGTGGCGAAGCCGGCCCACTGGGCGGCCGGGTCGAACGCGTCGGCGGGGTCGGTGTCGCCGGCGCTCACCGAGGGCAGCCGGCGCAACGTGTTGTCGGCTGTGCTGATGAGCCCGCTGCCCCACTCGGTGCCCGGGTCGACGCCGACCTGGCCGATCGAGTCGACCACCGTCTCGCCCTTGCGCAGCACGATCGCGTCGTCGCCGTTGAACAGCGCGCCGCCGTACGTCTGGTCGGCCTGGGCGAGGATCGCCGGCGCCGCCGACGCGGCGGCGAAGACGAACACGTCCCCGGCGGCGACGGTGCCGCTGAGCGCCACGTTCGTCGAGGTGGTCGCGCCGTTGAAGAAGAGCTGGAGCTGGTAGCCGCCGGCGGCCAGGTCGACCGGGGCGCCGGTGCCGTTGAACAGCTCGACGGCCTTGTTGTTGGACGACCCCTCGACGTATTCGGAGATGAGCAGGTCGGTGGGCGCGGCACTGGCCGCGGGGGGTGCGATGCCGATCGCCGTGGCGGTGACGGCGGCGGTGGTCGCGAGCGCGGCCAGTGTGCGGCGCGGGCGCATGGAGCCTCCACGATGGGTGGGCGGGAACTAACGCACGTTAAGGGGCGCGGCCGTCCGTCGTCCATCCCCCGGGCAGCCGTTTGGTGAACAAGGGTCAGCGGTGACTGTCCAGCCGGTGCACCAGCTCGCCGACGTCCACGCCGTATTCGCACCAGTCGCGGTCGGGCCGGTAGCCCAGCTCGGCGTTGACCTTGAGCATCGACTCGTTGACCTGCGCGTTCCAGGTCTGCACCTCGGCCACCTCGGGCTCGGCCGAGCGCAGCTCCAACAGCATGCGCGCCTTGATGGCCCGGTCGATGCCGTAGCCGCGGTGGTCGCGGACCACGATGGTGTCGTACTGGTCGGCCCGGGTCGGGTGCTGCGCCGGCACCACCACCTCGGTCAACCCGGCCACCTCACCGGTCTGCTCGTGCAGGGCCAGCACGATGTACGGCTTCATGCCCCGTCGGTGCAGGGTGGCGAGGCTGTCGCGGAGCCGCTCCGGATCGTAGGAGCTGGGCCGCAGCTCACCGTCGTCCACGTCGCGCACCTCTGCCTTCGCCCGCGCGTACGCCTCGATCAGCTCGTCGGGCGGACCGCCCGGGCAGAACTCGACGTGGTAGCCCGCGCCCACCTCGGTGGCCATCTCGGTCAGCGCCGGCCAGTCCACCGCGCCGAGGTCGAGCACGCTGCGGGTTTCGACGTATTCCCTGGTGAAGCCCAGCGCCTCGTAGAACCCGACGGCGGGGGTGTCACCGACCACCTCGACGCCGATCGACTGGAAGCCCTCGTCCCAGACCCGGCGGGCGGCCACCCGCACCAGCTCGCGGCCGATGCCGGTGCGCCGGCGCGCCGGGTGCGTCAGCACCTCGAGCACGCCGATGCCGCCGAGCAGCAGCACGTGCACGTGCCCGACGATCGCGCCGGGGGTGCCGTCGGGCGCCGGGTCGTCCTGGGCCACCCAGGAGATCCGTCGTTCACCGGGCATCACCTCGGACAGGTATTCCCGCAGGGAATTCGCCCGCCAGGGAGGATCCTGCGGAAGATCCGCCGCCAGGACCGCGTTCAGCGTGTCCAGCAGCGACGCGATCTCGGCGGACGACGCGGTCCGAGGGTCCCACTCGCGCACCATCACCCGTCTAGCTTGCCGTCAACCGCAGCTCGGGGGAAGGGTTGAGTCCGCGAATGTACGCGCGTCGTCACATCACGTGCCGCTGGAGCGCCCGTACTCGTCGGCCTTCGTGAAGACCTCCTGAGCGTAGCGCCGCACATCGTTGTAGGAGAGGATCGCGCCCCACCAGTCGCCCGGGATGGTCAGGTTCCGGCCGCCCTGGCACAGGTATTCGCCGGCGGCCAACGCCGCGTCGTCGATGTCGTGCGGGTTCTTCACGCCGTCGTTGTCGGCGTCCGCGCCGATCTCCTGCCAGGTGCTCGGGATGAACTGCATCGGCCCGAGCGCCCGGTCGTAGGTCTTGTCGCCGTCGAGCCGGCCCTGTTCGGTGTCGAGGATCCGGGACCGGCCGCCCTGCCCGTCGAGCGGCGCTCCGAGGATCTCCTTCGAGGTGAGGCCGTTGGGCAGCAGGGTCGCCCCGCCGAACGAACCGTGCCGGGACTCCACGTAGCCGATCGCGGCGAGCGTGGTCCAGCTCAGTTGGCAGCTGCGGTGGGTCTGGGCCAGCACCAGCTCGGCGTAGCCGTACGCCTGCACCGCCACCGCGGGGATCCCGGTGGTGGCGGCGACCCGCTGCGCCCATCCGCTGAGCGCGTCGGCCGGGCGGCCGGTCGGCAGCACCGGGGTGGCGGTGGCGCCACCGGCCGACGGCGTGCCGGTCGGGCCCACCGTGCCGGGCAGGCCCGGCCGGCCGGTCGGGACGGGCGTCGCGGTCAGCCCTGGCACGGCGCCGGTCTGCGGCACGCCCAGGACCGGCGCGGCGCTGGTGGCCTCGACCGCTACCGGCTCGGGCTTGCGGACGGCGGCCGGCACCAGCACCGCGCCGGCCGCGACGGCTGCGCCGACCAGGACGAGCAGGAAGAGCGCGGGGACCGTGGTGCGCCCGCTCGGCCGGCGCGACCAGGCCCGGGTGGCCCGGGCGGCGCCGACGGCGAGCTGCCGCGGGCGGACCCGCCCGGCGTGCGCGAACGGCACCCGCCGCCGGCCGGCCGTCGGCGGCTTCGGCTCGGGGGCGGCGCCGTCCGTGCCCGTCGGGCCCGACTCGGAGGTGGGGCCGTCCGAAACCGGCTCGGCGTCGGGAGTGGTCGCGCCGGTCTCCGGTTTCACGCCGGCTCCGGGCCCGCTCTCCCGTGCGGCCACGGCCGCGGACGCGCCGCGTCGAGGGCGGGGGACCGGCCCGGCGTCGCCGTCGGGCGGCGCGGCGGGTCGCAGGGGCCGGACCGTCGGTCGCCGTTCGCCGTCCACCACCCGTCGAGTATCACCCATCCGTGCGACGGCGTCAGGCCCGGCCGTACGCTGGCGGCATGCCCCGGTACGAGTTCCGTTGCCGCGCCTGCGGCGACACCTTCGAGGTCAACCGCCCGATGGCCGAGGCCGGCCGGCCCGCCACCTGTCCACAGGGCCATGCCGACACGGTGAAGCTGCTCTCCACGGTGGCGTTCACCGGGCGGGGCGGCGGCGCCGGGCCGGCCGGTGGGGCGTCCACCCCGGCCGGCGGTGGCTGCTGCGGCGGCGCCTGCGGCTGCTGATCCGGGCGGCGGGCCACGCCTCGTCCGTGGGAACGTTTGGTCGGAACCTGCCCGACCGTTCTCACGATGCGTGACGACGCGATCATAGGGCAGCATGAACCCGACGTCAGCGGGCGGAGGTTCGACGTATGTCGCCACGGATCCACCTCCCGAGCGGGTGGGTGACCTTCGTGTTCACCGACATCGAGGGTTCGACACGGCTGGCCCGCATGCTCGGCCCGGTCTACCGGCCGGTGCTGACGGAGCATCGCCGGCTGCTGCGCGACACGCTCACCGGCACCGACGGGGCGGAGCTGCTGACCGAGGGCGACTCGTTCTTCCTCGCCTTCCCGGACGCGGCCGCCGCGGTGCACGCCTGCCTGACGGCGCAACGTGCGTTGGCCGCCCACGAGTGGCCGAACCCCGACGCCACGCCCCGGGTGCGGATGGGCCTGCACACCGGCTACGCGGAGCCACGCGACGGCGAGTACGCCAGCCCGGAGGTGCACCGGGCGGCCCGGGTGGCCGCCGCCGCGCACGGTGGTCAGGTGCTCTGCTCGGCCGCCACCGCGCGGCACGCCGACCCGTTGCCCGACGGCGCGTCCCTGCTCGATCTCGGTCTGCACCGGCTGCGCGGCTTCGACGACCGGGAGCGGCTGTTCCAGCTCGTCGCGCCCGGCCTGGAGCGGCGGTTCCCGCGTCCGCGCACCGCCGACGCGGCGGCGCACAACCTGCCCACCCAGGTCACCTCGTTCGTCGGGCGGCACTTCGAGCGGGCCGAGCTGGGCCGGCTGGTGGAGGCGTACCGGCTGGTGACCGTGCTGGGTGCGGGTGGCGCGGGCAAGACCCGGTTGGCCGTGGAGCTGGCCTCCGGGATCGTCGAGAACTATCCGGACGGGGTGTGGTTCGTCGACATCGCCGCGGTGACCGACCCGGGGCTCGTCGCGTTCGAGATCGCCGCCGTGCTGGGGCTCCGCCCGGAGCCGGGCCGGCCGATGGTCGACACCCTGGTCGAGTACGCGGCGCCGCGCCGGATGCTCGTGGTGCTGGACACCTGTGACGCCCAGCCGGCCGCCTCGGCCGAGGTGATCTCCCGGCTGCTGGCCGGTGGCCGGGGGGTGCGGGTGCTGGCGACCAGCCGGGAGTCGTTCGGGGTGCCGGGCGAGGTGGTGTGGCGGATCCCGCCGCTCTCGGTGGACGAGGGCCCGGGTGTCGGCGGTAGCGACGCGGTGGCGCTGCTGCTGGACCGCACCGCCGCGGCGCGGGGTGGTCGGCCACCTGACCCGACGGAGCAGGACGACCTGCGTCGGGTGGTGCGCCGGCTGGACGGCCTGCCGCTCGCCATCGAGTTGGCCGCGGCACGGTTGCGGGTGCTCTCCGCCGGGCAGTTGGCCGAGCGGCTCGACGACATGCTCGGCGCCCTGGACGCGGGGCGGGACGCCGCGGAGCCGCCGCCGGTGGAGGCCGGCTGGAGCGGCAACCAGCAGGACACGGTCGACCTGGTGGCCGCCGCGACCGGGTCCGCCCCGCCGACGCCGGCGTCCCGGGCGGTGCAGCGGTCGGCCAGCGAGCGGCACCTGACCATCCAGGCCACGGTGACCTGGTCCTACCGGACACTCGGCGCCCGCTCGTCGCGGCTGCTGCGGTGGATGGCGGTCTTCGCCGGCCCGGTGGACCTGCCGACCGTGCAGTGGTTGCTGAACGAGGATCCGCTGGATCCGCTGTCGGTGCTGGTGGACAAGTCGATGGTGCTGGCCGAGCCGCACGCCTCGGGCAGCACCTACCGGATGCTGGACCCGATCCGGGCGTACGCGGCTCGCCGGCTGATCTCCACCGGCGAGGAGCAGACCGCCCGGGACCGGCACGTGGCCTGGTCCCGGCACGCGCTGGACCGGGCGCACCTGGGCCCGGACGGCCGGCCGGTGACGCTGTCGCTCTATGCGTTGGACCCGCTCGCCGGGGAGTTGCGGGCCGCGTTGCGGTGGTGCGCCACCGGCGGCAGCGCCCGGTCGGGGCTGCACCTGGCCGGCGGGTTGGACCAGTGGTGGCGGGAGCGCGGGCTGGCCCGGGAGGGTCGGCTGTGGCTGTTCCGGCTCTACGGGCGGATCGCCGAGACCGGCGAGGACATCCCGGAGGCCGAGCTGGCCGCCGCCTACCACATGCATTCGCTGCACGCGGGTGCGGACGGCGAGTTCGCCGAGGAGTTGCGCTACTCGCAGCGGGCCGAGGCGGCCGCCCGGCAGGCCGGCGATCTGGGCCTGCTGGCCCGGGTGCTGGCCGGGCGCGCCGCGCCGCTCGTCGACATGGGGCAGTTCGCCGAGGCGGAGCGGGTCTGCCGGGAGGTGCTCGACTGGGCGTACGCGCAGGACGTGGTGGGTGACGCGTTGCTCGCCGTCTACAACCTGGCCGAGCTGCTCTGGCGGCGGGGTGCGCTGGACGAGGCGGCCGAGGTGCTCGGCGCGGCCCGTCCGGTGGAGGCGGGCCGCCCGGTGGAGCGGGGCCGCCGGTCGGTGGACATGCTGCTGGGGATGGTGGCGCTGGCCCGGGGTGACCTGGTGGCGGCGCACGAGCACCTGCTGGTGGCGTTGCGGTCCCGGATGAGCCACGGCTACCTGGGCCGGGCCTGCGAAACGATCAACGCGATCGCGGTGCGCTGCGCGCTGGCGGGGGATGCGGTGGCGGCGGCCCGGCTCTTCGGCGCGGCGCAGGCCACCCGGGCGAGCCTGCGGGCCACGCCGGGCATCTTCGAGCCGTACTGGCTGGCCCGGCAGGCTGATCTGCGCCGGTCCCTGGGCGACGAGGCATTCGACGCGGCCTACGGCGCGGGGGCCGGGCTGCGGCTGGACGAGGCGGCGGCGTTGGCGTTGCACGTCGAGCATCCGGACCTGACCACCGACTCGTTCTGGTTCGGCCCGTCCGGCTCGCGGCCGGCGGCCGAGCCGCGCAGCACGGCGGGCTGAAGGTACCCGAGCCGGCCGCCGGGGAGCCCGACGGGCGGGCTCCCCGGCGGCCCGGTCAGCTCCGGACGGCGGCGCGACGCTCGGCGTCGGCCTTCATCCGCGCGGCGCGGTCGATGTCGGCCTGCTTGACCGCGGCGACCGATCCGAACACGCTCACCGCCTGGTAGTAGGTCCAGGCGAGGCTGTAGCAGGCGGGCCGGACGATCGCGTTGTAGGTGGCGCAGACCCGCTTCAGGTCCTCGTAGAACGCGCTGTCCAGGCGGGACTTGTTGGCCGGGAAGATGCCCATGGCCTTGTGGTTGCGGTAGCCGAAGTCGTGCCGGTAGCAGGAGAGGTTGAACGAGAAGCCGAGCGGGTTGTCCGGGCTGGACGAGCAGTAGTCGGTGGACCAGTCGAAGCCGTACTCGGCCCAGGGCGTCTTGTTGAGCCGGGCGCTGTTCCAGGCGTTGTAGCTGCTGGCGCTGGTCTGCGTCCAGCTGGACAGCACCGACAGCTTCTGTTGGGTGCTCACCGCGGCGGCGGCCGGTGAGGCCAGGCCGAGCACGGTGAGCAGGGCGATCAGGCCGGTGGCGAGGGTGGTGGCGAGGCGTCGGGACATGGGGGACCTCCGCGTGGTCGGCATCGGGTCGGCCGCTCCGGGATCTCCGGAATTCCAAGATTGTCGATCAATGCGGTGACGTCGGGGGATGGTCGGGAAGGCCGCTTGCTGACATCCGCCCAAACAGACGAATGACTCCCGGCGGGGATCCGCATATGCTCGCTTACGAGTAATCGGATGCGAGGAGTCGGTCGTGGCGAAGCGACGCCGGGTCGGGAACCTGCTGGCGCTCGCCGTGCTCTCCGTGCTCGTCGAGCGCCCCCGCCATCCGTACGAGATCGCCACCGTGCTCCGCGAGCGCGGCAAGGATCAGGACATGCCGATCAAGTGGGGCTCGCTCTACACAGTGGTGGCGAACCTGGAACGGCACGGCCTGCTCGCGGCGGTGGAGAGCGGGCGGCAGGGGCGGCGTCCGGAGCGGACCGTCTACCGGATCACCGACGCCGGCCGGACCGAGCTCGTGGACTGGACCCGGGAGCTGGTCGCCGTGCCGGAGCGGGAGCATCCTCGCTTCGAGGCCGGTCTGTCCGTGCTCGGCGCGCTCCACCCGACTGAGGCGACCGAGCTGCTGCGCCGGCGCCTCGACCGGCTGACCGGGCAGCTCGACGCGCAGCGGGCGGCGCTGGCCCGGCACGCCCGGGAGGTGCCCCGGCTCTTCCTCGTCGAGGCCGAGTACGACCTGGCCGTCCGCGAGGCCGAGGCGACCTGGGTGCGCGGGCTGCTCGACGAGTTGACCACCGGCTCGTTGCCCGGGCTGGCCGCCTGGCGGGCCTGGCACGAGACCGGCGCCATGCCGCCCGAGTGGGCCCAACCGGCGGAGAGGGGGACCGAGGAGCACTGACCCACGGACCCCGGCGGGGTGCGGTAACACCGCCGCCGGGGCCCTGACCTGCGAACCGATACCGCGGGAACGGCAACCCGGCCGCAAGGTGGCAACCGCAACGATAACCGGGCGTCCGTCCCCGGGTCGGTTCGTGTCCGCACGAATCGAGACGGAGGAAGAGATGGGTACGAAGGATCTGCGCGCGCCCAAGCGCAAGGTGATGCCCGAGATGGAGGGGGCGGCCGCCCGCTGGTACGCCCGCAACCGCGGCTCGGCGGCGCAACTGGTGGAGTACCGCCGGCAGGCCGTGCGGCTGGCCGAGGGGCTGCCCGACGGGGCGGCCGTGCTGGAGGTCGCGCCCGGCCCCGGCTACCTGGCGATCGAGCTGGCCCGGCTCGGGGCGTACCGGATCACCGGGTTGGACGTCAGCCGGACGTTCGTGGCGCTGGCCGGCGAGGCCGCCCGGCGGGCGGGCGTGGTTGTCGACTTCCGCCAGGGCGACGTCCACGACCTGCCGTTCCGGCGGGCACCTTCGACCTGGTGGTCTGCCAGGCGGCGTTCAAGAACTTCGTCCGCCCGGTGCGGGCGCTGGACGAGATGCACCGGGTGCTGCGGCCGGGCGGCCGGGCGGTGATCCACGACCTGCGGGCCGACGCCTCGGCGGCGGACATCGCGCGGGAGGTGGCCGGGATGGGCCTGGGCCGGCTGGACGCCTTCTGGACCCGCTCGGCGTTGCGGATGCTGCGCCGGCGGGCGGTCACCGGCGACACCTTCGCCCGGCTCGCCGGGCGAGCGCGTTCGGCGGCGCCGAGGTGGACCGGGACGGGGGGATCGGCCTGGAGGTCCGGCTCACTCGGGCCGGCTGACCTACGCGGGAGGCGCCCGGGGCTCCCCGACGGGAGCCCCGGGCGTCAGCGGTCAGCGGTCAGCGGACGAAGCGCGGCGGGCTCGCCGGGCTCTCGTTCGCCAGGCGGTCCAGCGCGGTCACGTAGTAGGTGTAACGGCTGCCGGCGACCGCCGTGGTGTCCACCCAGGACCGGGTGGCGCCGTCGGTGGCCCGGACGGTGCCGACCAGGTGGGACGCGTCGGCGAAGTCGCAGCGCCCGGCCAGGCCGAGACCGTCGAACCGGTAGATCGCGTACGAGGTGGCGGTGCCGAGCGGGCCCTTGCCGTCGGCGGGCTGCCGCCAGCTCAGCCGCACCCCGTCCGCCTCCCGCTGGGCCTTGGTGACCACCGGGAAGAGCAGCGGCTTGTGCGGCAGGTGCGTCATGGTCGGCACCAGCGCGGGCCGCGAGTAGTGCTCGGCCGCGTAGATGTCGGTGGCGCCGAGCCGGTTCGCCCGCACCTGCACCGCCGAGAAGTGCACGTTGCCGAGCACCTCCGGGTACGACCGGTTCAACGTCAGGTGGTTCGACAGCTCCTGCGGGTTCATCCAGAACGACCCGTACGCCGGTTCGCCGCTCTTGTAGTCGGCCTGGCCGATGTAGAGCTGGACGTGGGTGCCGCGCACCTGCTCCGCCCACCACGGCACGAGCCGGGCGTAGTCGGCGGCCGGGTACTGGCCGATGTACCAGTAGAGCTGCGGCACCACGTAGTCGATCCACTCCTCCTTGATCCACTTACGGGTGTCGGCGGAGATGATGTCGTACGACTGCGAGCCGGTGGTGTCCGAGCCGTTCGGGTCGGCGGACGCGTTGCGCCAGATGCCGAACGGGCTGACCCCGAACTTCACCCACGGCTTGGCGGCCTTGATCTTGGCGTTCATCTCCTGGACCAGCAGGTTGATGTTGTCCCGCCGCCAGTCGGCCTTGTCCGTGAAGCCCCGGTTGTACTGGGCGAAGGTGGCGTCGTCGGGCACCTGGTAGGTGCCGCTCGGGTACGGGTAGAAGTAGTCGTCGAAGTGCACGCCGTCGACGTCGTACCGCTTGACCGCGTCCATCATCGCGGTCTGGACGAACTCGCGGACCTCGGGGATGCCGGGGTTGTAGTAGAGCCGGCTGCCGGCGACGCCGGCCGGCGGGTAGGCGAACACCCAGTCCGGGTGGGCCCGGGCCGGGCTGTCCGGCGCGAGTTGCGACAGGTCGGCGCCGGCGCCGCCGGGGGCCGGCATGGAGACGCGGTACGGGTTGAACCAGGCGTGGAACTCCAGGTTCCGCTTGTGCGACTCGGCGACCAGGAAGGCCAGCGGGTCCCAGCCGGGGTCCTTGCCGCGCACGCCGGTCAGGTACTCCGACCACGGCTCGTACGGCGAGGGCCAGAACGCGTCCGCGGTCGGGCGGACCTGGACCACGACGGCGTTGTGGTTGAGCTTCTGGGCGAGGTCGAGCCAGCCCAGGTATTCCGCCTTCTGCTTGGCCACCTGGTCCGGCGCGGTCCAGGAGTCCTTGCTGGGCCAGTCGATGTTCGTCACCGAGGCGATCCACATGGCCCGGAACTGCCGCTTGGGGGTGGCCGGGTTCGTGACGCAGTCGGCGGTCGGGGAGGTTGTCGTCTCGTTCGGGGCGGCCTGCGCCGGTGCGCCGGCGACCAGCGCGCCGAGCAGCGCCACGGCCAGCGCGGCAGCCCTGAGCGGAGTTGCCTTCATGCGGTGCGGTCCCTTCGTGGGGTCCGGGGACGGACGGCGGCTACGGCAACATTCGCCGCTCAGTTAAAGCCACCGGTAGAAAACTTTCATCTATCCCGACCTGGCGCAAGACCCCGGCCCGGATCGATGCGCCATCGCCCGCCGCCCGGGCCACGGCGAGGGGCGCACCTCGCGGATGGTGGCCATTCCGACACCGCCCGTACGGGATTGGGTGGGGGGAGCGGCTGGCTAGCCTGGCCGGTCACACGAGCCGCCGACCGCGGCGGTTCGCACCGTTGGGGGAGGTGATCCATGTCAGTCCCGCGCACCAAACCGATCAAGGACGTGCTCGCCCAGGGCGACGCCGACGGCGAGGACGGCAAGCCCGGGCTCAGGCGCCGGCTCGGCCCGGTCGACCTGATGGGCTTCGGCATCGGGATCGTGATCGGCACCGGGATCTTCACGCTGACCGGCGTGGAGGCGAAGAACAGTGCCGGCCCGGGCGTGGTGATCTCCTTCGGCATCGCCGGCGTGGTCGCGCTGCTCGCCGCGCTCTGCTACGCCGAGCTGGCCTCCAGCGTGCCGACCGCGGGCAGCGCCTACACCTACGCGTACGCCACCATGGGCGAGATCGTCGCCTGGATCATCGGCTGGGACCTGCTGCTGGAGTTCGCGCTCGGCGCCGCCGTGGTGGCCCGCGGCTGGTCCGGCTACCTCGCCGACCTGTTCGGCCTGCCCAGCGCCTGGTTCGCCGAGGAAGGCAGCATCGTCAACCTCGGCGCGATCGGCATCGTGCTGCTGCTCGGCGTGGTGGCCATCGTCGGCATCCGCGAGTCCGCCCGGGTCACCAACGTGCTGGTGCTGGTGAAGGTGGCGATCTGCGCCTTCGTCGTCATCGCCGGGCTGTTCTTCGTGAAGGCGGCCAACCTCACCCCGTTCATCCCGTCCAGCGAGCCGGCCGGCGCCGGCGACGACGGCATCAAGCAGCCGGTCACCCAGGCGCTGTTCGGGCTGGAGCCCTCCGTCTTCGGCTTCGTCGGGGTGCTCACCGCCGCCGCGGTGGTGTTCTTCGCGTACACCGGGTTCGAGGCCGTGGCGAACCTGGGCGAGGAGACCCGCAAGCCCAAGCGCGACCTGCCGCTGGGCCTGCTCGGCACGCTCGTCATCTCCACCGTGCTCTACATCGGCGTCTCGCTGGTCGTGGTCGGCATGGTCAGGTACACCGAGATCGACGAGGGCGCGCCGATTGCGTCCGCGTTCCGGGCGGTCGGCGCCGGCTGGTCCGCGACGCTCGTCTCCATCGCCGCCGTCGCCGGCCTCACCAGCGTGATCCTGGTCGACCTGGTGGCCATGGGGCGGATCGGCTTCGCCATCGCCCGGGACGGGCTCATCCCGCCGTCGATCGCCAAGGTGCACCCGCGCTGGGGCACGCCCTACCGGATCGCCGCGATCATGACGGTGGCGGTCGTGCTGCTGGCCGGCTTCCTGCCGCTGTCCGCGCTCGCCGATCTGGTCAGCATCGGCGCGCTCTGCGCGTTCATGCTGGTCGCGATCGCGGTGCCGATCCTGCGCAAGCGGCGTCCCGACCTGGACCGGCCGTTCAAGGTGCCGTTCTCGCCGGTGCTGCCGATCGTGACCGCGGTGGCCTGCCTCTACCTCAGCCTCAACCTGTCGGTGGAGACCTGGGTGCGGTTCCTGATCTGGATGGCGCTCGGCGGGATCATCTACTTCGGTTACGGGCACCGCAAGAACCGGCTGGCCCGCCGCGAGCACGCCGAGGACACCCCCGAGCCCGCCCCCACCCCCTGACCCCGGTGTAAGCAGGGGCCCCCTCTTAACACCCGGTGGTGAGAGGGGGCCCCTTCTCTACCGGAGGCGTTAAGAGGGGGCCCCTCCTTACCGGGTCACCTCGCGGAGTGGGCCGCGTACCGAAGGCTTGCCGTCGGTCCAGACCAGCTCGTTCAGCCACACCTGGCGGCCCGGGTCGGTGGTGCCCTCCTGGCCGGGCGGCCAGGCGTGATACAGCAGCCAAGTGCGGCCGTCCCGCTCGACGATGGAGGCGTGACCCGGCCCGGTGGCCACGTCGTTGCTCTTCAGGATCGGGTTCTCCGGCGCCTTCACGCACGGCCCGGTCGGGCCCTCGCAGACCGCGTAGCCCTCGGCGTAGGTGTCCTTGTCGTAGGCGTTGGCGGCGAAGAACAGGAACAGCTTCCCGTCGTGCCGGTGGAAGAACGGCCCCTCGATCAGGGTGCCCTCCCACGGCTCGGTCTGCCGCAGCAGCTTCGTCGCCGGGCCGGTCAACCGCAGTCCGTCCGGCGTCAGGCGCTGCGACCAGAGCCAGGTGTCCACCCCGATCGCGTTGCCGTCGTTCTTCCACAGCAGCCACCGGCTGCCGTCGGCGTCCCGGAACGGGCTGGCGTCGATCGAGCCGCCCAGCTCCGGCTGGCAGACCAGCGGCTTGTCCGAGTCGTCCGCGTACGGACCGAGCGGCGTGTCGGCCACCGCCCGGCCCAGGCACTGCCGGCCGGAGGCCCGGTCGGCCACCGTGTAGTAGAGGACGAACCGGTCCGGGGCGAGCTGGATCGCCTCCGGCGCCCAGGTCTTCCCCGCGTCCGCCCAGTCCGGCAGCTCCGGCAGCGCGTCGCCGGCCGGCGTCCACTCGACCAGGTCGGGCGAGGTCAGCACCGGCACGTTCTGGCCGCCGGCGTTGGTGTGGAACAGGTACCAGGTGTCGCCCACCCGGATCGCCTGCGGGTCGGGGGCGTCGGTGCGGATGACGGGATTGGTGAATACGGTCGTGCCCTTCGGCGTACTCGATTCGGTGGTGGGCCCGCCGCCGCAACCGGCGGCGAGCAGCGCGGCGGCCAGGGCCGCCGCGCCGCGCCGGGACCGTCGGCCGGTCATCCCTTCAGGCCGCTGCGGGAGACACCCTGGATGACGTGGCGCTGGGCGAACACGAACAGGATCAGCACCGGCACGCTCGCCAGCATCGCACCTGCCATGATCACCGGGTAGTCGGTGACGTACGCGCCCTGGAGCAGGCCCAGACCCGCCGGCAGGGTCAGCCGTTCCGGGCTGAACAGCACGTACACCGGCCAGAGGAAGTCGTTCCAGTTGGTCAGGAACGACAGCACCGCCAACGTGGCCAGGGCCGGCTTCGACAGCGGCAGCAGCACCTGGCGGAAGATCTGCCACTGGTTCGCCCCGTCCAGCACCGCCGCCTCCTCCAGCTCCGCCGGGATGGAGAGAAAGAACTGGCGCAGGAAGAACACCCCGAACGCGCTCGCCGCGCCCGGCACGATCACCACGGCCAGCGTGTCGATCCAGTTGATCCGCTCGGCGATGATGAAGTTCGGGATGATCAGCGAGGTGGGCGGCAGGAAGAGCGTGCCCACGATCAGCGCGAACAGCACCCTGCGGCCGCGGAACCGCATCCGGGCCAGGGCGTACGCGGCCATCGACGCGGTGACCAGCACCAGCAGCGTGTGCAGGCTGGCCGCCAGCATGCTGTTGACGAACCAGCGCAGCACCGGATTGGCGGTGCTGTGCAGGATCTGGTCGTAGCCGTAGGTGGAGAACGGGTCCGGCAACCAGCTCGGCGGGACCCGCTGCGCGGCGTCGTAGGTCTTCACCGACGTCAGCAGCATCCACACCAGCGGGGTCACGAAGATCGCGGTGATCAGGAGCAGTACGCCGTAGCGCAGCACCGGACGGACTTTCGACATGGTCGGTCCCTCAGTCTTCCCGGTAGCGGAACAGCCGGAAGTTGACGATGCTCACCACGGCCAGCATCAGCGCGAAGAACACGCTCATCGCGGCGGCCCGACCGGCGTCGTAGTCGCGCAGGCCCTCGTCGACGATCCGCCACACCACCGTCCGGGTCTGCTCCCCCGGCGCGCCCTGGGTGATCAGGAAAGCCTGCCCGAAGACGTTCGCCGAGGCGAGGATCGTGGTGGTGAAGACGAAGAGCATGACCGGGCGCAGGCCGGGGATCGTGACGTGGCGGAACCGGTCCCATCCGCCGGCCCCGTCGACCTTCGCCGCCTCGTACAGCTCGGCCGGGATGTCCTGGAGGCCGGCCAGGTAGATCACCGCGTTGAAGCCGCAGGTCCACCACACGGTCACCCCGACCAGGGAGACCCAGGCCCACGGCACGTCGGTGACCCACGGCGTGTCCGACGGCAGCCCGACCGCGCCGAGCAGTCGGTTGACCAGGCCCAGGTTGGCGTCCAGCAGGAACCGCCAGAGCAGGCCGATCACCGCCACGCCCAGCACGTACGGGGCGAAGAACGCGGCCCGGAAGAACGTGCGGCCGGGAAACGAGCGGTTGAGCAGCAACGCCAACCCCAGCGGGACGACCACCAGCAGCGGCACCGAGAACAGCGTGAAGATGCCGGTGGCCCGGACGCTGGACCACCAGTCGCCGTAGATGGCCGACTCGCTGGAGAAGAGGTCCCGGTAGTTGTCCAGCCCGATGAACGGCCGGTTGGGCAGTTGCAGGTCCCACTGGTGCAGGCTGATCCAGGCCCCGAACAGGATCGGCGCCAGGCCGAAGACCCCGAACAGGATCAGGTACGGCGCGAGGAAGAGGTACGGCGTCGCCCGGTTGCCGCGTTCCGTCGCGCGCCGGCGACGGGTGGGCCCCGCCGGGGGCGGCGCGCTGTCCCGCGCCGCCCCGGCCTCGATCACGTCCGCCACGACGGATCAGTTCCCGTACTTCTTGCGGTTGTCCTCGAGCTGCTTGTTCGCCTTGGCCACGCCGTCGTCCAGCGCCTGCTTCGGCGACTTCTTGTTCAGCGCGGCCTCGTTGAAGGCGTTGTAGAACGTCAGGATGACCTCGCCGAGACCCGGGGTGGCCGGCGGGAACGCCGCGTACTCCAGCTCGGGGGCGAGCGCGTTCACCTCGGTGAGCGCCTTGAACTCGGCGCTGTCCCGGACCGCCTTGCGGGCCGGCACCTGGCCGCCCTTGGCCCAGTCCAGCGAGTGCTGGCTCAGCCAGTTGATGAAGACCTTCGCGCCGGAGACCTTGTTCTCGTTGGTCGAGCGCTGCTTGACGATGGTGAAGTTGTGCGAGTTCGCCCAGGCGGCCTGCTGGCTGCCGATCTGCGGCAGCGGCGCCACGCCCCACTGCACGTTCGCGCTCTTCTTCAGGTCGTTGATCTGCCAGATGCCGTTCCAGTTGAAGGCGTTCTTGCCGCTCTTGAACGCCAGGTAGTCGGCGTCCTGGCCGACGTTGGCCGGCGAGTGGCCCTGCTTGATCAGGTCGACCAGCCAGGTGCACGCCTCGACCGCCGGGTCGGAGTTGAAGGTCGCCTTCGCCACCTCGTCGTCGAAGAGCTTCCCGCCCCACTGGTGCAGCAGGCTGTAGAACGTCATGCCGCCGGTGAACTGGAACGGGCTGACCCAGAAGCCCTGCACGCCCGACTTCTTCAGCTCGGTCAGCGCGGCGGTGTACTCGTCCTTCGTCGCCGGCGGCTTGTTCGGGTCGAGGCCGGCCTTCTGCATGACGGCCTTGTTGTAGTAGAAGCCCAGTGGGTGCATGTCCAGCGGGATGCCGTACCGCTCGTTGTGGTAGAGGCCGCCCTGCCACACGGTGGGCGCGAAGTCGCCCTCGTTGAGTTCCAGGTTCTTGGCCACGTCGTCCAGCTCGCTGATCGTGCCGCGGGCGGCGAACGTGGCGAGCTGGTCCATGTGCATGACCGCGATGTCCGGCCCGTTGCCGCTGGAGACCGCGCCGGGGAGCTTGCTGTAGTAGTCCTCCCACTGGTAGGTCACCACGCTGACCGCGATGTTCTGGTGCTCGCTGTTGAACTGCTGCACCAGCGACTTGAAGATGTCGCCGTCGCCGCCGGTGAAGCCGTTCCACAGCTTCAGGTCGACCTTCGGACCGGTGTAGTCCTTGCCACCGTTGCCCGCCGAGCCGGCGCGGTCCGGGCTGCTGCTGCCGCCACCGCAGCCGGCCAGGGTCAGCGAGGCCGCGGTGCCGAGGCCGACACCGAGGCCGAGCAGGCGCCGCCGGCTCATCTCGTTCTGGATCATGCGAACTCCTTGGGGGACGGAATTGGAGTGTTGACTGGTCACGACTGCGGGACGAAACGCAGCAGGTTCCAGGAGGTGGCGGGCAGCGCCACGGTGCAGCGGCCGCCGTCGAGGGCGGGGGTGGTGAGCTCCCGGGGCGTTACCCGCTCGGGGTCGGCCTCGGTGTTGGTGGCGGCCGGGTCGGCGCCGGCCGCGACCGTGGTGTGCCCCTCGCCGCGCAGTCCGGGCAGGCCGCGCAGGTCCAGGTCGAGCGGGAGGTCGTCCGGGCCCCGGTTGACCGCGAAGACGGCCAGGCCGCCGGTCTCCTCGTCGTGCACGGCGACGGTGTCCAGCACCGGCACGTCGCCGTACCGCTTGGTCGGGTAGGTCGGTCCGACCGGCTCGGTGCGCAGCACGCTGCCGCGCGCGTACCGGGCGGTGAGGGCGAACGGGTGGAAGATGCTCTGCCGCCAGGCGGGGCCGCCGTCGCGGGTGCGGATCGGGGCGATCACGTTGGCGAGCTGCGCCTGGCAGGCCACCCCGATCCGGTCGGCGTGCCGGAGCAGGGTGATCAGCAGGTCGCCGACCACCACCGCGTCCTCGGCGGTGTAGTCGTCCTCGATCAGCGCCGGCGCCTCGACCCAGCCGCGCCGGTCCAGGTCGGCCTGGAGACGGGACTGGTACCAGACGTTCCACTCGTCGAAGGAGATCTTCAGCTTGCGCTTCTGCCGCAGCTTGGCGCCAACGTGATCGGCGGTGGCGGTGACCTCGGTGATGAAGGCGTCCATGTCGACCGCGGAGGCCAGGATGCTGGCCCGATCGCCGTCCGAGGGGTCGTAGTAGGTGTGGGCGGAGATGTAGTCGACGTGCTCGTAGGTGTGCTCCAGCACGGTCGCTTCCCATGAGGCGAACGTGGGCATGCCCCGGTTGGAACTGCCGCAGGCGACCAGGCTGATCGACGGGTCGATCATCTTCATCGCGCGGGCGGTCTCGGCCGCCAGCCGGCCGTACTCGTCGGCGGTCTTGTGCCCCACCTGCCACGGCCCGTCCATCTCGTTGCCCAGGCACCACAGCCGTACCCCGTACGGCCGCTCGGCGCCGTGCTTGCGGCGCAGGTCGGAGAGCTGGGTGCCGCCCGGGTGGTTGGCGTACTCCAGCAGGTCGCACGCCTCGGGCATGCCGCGCGTGCCGAGGTTGACCGCCATCATCGGCTCGACGCCGGCCTCGGCGGCCCAGGTCATGAACTCGTCCAGCCCGAAGGCGTTGGTCTCGATCGTCTTCCAGGCCAGGTCGAGCCGGCGCGGCCGGTCGCCGACCGGGCCGACGCCCTCCTCCCAGCGGTAGCCGGAGACGAAGTTGCCGCCGGGGTAGCGGACCACCGAGACGCCCATCTCGCGGGTCAGGTCCAGCACGTCGCGGCGGTAGCCGCGCGGGTCCGCGTTCGGGTGCCCGGGTTCGTAGATGCCGCCGTAGACGCATCGCCCCATGTGCTCGACGAAGGAGCCGAAGATCCGCCGGTCGGCCTCGCCCACCCGGAACGCCGGGTCGACCGTGAGCTGCGCGTTCGGCACGGATGCCACCTTTCCCTCGGAGCCGCTTGTCGGTGACGACGGTCACCGTGTCCCTGGTTTCTACAACGTTGTAACCCGTGCTGTAAAGAGGTCGTTACGACGTCGTGACGCGGTAGAGTGCGCCCGGAGCGCTCGGCGGGGAGGAAGTTCAGTGCGGCACAGGCTCAAGGACGTGGCGGAGCGGGCCGGCGTGTCGGTGAAGACCGTCTCGAACGTCGTGAACGGCTACCAGCACGTGCGCGCCGACACCCGGGCCCGGGTCGAGGAGGCCATCGCCGAGCTGCACTACCGGCCCAACCTGTCGGCCCGCAACCTGCGCAAGGGGCGCACCGGCGTGATCGCGCTGGCCGTCCCCGAACTCGACATCCCCTACTTCGCCGAGCTGGCCCGCCACGTCGTCGCCGCCGCCGCCGAGCACGGCTGGACGGTGCTGATCGACCAGACCAGCGGCGGCCCGGAGCAGGAACGCAAGGCCGCCAGCGGCATCGGCGACCACATGATCGACGGTCTGATCCTCAGCCCGCTCGCGCTCACCGCCGAGGACCTCGCCGGCCTCGACGGCCTGCCCATGGTGCTGCTCGGCGAACGGGTCGACCACGGCCCGGCCGACCACGTCATGATCGACAACGTGGCCGCCGCCCGGGAGATCACCGCCCACCTGGTCGGGCTCGGCCGCCGTCGGATCGCCGCCATCGGCTCCCAGCGCACCCCCGAGGGCGCCAGCGCCCGGCTCCGCCTGGCGGGCTACGCCGCCGCGCTGGCCGAGGCGGGCATCGGATACGACGACAGCCTGGTGGCGCCCGCGCCGGCCTGGCATCGCGCGGACGGCGCGGCCGCCATGCGGCACCTGCTCACCTCCGGGGTACGCCCCGACGCCGTCTTCTGCTTCAACGACACGCTCGCCCTGGGCGCGCTGCGCGCCCTGCACGAGGCCGGCCTGCGCGTGCCGGAGGACGTCGCGGTCGCCGGCTTCGACGACATCGAGGACGGTCGCTTCTCGATCCCCACGCTCAGCACCGTCGCTCCCGACAAGGAGCGCATCGCCCGCCTGGCGGTCGAACTGCTGGCGGGCCGCCTCACCACCGACCGAGACGCCCCGCCCCGCGAACTGGTCGCCCCGCACCGCCTCTCCCTCCGCGAATCCGCCCCCCGCCCCTGACCTCCACCCCCTCCCTCCGCGATGTTGCAGTTGGTGCCCCGGCATTCGGGGCGAATGCCCCGTCCGAGGGGCACCAACTGCAAGATCAGCGAGGTGGGCGGCGGGGTCAGTCGAAGAAGCGGGCCAGGTGGGACGGGGATGGCGGGGGAGCATCGGCGGGGAGCGGGGTGAGGTCGGCGAAGACGGAGGCGCCGTCGCAGGCCACGTGCAGCGGGTGCCAGCGCGGGGCGCCCGGTGGGCGTTGACCGCAGATGCCCTTGAAGGTCTGCACGTCGAGCAGGCGGACGTGGGTGGGGTCGGCCACCGCGTTGACGTGCCGCCACCACGGGCTCATCACGTGCAGCACCCCGCCGGGCCGCAGCACCCGGTGGCACTCGTCGAACAGCGGCAGGAAGTCGATCAGATGCTCGACGATGTGTACGGCGAAGAAAACGTCCACCGAGCCGTCCCGCAGCGGCAGCGAGCCGGAGAGGTTGGCGACCGCGTCCACCCCCGGCGCCGGATAGATGTCCAGCCCCAGGTTGCCCGGCCACTGCTTGGTCGCCCCGCAGCCCAGGTCCACCACCACCGGTGGCCGGCCGGCCACGCCGACCCGGCACCACACCCCGAGCACCCCGTCCAACCGGCCGATCAGCTCCCGCACCAGCCGCAGCTCGGCCGGTTCGGCGACCTCCCCGGTCAGGTGGGCCACGCCCCGGTCGAAGCGCACCTCCACGGTGGTGCCGCGCAGTCGTTCGTCGTGCCGCGCCAGATCGGCCCACGCCTCGGCGAGGAAACCGTCGGCCTGCCGGAGCCGTTCACCCGAGAGCGCGGCCTGCCCCATCGCCACCATGCGCCACCTCCGGCCGCGCGTTACCCCCATTCCGCCCCGATACACGCCCGGCCACCCTGCCCCGCGCCTTCGCGTTTGCGCCCGCCTTCGCGTCGCGCCCGCCTGGACCGGTGGCCCCCGGGCGTGTCGCCGCCCCCAAGAGGCACCACTTCAGAGCGTTATACCTCAGAGGCATAAAGTCGGGCGCGTCGATGCCCGACGCGAACTCCTTGGTCAACTCCGAGGGGGGCGTCGGGCGGGTGGGGAGGGGTGGGGGTCAGGTGGAGAGGGTTCGGCGGGAGGGGCGCATGCGCTGGCGAGGCTGCGGAGCGGCCGGCTTCGGGCGTTTGAGGTGGTAGCGGTGCAGCTCGTTGCTGCCGGGCAGCGACGGGTCCTCGCTCATCGCGACCAGCTCCCAGCCCTGGTCGCCGGCCCGGTTCAGGTGGGCCAGGGCGGTGTCGCCGTAGGGCGTCACGTCGACCATGGAGCCGTCCGGGCCGTACCAGATGAAGACGATCTCCCAGCCGGCGTCGGTGGTCGCGGCCTGGCGGCGGCGGACCAGCAGCGCGTACTCCCACTTGGGCATGGGCTCATTGTGGCCCCGCGCGGGCCGGTCGGCACGGATCAGTCCTCGGCGATCCGTCCGTCCGTCACCCGCAGCCGCCGGTTCACACTCACCGCGTCGAGCATCCTCCGGTCGTGGGTCACCAGCAGCAGCGTGCCGGGATAGCTGGCCAACGCCGACTCCAACTGCTCGATCGCGGCCAGGTCGAGATGGTTGGTCGGTTCGTCGAGCACCAGCAGGTTGACGCCACGGCCCTGGAGCAGCGCCAGCGCGGCCCGGGTCCGCTCGCCGGGGGAGAGCGTCGCCGCCGGGCGCAGCACGTGGTCGGCGCGCAGGCCGAACTTGGCCAGCAGCGTCCGCACGTCCGCCGGGGCGAGATCGGGTACGGCGGCGGCGAACGCGTCGAGCAGGGGCTGGTCGCCGAGGAACAGCCCGCGGGCCTGGTCGACCTCGCCCACCACCACGCCCGGGCCGAGCGCGGCGTGCCCCTCGTCCAGCGGCAGCCGGCCCAGCAGCGCGGCCAGCAGGGTGCTCTTGCCGGAGCCGTTCGCCCCGGTGATCGCCACCCGGTCCGCCCAGTCGACCTGAAGGTCCACCGGGCCGAGCGTGAAGCCGCCCCGGCGTACCACCGCACCTCGCAGCGAGGCCACGACGGCGCCGGCGCGGGGCGCGGCGGCGATCTCCATCCGCAGCTCCCACTCCTTGCGCGGCTCCTCGACCACCTCCAGCCGCTCGATCAGCCGGGCGGTCTGCTTGGCCTTCGCCGCCTGCTTCTCGGTCGCCTCGGCCCGGAACTTCCGACCGACCTTGTCGTTGTCGGTGGCCTTGCGCCGGGCGTTCTTCACGCCCTTCTCCATCCAGGCCCGCTGGGTCCGGGCGCGCGCCTCCAGGTCGGCCTTCGTGTCGGCGTACTCCTCGAACTCCTCGCGGGCGTGCCGGCGCGCCACGGCGCGCTCCTCCAGGTAGGCCGCGTAGCCGCCGCCGTAGTGGTTGACCTGCCGCTGGTGCAGGTCGAGTTCGACGATCCGGTTGACCGTGCGGGTGAGGAACTCCCGGTCGTGGCTGACCAGCACGCTGCCGGCGCGCAGCCCGGTGACGAAGCGTTCCAGCCGGTCCAGCCCGGCCAGGTCGAGGTCGTTCGTGGGCTCGTCGAGCAGGAAGATGTCATAGCGGCTGAGCAGCAGCGACGCCAGCCCGGCGCGGGCCGCCTGCCCGCCGGAGAGCCCGACCGTCGGATGGTCCAGGCCCACGTCGAGGCCCAGCTCCGCGGCGACCTGCTCGGCCCGCTCGTCCAGGTCGGCGCCGCCCAGGTCCAACCACCGTTCCAGGGCCATCGCGTACGCGTCGTCGGCGCCGGCCGCCCCGGCCGTGAGCGCCTCGGTGGCGGCGTCCAGCGCGGCCTGCGCGGCGGTCACCCCGGTGCGCCGGGACAGGAAGTCGCGGACCGTCTCGCCCGGCCGGCGTTCCGGCTCCTGCGGCAGGTAGCCGACCGTGGCGCCGGGCGGGTTCAACGCCACCGAGCCCCGCTCCCGGGGCTGGAGGCCGGCGAGCGTGCGCAGCAGCGTGGACTTGCCGGCGCCGTTCACCCCGACCAGGCCGACCACGTCACCGGGCGCGACGACCAGGCTGAGGTCTTCGAAGAGGAGGCGGTCACCGTGGCCGGCGGTGAGATCCTTGGCGATCAACGTGGCGCTCATCAGGTCACCGAGCCTACCGGCGCGCACCTACGGATTACCGCGACCCGCGCTCGGGGCGACGCCGGTCTGAGGGAGACTCACAGCCGTGGCGACCACACTGGCGATCGACTGCGGGGGCGGCGGGATCAAGGCCTCCGTGCTGGACGCCGCCGGCACCATGCGGGCCCGCCCGCTGCGCGTGCCCACCCCGTACCCCCTGCCCCCGAGCTTGTTCGTGGAGACGCTGCGGGATCTCGGCGCCCGGCTGCCCGCCGCGGACCGGCTCACCGTCGGCATGCCCGGCATGATCCGGCACGGCGTGGTGGTGGCCACCCCGCACTACGTCACCCGCGCCGGGCCGCGCAGCCGGGTGGAGCCGGACCTGGTCGCGGAGTGGTCCGGGTACGACGCGCGCGGCGCGCTGGCCGAGGCGTTCGGCATGCCCGCGCTGGTGCTCAACGACGCCGAGGTGCACGGCGCCGGCGTGGTCGCCGGGACCGGTTGCGAGCTGGTGCTGACGCTCGGCACCGGGCTGGGCAGCGCGCTCTTCGACGGCGGGACGATCGCCCCGCACCTGGAGCTGTCGCACGCGCCGGTGCGGTGGAACACCACCTACGACACCTACGTCGGGGAGCCGGAACGGCGGCGCCTCGGCGACGCGTTCTGGTCCCGGCGGATCCGGCAGGTGGTGGACGGCCTGCGGCCGGTGTTCCGCTGGGACCGGCTCTACCTGGGTGGCGGCAACTCGCGGCTGATCCGGCCGGAACAGGTGGCCAGAATGGGGGACGATGTCGTGGTCGTCCCCAACACGGCGGGAATCGTGGGTGGTGTCCGGGCCTGGGAGCTGGTGGGCGACAGATACGACCCCACGCCCTGATCTTCACCCGGCGGAACACTCGCGGTTCCTCCGGTGTTGTGCCAGCGTCGGACAAAGGGCTGACGCGACACGAGGAGGTGGGTCGAGTGGACCTTCTGGCGGAGTACCGGCGGGCGACCATGTTCTTCGACTCGGGGGACCCGACCGGGGCGGCCCGGCTGCTCGAGCCGATCATCGAGGCGGAGCCCGACAACTCCTCGGTGCGGCAGTTGCTGGCCCGTGCCTACTTCCAGTCGGCCCAGCTCAACCGGGCCGAGGAGCACCTGCGTGAGCTGGTCGACCGGGACCCGAGCGACCACTACGCGCACCACGTGCTCGGCCGCACGCTGGAGCGGATGAACCGGCCGACCGACGCGCTGCGCCACCTGCGCATCGCGGCGGCCATGTACTCGACGAACACCGACTACACCACGGCCCTGCGCCGGGTGGAGGGCAAGGTCGGTCGTTGAGCCCCGTCGAAGGGCAGCCCGGGTGGGCTGCCCTTCGGCGTACCTAGGATGGGATCGTGAAGCTGAAGCTCGACCTCCACGACATCTACAACAAGGGCCACGACATCGACCGCGCGCTGCGCGGGATCATGGACGAGGCGGTGGCGAAGAAGGCCACGCTCGTGGAGATCATCCCGGGCAAGGGCTCCGGCGCGCTGAAGAAGAAGGTGCTGCGCTTCCTCGACCAGAAGGACGTCAAGCAGCTCTACCACCGGGTCGAGAAGGACTCGAAGAACTTCGGCCGGCTGTTCGTGCACTTCCGCTGGAAGTAGCGGTCCCGCATCGGGCTAGACGCAGACCCAGCAGTACAACCGCTCGCCGGCGGTTGCCCGCCGGGCCAGACCGGCCAGCTCGATCAGGATCTCGGCCAGGAGTGACGGTTCGCCCCGACCCCAGAACTCCTCGGTCTCCGTTCGACGACCTCGAAACCGGGCTCGGACGCGGCGCGCGGACCACCCGGAACGTCGGCGGTCGTGGCGGCCGCCTCGTCGGTGGGGGCCGAGAAGTAGTCACAGAGGATGCCCACGGCGCGGATCATGCCAGCCGGGGCCGACACCGGGGACAGGTCTACAGCCCCCGGACGGCGACCGTCTGGCCGCCGCTCCGCTCACCCGTCGGCCGGAAGCCCAGCTTCAGGTAGAACCCCTCCGGGCCGCCCGGCCGGGGCTCCCAGGTGACGTACGCCCGGTCGCCGCCCCGGGCCCGGATCTCCGCGCACACCGCCTCGACGGCGAACCGGCCGTAGCCGTGGCCCTGCGCGTCGGCGGCGATGTTCAGCCGCCAGAGGCCGGCCCGCACGTCGTCCGGGTCGTCGCCCCACGGGATGCCGAAGAACGCCATGAGGAAGCCGACCAGCCGGTCCCCGTCGTAGATCAGTCGCGGCCAGGCGTGCTCCGGGAAGACGTACGCCTCGGCGAGCGACTTGACCACCGGCTCCACCAGGTCGTCCTGATCGGGGCGTACCGACAGGCCGAGTGCCGCCTCGTAGTTGTCCGGGGTGACCTTCTCCAGCCGCGTGCGGCGCAGCCTAGCGAGCGGTCAGGGGCCGGGCGAACGGGTATCTCCGAACCCCGATCCGGGTCAGGAGGGCGGGACCCAGTGGTAGCCGTAGCGGTGCTGGAGGTCCGGCAGCCGCCAGTCCGCGGCGGTGACGAGTCGGCCCGCCGAGCCGGGACACCGCCGTCCCGGTCGGGATGGGGGCGCGGGCGAACAGGCCCGCACCCGAGATCCCGGACGGGCGGACCTCGACGTCGGGGTGGAGCCAGCATTCGGCTTCGGGCGTGTGCCACACCCGTCCACCATGACCTCGCCGGGCCGCTCGGTTCAACCGGTCGCGCCGCGCAGGTCGGTGAGTAGGCGGCGGTACTCGTCCGCCGTGCCGATGGCGGCCCGGTGCTGCGGGTGGGTGACGTAGTGGCTGACCACGGCGGCGAGGAACCGGGGGTCGACGCTGTTCACGGGCACGGTGGCGCGCCCGACCAGGCCACGCCGCCGCGCCAGTGCGGGCGTCGCGATCGTCAGGCGGAGACGCGACGCCCGCTCGACGTCGCTGGGCACCGCGACGCCCGGCCCGGCCTCCCACGGCACCCTGCGCGACCCGAGGAGCCCGATCGTGCGCACGCCGGTCGGGCTCAGCAGCACGTCGTGTCCGCGCCACGCCGCCGCGACCAGCAGCGCGATCACCCCGAGCCAGAGCGCGCCGACGACGGCGTCGAACGTGGTCCCGATGCCCGCCTCGGTGGAACGTAGGTATGCGCCGACGGTCGCGGAGGCCGACCCGAGGAGACCCAGGGTGAGAAGGGGCAGCCGCGCCGGGACCGGCGGGGCGAAGGCCGGGTGCTGAGGCAGCACCACCAGGGTGGCGGGCCGGCTGCCCAGGCTGATGATCGCCAGGGTGAGGGCGGCCAGGGTGAGGAGGAGAAGCGGGAGGAACAACGCCCGTGCCACGTCCGGCGCGTACCCCATCGCGGCGGCGTTCCCGGCCGCCACCAGCACACCCGCCAGCAGGACGGGACGTCGATGCCGAACCACGGCGGCCGAGATCGCGTCTATCACGCAGGCGACCGTAGCGAGCGGGGTCCACCCTGCTGACCGAGTGAAGTTGGGTCGCGACCTCGCTGACGCACCACATCAGCTGGTGAGCGGATGGGAGCCGGCGCCCACGGGAGCCTCGCCAAGGGTGATCATGCATGGGTGGCTGAATTGATCGTGGAGGTCCACGTCCCGTTGGTGCCGGCGACCGGCCTTGCCGCCGACGCCTATCCCTTCCCCTGGATCGACGACGTCGAGGCGGACGAGGTCGGGCAAGGGCGCCGGGTGGAACTCGGCGCGTACTGACCGCGCGGCGCGGCGTGCAGGCCCTGCCCGGCAACTCGGGACCTGGGGACCTCAGTCCTCGTCGGTGGGCCGGGGCTGGCGGTGCTCCTTGATCCACGCTTCGACGTCTTCGGCCAGCCACACTTTCATCCCACGAAGCTCCTGGTACGGCTTCGGGAAGGTGGGGTAGCGGGCAAGCTGCTGGAACCGCTGCCGCGAGACGCCGAGGCGCTGCGCGATCTCGTACGGCCCCATCAGGCGGCCTGGCCCACGGTCCACGCTTCCGAACGTAGGTAGATCGGGCCTATCCTTTTGGCTATAGCTAGTTGACTAGACCATTGGGTGGGCGGGATCGTGGACGCATGACGCGATCCGTCTCGTACGGGGAGTATCTGGCCGCCGTGGCCCTGACTCTCGCTCGTAGGCACCGACCGGTCTGGTCATGGCCGAAGTGGCGCTACGTATGCCGCTGCGGGGGCGATCTACCGTGCCGATTCAGGCACCGGGTTCCGATCAGTCGGGGTCACTGGCCGAGGGAGGGGGAGTGAGCACCCACGGTCCGGTCGTTCCCCTGTGGGTGTGCGCGGCATGTGAACGCCCCTGGCCCTGCCCGCCGCTGGGAACTGCTCGGAGAGTACGCGGACTCACCGGGCGACCTGGCTCTCTACATGGCGGCGCACCTCACCGCCGCATCCGACGACCTGAGCTGGGCTACGCCGGGCACCCTGTGTCGCCGGTTCCTCGGATGGCTGAGGTGAAGGCCGGCGACATACTGCTCATCGGGCGCGCCGCCAGCGTGCAGTTCGGAACCCCGATCCGGTTCCGGCTCATCCGCCAACTCGACTGGACCACGTACGACGGCTGGGTGTGGCTCGACGGCTACCAGGTCGACGAGCGCGGCGACGCCGTGGTGCGACGCTCGATCTTCGTCAAACGGGCGGGCCTTCGAGCCGCCCCGGTCCCTGTGGCGATCAAGGGGCCGGGGCGTCAGCGGAGGGGGATCAGACAGGACGCGGCACCCGGTAGGCCAGGTGGGTGACGCCGACCCCCTCGACCACCCGGAACGGCCCTTCCAACCGCACCGGCGCGATGCCCAGCCCGGAGAAGAACGGGATCCCGTCGCCGAGCAGCACCGGCACCAGATCCACGTGCACCTCGTCCAGCAGCCCGGCCTCCAGCACCTGCCGGGCGATCGTCCCGCCGTTCACCCCGACCTCCTTGCCGCCGGCCAGGGCGTGGGCGCGCTCGACGGCCCGCTCGATGCCGTCGGTGACGAACACGAACGACTCGCCCTCGGCGTCCCAGCCGTCCGGCACCCGGTGGGTCACCACGACCACCGGCTTGTCCATCGGGTGCCGGCCGCCCCAGCCGTTGGTGATGTCGAACAGCGTGCGGCCGACCACAAGCGCTCCGGTGCGCTCGACCAGCGCGCGGATGTGCGCGGCGCTGGCCGCCGACGTCCGGAACGTCATGTCGGCATGAGCCGTCGGCACCTCCACGTCGCCGTAGCCGTACCACTGGAAGAGGTGCTCGAACCCGCCGTGCTTCGGGTCCGCGACGTAGCCGTCCAGGGACATGGTCGCGCCGGTGGTCACCTTGCTCATCGTCTGCTCCTCGGGTCGCGTCAACCAGCTTTCACCCGGGGGTAGAAACGGTCCGACCGTCCCTCGACATCCGGCGCAGAAAAACTAGAGCGTGTACGTCTGCGCCACCGCCAGCATCTCCGAGCTGTGCGAGCCGACCACGCCCACCGTCGCCGGCCGCTGCCGGAAACCGGGCAGCGCGGACAACCCGTCGCTGGCGTCCATCACCCGCAGGCGCACCGAGTCGGCGGACGGCACCAGCGTCAGCGTCACCTCGACGCCCTCCGGCGGCGGGGCGTGGAACACGATGCCGAAGCCCCACCGGCCCGCGCGCGCCTTCACCGGCACGTCCCGCCCGGCCACCGAGGCGGCCCGCACGGTGGCGGTGCCGGTGTCGACGTGCAACGTCAGCAGCCGAACCTGCCGCTGCGGCGTCACCCGCAGCCGCAGCACCCGCTGGTCACCGTTGCGGTCGTCGGCGAGCGTCTCCACCTTCGGCGCGGGCAGGGCCGCCGCCTCGGCCGGGCCGGCGCGCAGCTCGCCGTCGCCGATGCCGGGGAAGTCGTCGGCCACCGAGATGGTCCGGTCGACGTAGCGGTCGGTCCAGGGCTGCGGCTTCTCCTCGTGGCTGAGCCAGGCCGCCTTCTTCGTGCCGGCGTCCAGCGCGTACATCAGATGGGTGGGCACGGGGTGGCCGGCGTCGAAGCGGTCGACGGCCAGGCCGACCCCGGCGAACACCGCCGCCGCGACGAACGCCGCGCCGGTCGGCAGCGCGCCGAGGCGGCGGGCGCGCAGCGCCAGCAGGCCGCGCTGGCCGCCGGCGCGCGGGTGCAGCAGATCCACCACCGGCAGCAGGGCCAACCCGAGCAGCACCGCGACCAGCGCGGCCACCGCGCCCATGCCCATGCCGAGCGCCGGGAAGAGCAGCACCACCGGGGGCAGCAGGACCACCACGGCCACCGCGCCGGCGAGCGTCACCGCGACCACCGGCCACGGCCCGTCCAGCCGGGTGGCCAGCGCCGCGAGGCCGGCGGCGGCGCCGGCCAGCGCCGGCAGGGTGGTGAGGTACGCGCCGCCGGGTACCAGCACCGCGAGCAGCACGCCGAACAGGGCCAGCCAGAGCAGACCGCCGAACGCCAGCGCGGCCGGGCCGACCCGGCGGCGGGACAGGGCGTACCAGCCGAGCAGCACCGTGGCGGCGAGCGCCACCACGGCGAGGCGGTACCAGACCGGACGGTACGGGTCGAGCAGCTCGGCGTACCCGGGACGGATCGTGGTGATCGCGGCCCAGAGCAGCCACGCGCCCAGCGGGGCCACGACGACCGGGGCCAGGGCCAGGCCAGCGCCGGCGGCGAGCGTGCCGACGGACGCCCGGCCACGGCGGCGCAGCAGCCAGCCCAGCGCGCCGACGGCGAGCAGCGCGGCGACCGCGAGCGGCAGGGTCAGCCAACCGGGGTAGCGGACCAGCCCGCCGAGCACCGGGAAATAGGTGTCGTCGTGGCCGGAGCGCAGGTCGCCGAGGTCGGTGCGGCCGAACTCGCGGGCCAGGCCGAGCGCGTTGTCGCCGTGCATCTGGAGGCTGCCCCGGTCCATCCGGGCCGGCACGTCCAGCGGGGTGTGGTAGATCGCCCCGCCGTCGATGTAGGCCGAGTTCAGGCCGACGAACTTCTGGTCGAGAAACGCGGTGAAGTCGGTGTCGTTGGGCAGCGCCCGGTAGATCTCCACCGCGAACGAGGTGCCCACCGGGTGCGGCGCGGCCCGGCCGAACACGTCCACCAGCTTCGCGTTGTTCCGCGACGTCTCGAACATGATCACCGGGCCGGTCGAGCCGCGCGCCTCCAGGTTGAGCACCACCCCGCCGTCGGCGGCCAACGGGTGGTCGGCGGCGAAGCCGGCCGCGCCGCAGAGGCACGCCTCCTCCGCGTCGGTGAGCACGAACACCACGTCGTTGCGGGGACGCGGGCCGGTGGTCAGCGCCCGGGCCACCTCCAGGATGGTGGCGGTGCCGGCGGCGTCGTCGTTGCCGCCCGGCCCGGTCTGCACCGAGTCGTAGTGCGCGACCAGGAAGACCTTACCGGTCGGGTCGGTGCCGGGGAGTCGGGCCACCACGTTGCGCACCCGGGCCAGCGTCGCCCCGCCGGCCGCGCCGCTGAGCTGACCGGCCTCGGGCGCCACCGCGTCCTGCACCTCGGTCTGCAGGCCCAGCCCGCGCAGCGCGCCGACCAGGTGCTCGCGGACCTGGTCGTTGGCCGCGCTGCCGGCCACGTGCGGCCGGGCCGCGATCACCTCGACGTTCCGGTACGCCCGGGCGGCGCTGAACTCGCCGGCCGGCGCGTCCGCCGGGCGTGGCGTCGGGGTGGCCAGGCCGACCAGGACGCCCGCCCCGACGGCGAGCAGCGCCACCAGCGCGGCGACGGCGGCGAGCAACCGGCGGCGGGGCTTGGCGAACGCCCGGTCGGCGGGGCGGGTGGGGGGTGCGCCCACGGGAACTCCTCGGGGTGGATCTACGGGGGTGGGCATCATCCTGCACCCCGCCCGGGCGCGGCGGCACTCCCCGGTCGGTGCGTTGCCGGGCCGGCAGCGCTCCCGCGTAACATCGTGGGTCGGCCGCGTCGCTGTCCGGGTGGACGGGTCACCCACCCGCCGCCACGGCGGGGCTCGTGTCGTGTGCGACCGTTGTTCCCGCCAGGATCTGCAAGGGCACTCGGAAGGAGCCCGCCATCACCAGCGAACTCCCGCGTCTCGCGGCGGTGGCCCGGCCGCACCGGGGGACCACCGCGCCGGGCGCTCCCGTGGTGCCGCGTGCCGGCGCCGGGCTGCACGGCGGCCTCCCGCCGGGCGAACGGCTGCGGGTGCTGCTGGTCGAGGACGACGAGGGCGACGCCTTCCTGGTCGGTGAGCTGCTCGCCGAGACCAACTCGATGATCGACCTGCTGGTCGCCACCAGTCTCAGCGAGGCCCGGCAGCGGGTGATGGGCGTCGACTGCGTCCTGCTCGATCTCGGCCTGCCCGACGCGCAGGGCCTCGACGGGCTGCGCCGGGTGCTGGAGATGGCCAGCGGCGCCGCGGTCTGCGTGCTGACCGGGCGCTCCGACGAGCACCTCGGCATCGTGGCGGTCGCCGAGGGCGCGCAGGACTACCTGGTCAAGGGGCAGGTCGACGGCGTCCTGCTGACCCGGGCGCTGCGCTACGCGGTGGAACGCAAGCGGGCCGACGAGAACGCCCGCCGGCTGCGCGAGGTGGAGCTGCGCCAGGCCGAGTCGGCCCGCCTGGAACGTGGCCTGTTGCCGCAGCCGCTGATGACCACCGACGAGGTGTCGGTGCACACCTTCTACCGGCCCGGCCGGCACGCCGCGCTGATCGGCGGCGACTTCTACGACGTGGTGCAGACCCGCCCGGACCGGATCGACCTGATCGTCGGCGACGTCTGCGGCCACGGCGTGGACGAGGCCGCGCTCGGGGTCGAGCTGCGGGTCGCCTGGCGGGCGCTGGTGCTGGCCGGCGTGCCCGACGACGAGGTGCTCCCCGCGCTGGAGCAGGTGCTGATGAGCGAGCGCCGGCTCCAGGAGATCTTCGCGACGGTGGCCACCGTGCGGCTCGACCTGGCGTCCGCCCGGGCCACCGTGCGACTCGCCGGTCACCCGCCGCCGCTGCTGCTCAGCGGCGGTAGGGTCGCCCCGGTGCCGGCCAAGGGCGGGCTGCTGCTCGGCGTCCGGCCCCGCCGCCCCGTCGCCTTCGACCTGGAGTTCGACGCCGACGACTGGTCCCTGCTGATGTACACCGACGGCCTCATCGAGGGCCGGGTCGACGGCGGCGACGAACGGCTCGACGTGCCCGGGCTGACCGGCCTGCTCGCCGAGCCGGCCAACCACGCGGTGCCGCTCTCCGAGCTGCCCGCCTGGCTGGTCGGGCGCGCCGAGCAGATCAACGGCGGCCCGCTCGCCGACGACGTGGCGATGTTGCTGGTGACCCGGGGCAGCGGTCGGTGAGGGTTCGAATGGAAGAGGGGCGATGAAGGCGTACCAGCAGGGGTGGACGCTGCGGCGGCGGGTGGTCGCGCTGCTCGGCGTGGTCCTGGCGTTGCTGCTCGGGTTGGCCGCGGCGGAGGCGGTGGTCGCCGCGAAGAACCGGCAGAACATCGACTCGGTGTTGCTCAAGACCGGCCCACTGCGGGTCCAGGCGCAGGAGTTGATGAGCGTCCTGCTGGACCAGGAGACCGCGGTGCGCGGCTACGCGGTGAACGGCGACCGCAACGACCTGGTTCCCTACCGGGAGGGCGTCGAGCGGGAGCAGGAGCTGATCGCCTCCATCCGTAGCCTTTCCGCCGGCTACCCGGACGTGCGCCGGGAGCTGGCCGTGGTCGAGCGGCAGACCACGCAGTGGCGGACCCAGGTGGCCGAGCCGGTGGTCGCGGCCACCGACCGTGGGGGGCCACAGGCCGGCCGGGCGCTGATCACCGACCAGACCCGCCAGCAGTTCGACGGAATACGAGGCGCGATCAACTCGCTCCAGGACGAGGTCCTGACCATTCGGAGGGAGACCGCCGAACGGGTCAACTCGACCAGCAACGCGCTGGTCGTGCTGCTGATCATCGCGGCGCTGGTGGTGGCGGTGGCCGGCGCGGTCATGCTGCTCTCGCTCGACCGGATCCTGATCCGCCCGCTGGCCGGCCTGGTCGGGCAGGTGCGCGAGGTGGCCGCCGGCGACTACCAGCACCACATCGCCGGCTCCGGCCCGCCGGAGTTCCGCCGGCTCGCCGACGACATCGACCTGATGCGGCAGAAGATCGCCCAGGAGCTGGACGAGGTACGCCAGGCCCGGGAGCGGATCGAGTGGGTCAACGACCAGCTCCAGAAGCAGGCCGAGGAGTTGACCCGCTCCAACCGCGACCTGGAGCAGTTCGCCTACGTGGCCTCGCACGACCTCCAGGAGCCACTGCGCAAGGTGGCCAGCTTCTGCCAACTGCTCCAGCGTCGCTACGCCGGGCAGCTCGACGAGCGGGCCGACCAGTACATCGCATTCGCGGTGGACGGCGCGCAGCGGATGCAGCGACTCATCAACGACCTGCTGGCGTTCTCCCGCATCGGCCGGCTCACCACCGGGTTCACCGAGGTCGACCTGAACCGGGTGATGGGCGACGTGGCCGGGCAGACCGAGGCGGCCCGCCAGTACGCCGACGCGGAGCTGACCTGGGACGAGATGCCCACCATCCGCGGCGAGGAGCCGCTGCTGACCAACCTGCTGGTCAACCTGGTCAGCAATTCGGTGAAGTTCCGCCGCCCGGGCGTGCCGTCGAAGGTGCACGTCTCGGCCCGGCTGGTCGACGGCGAGTGGGAGATCAGCTGCCGGGACAACGGCATCGGGATCGAGCCGGAGTTCGCCGACAAGATCTTCGTGATCTTCCAGCGGCTGCACTCCAAGGACGCCTACCCGGGCACCGGGATCGGGCTCGCCATCGTCAAGAAGATCGTCGAATACCACGGCGGTCGGGTCTGGGTGGACACCGATACCGAGGAGGGCACCACGATCCGGTTCACACTGCCGGCGTCGGAGGCCGACATCGAGGCCGCCGCCGCCGCGGAGCAGGCGGAGGCGGCCGGGTCGGACGAGGCCGCCGCCGAGGACGCGCCGGCAGACGTCGCGGAACAGCCGGACGGCGCGACCCGCGCGGAGTCGCCCGCGGAGACGGCCCGACAGGATACAAACGGTGGCATGAGGGAGACGGTGGGATGACCGCGCCGGCGGATGGTAAGAGCCCGATCGAGGTCCTGCTCGTCGAGGACGATCCGGGCGACGTGCTGATGACCCAGGAGGCGTTCGAGGAGCACAAGCTCCGCAACCGCCTGACGGTCGTCTCCGACGGGGCTGAGGCGCTGGCCTACCTGCGCCGCGAGGGCCCGTACACGGACGCGGTCACGCCCGACCTGATCCTGCTCGACCTGAACCTGCCCCGCCGCGACGGTCGGGAGGTGCTGGAGGAGATCAAGAAGGACGAGGTCCTCCGCCGGATCCCGGTCGTGGTGCTCACCACCTCGCAGGCCGACGAGGACATCCTGCGCAGCTACCAGTTGCACGCCAACGCCTACGTGACCAAGCCGGTGGACTTCGAACGCTTCATCTCGGTGGTCCGCCAGATCGACGAGTTCTTCGTCAGCGTGGTCAAGCTGCCGCCGCGTGGCTGACCCCCTGCTGGACGACGTCGCCGCGCTGCTGCGGGAGGCCGCGGCCGACGTCGTCGTGCCGATGTTCCGCCGGCTCGACCCGTCCGACATCTCCGAGAAGGCGCCCGGCGAGGTGGTCACCGTCGCCGACCGCGAGGCCGAGAAGCTGATCTCCGAGGGCCTGCGGCGGCTACGCCCCGGCTCGGTGGTGGTCGGCGAGGAAGCCGTCGCCGAGGATCCCGACCTGCTGCGGCACCTGGGCGGCAGCGGTGACGTCTGGCTCGTCGACCCGATCGACGGCACGTCCAACTTCGCCGCCGGCAAGCGGCCGTTCGCGTTGATGGCGGCGCTGCTCACCGACGGCGTACCGGTGGCGTCCTGGGTCTACGACCCGCTGGACGGCACGATGGCGGCCGGCCGGCTCGAGGCCGGGGTCACGCTCGACGGCACACCGGTGCGGACCGACCGGCCGGCGCCGGCGGCGGTCGCGCTGCGCGGCACCGCGATGACGAAGTTCCTGCCCGGTGACGTCCGCGGCGACGTCGAGGCCGGTGGCCGCCGGATCGGCGAGCTGCTGCCCGGCCAGCACTGCGCCGGTCGGGAATACCTGGACGTGCTCACCGGCGCGCAGCAGTTCGTGCTCTTCTGGCGCACGCTGCCCTGGGACCACACCCCCGGCACGCTGCTGGTCCGGGAGGCCGGCGGGGTGGCCCGCCGCTTCGACGGCACCGACTACCACCCCGCCGACGAGGGCCGGGGCCTGCTGGTCGCGGCCAGCCCGGAGATCTGGGACGAGGTGTACGCGGCGCTGCTGGCCCGGTGAGCAGCGGTACGCGACGCCCGCGCCACGCTGCGTCGACGATCCGGGTCGTCGACGGTCACGGATCTGGCGCGACGCGCCCGGTCCGGTATCGTGACCGCGGTTGACGGAAGGACCATCACGTGCCCAGGACCAGGCTCACCGGCCGGCGCGTCCGCCGGTCACTGCTGGCGCTGCTCGCCGCGACGGCCGTGCTGCTCGGCGCCGGCCTCGCCACCGCCGGCCCGGCCGCCGCCGCGCCCAGCCCGAACGCCCCCGACGAGGGCGACAGCAAGCAGCTCCGGGCGGCGCTGGAGGCCGCGGCGAAGGGGCACATCGACGCCCAGAACAAGCTGGACAACTCGAAGCGCCGCCAGAAGGAGTTGGCCGCCCAGCTCAAGGACATCGAGGCGCGCCTGGTCGGGTTGACCGCGCAGGCCGGCGAGGTGGCCGTGCAGTCCTACCGGCAGGGCCGGCTGACCCCGGTGTCGATGCTGCTGGCCAGCTCCGGGCCGAACGACTTCCTGCACCGGGCGGCCGAGCTGGACATGATGGCCCAGCGGGACAGCAAGCGCCTCGGTGACCTGGCCACCGCGAAGGCGCAGGCCGCCGAGTCGAAGCTGGCCCTCGACGCCGAGGTGCGCGAGCAGACCAAGCAGGTCGCCGTGCTGGCCCGGAAGAAGAAGGACGCCGAGGTGGCGCTCGCGAAGGTCAGCTCCGGCGCCGGCTCCGGCTTCAGCGGCGGCTCCTCGTCGGCCAAGCCGGCCCCGCGCAACTCGGACGGCTCGTGGCCGTCGGAGTCCTGCTCGGTGAACGACCCGACGCCGGCCAGCGGCTGCATCACGCCGCGCACGCTGCACATGCTCCAGCAGGCCAAGGCGGCGAGCTTCACGCGCTACGCCTCCTGCCACCGCAGCGGCGGCGGCGGCGAGCACCCCAAGGGCCGGGCCTGCGACTTCTCCGCCGCCAGCGGTGGGTTCGAGGACCGCACCGCCACCGGCGGCGACAAGGCGTACGGTGACCGGCTGGCGAGCTGGGCGAAGAGCAACGCCAACCGGCTCGGCATCATGTACGTGATCTGGTATCGGCAGATCTGGATGCCGAACACCGGCTGGCGGGCGTACAGCGGTGGGGGCAGCCCGGCCGCCGACCACACAAACCATGTTCACATCTCGATGTACTGACCTGAACCGCCAGGAACGCCGCGTACCCTCGCGACGGTGAGCAGCACATCGTCCGACATCGTCATCGGGCCGGCGACCGACGCGCCGGCACCGCCGCGCGCGCTGCCGAACGGGCTCGCCGCCTTCCTGGTCTTCCTCTCCAGCGGTGCGGTGCTGGTGCTGGAGACCGTCGCGCTGCGCCTGGTCGGCCCCTATGTCGGGGTGACCCTCCAGGTGACCAGCTCGGTCATCGGCATGGCGCTGGCCGCCATCGCGTACGGGGCGTGGATGGGCGGGTGGCTCGCCGACCGGCGGGACCCGCGCGCCCTGCTCGCCCCGGCCCTGGTGCTGGCCGGCATCGCCACCGCCGTCACCCTGCCGATCGTCAGGTACGCCGGTGAGGCGCTGCGCGGCGGCGCGGCGAGCGCGGTGCTCCTGCTGACCGCGCTGACCGTGCTGCTGCCCGCGGCGCTGCTGGCCGGGATCACCCCGCTCGTGGTGAAGCTTCAGTTGGCCGACCTGCGCCGCACCGGCCAGGTGGTCGGCAAACTCTCCAGCATCGGCACGCTCGGCGGGATCACCGCCACGCTGGGCACCGGCTTCATCCTGGTGGCCGCGCTGCCCAGCTCGGTGATCGTGTTGTCGCTGGCCGGGGTGCTCGGCGTGACCGGGCTGGCGCTCGGGTTCTGGCTGCGGCGGCGGGACGGCGCGGTGCTGTCGACGCCGGGGCGGGCCAGGGCGGCGCTCGCGCTGATCGGCCTCTCCGCCGCCGGGCTCACCGCCGCCGCGCCGAACCCGTGCGACGTGGAGACCGCGTACCACTGTGCCCGGGTGGAGGCGGACCCCGGCTCGCCGGACGGGCGCACGCTCTTCCTCAACTCGGCGCGGCACTCCTACGTCGACCTGACCGACCCGACCCACCTGGAATACTCGTACACCCGGTGGATCGGCCTGGTCGCGGACCTGGCTCGGCCGGCGGGGCAGCCGGTGGACGCGCTGCACCTGGGCGGCGGCGGCTTCACCGTGCCGGGCTACCTGGCGGCGACCCGTCCCGGCACCGACAACCTCGTCTTCGAGGTCGACGGCGGCCTGGTCGAGCTGGACCGGCGGGAGCTGGGTCTGCGCACCGGGCCCACGCTGCGCGCCGAGGTCGGTGACGCACGGGTGCTGCTCGGCGGCGAGCCGACCGACAGTCGGGACTTCATCGTCGGCGACGCGTTCGGCCACCTGGTGGTGCCCTGGCACCTGGCCACGAGGGAGATGGCCGTGGACATCCGGCGGGTGCTCCGCCCGGACGGGATCTACGTGCAGAACGTGATCGACTATCCGCCGGACCGGTTCGTCCGGGCCGAGCTGGCCACCGTCGCGGCCGTGTTCGACCACGTGGCGTTGATCGCCCCGCCGGGCGCGATCGCCGGGCAGCACGGCGCGAACTTCGTCATCGTCGCCTCGGACGTGCCGCTGCCGCTGGCCGGAATCCCCGCCGGGCTCAGGGGTCTTCCCGAGCCGGCCGAGCTGCTCGACGAGGCGAAGACGGCCGCCTGGGCCGGCGACGCGAGAGTGCTCACCGACGACTTCGCCCCGGTGGACCAACTGCTGGCGACCGCCTGATCGGGTGACTTTGCTGACCGATTACGACCGGACAGGTGTACCGGGGGCCACTTCGGGCAACTGCACCGACCATGGGTGCATCGGTCAGGAACGGCGTGCAGCTGCTGGGTGAGCGCTACCGCCTGGTCGAGCAGTTGGGCGCGGGCGGCATGTCGGTGGTCTGGCGCGGCTACGACGAGGTGCTCGGCCGGCAGGTGGCGGTCAAGGTGCTCGCCTCCCGGCTCGCCACCGACAAGGCGTTCCGGCACCGGATCCGCGTCGAGGCGCAGGCCGCCGCGCGGCTCTGCCACCCCAACATCACCAACGTGTACGACTACGGCGAGTCGGTCCAGGTCGGGCTGACCGTGCCGTACGTGGTCATGGAGCTGGTCGACGGCGGCCCGCTCAGCGGCCGGCTCGGCCGCGACGGGCAACTGCCCTGGCGGGAGGCGCTGACCATCGGCGCGGAGGTCGCCTCGGCGCTGGCCACCGCGCACGCCCGCGGCGTGGTGCACCGGGACGTGACGCCCGGCAACGTCATGCTCACCCCGACCGGCGTGAAGGTCGTCGACTTCGGCATCTCGGCGCTGGTGGGGGAGAGCGACAAGGGCCCGGACGGGGCGCTGCTCGGCACGCCGGCCTACCTCGCCCCGGAGCGGTTGGACAACGGTCACGTCTCGCCGGCCACCGACGTCTACGCGGTCGGTCTGCTGCTCTACCGGATGCTCACCGGCCGGCTGCCGTGGCAGGCCAGCACCACCACCGAGATGCTGCGTGCCCACATGTACCGCGACCCGGACCCGATGCCGCCGGTGCCGGGGCTGCCCGGTCAGGTCGCCGACCTGGTCCAGCGGTGCCTGGCGAAGCGCCCGGAGGACCGCCCGCCCACCCCCGGGGTGGCCCGGACGCTCGCCGAGGCGGTCGGGATCGCGTCGATCGTGCCGGTGTCACCGGCGTTCGGCGTCGTCGACCCGGCGCTGACCGAGAACGCCGACACCACGATCCTGCCCTGGTCGGCGGCGACCGACGCGCTGCCGTACTCGGCGATCCGCACCCGGACCCGGCGGTCGGCGGCGCGCCGGCGCAGGGTGGAGGCCGGGGTGGCCGCCGCCGGGCTGATCGCGGTCACCGCCGCCATGTGGGGGGTGACGTCGCGGAGCCCGGCCAGCGGTGGGGTGGAGCCGACGGAGGCGCGGATGGGGCTGCCCGAGCCGGCGCCCTGCGCGGTCGACTACTCGTTGCGCCGCGACACCGGCAAGGACTTCTCGGCCGAGCTGACGCTCACCAACACCGGCACCCGGGAACTGCGCGACTGGACGATGAGCTTCAGCTTCCCCGGTAAGCAGGCGGTCACCACGGCCCGGCCGCCGGCCCGCCAGGTGGGGCGGACCGTCTCGGTGGCGGCCCCGGCGGCGACCCCCGCGCTCGCGCCGGGCGCGTCGACGAAGCTCACGCTGGCCGGGCGCTACACCGGCAGCAACACGCTGCCGGTGGAGTTCGAGGTCGGTGGCCGGGCATGCGGGGTGCAGGTGTCGGGCATCGCCGGGTCGGTGCCGGTCACCACCGCGCCAAAAACCAAGGCGCCGGCCAAACCGCCCACGAAGACCACGAAGAGCACCGCCAAGAGCGGGCCGGCGAAGGCGAAGCCGGCGCCGAAACCCAAGGCGGAACCGCCGAAGCCCGGCAAGAAGGGCAAGGAGGGCGGCAAGGGAAAAGGGTAGGCGAAGCGCCGAAGGGGGGTGGGCCCGGCAAGAAGGGCAAGGGCAAGGGCCCGAAGGGCTGACGGTCAGGTCAGCGCCGCGAAGCGTTGCACCTGGGTGATGCTGCCCTCCACGATGAGCACGCTCTGCGGTGCCAGCACGGTGTCCGGGCCGGCATAGCGGAACGGCTCGCCCGGCAGCTTCGCGCCGACCACCATCACCCCGTACCTGTCGCGCGGGGCCACCTCGCGCAGCGCGCGCCCGACCAGCGGCGCCGGCACCCGGACCTTGGCGATCGCGAAGTCGTCGCCGAACTCGATGAAGTCGAGCATCCGGCTGACGATCAGGTGCGCCACCCGCTCGCCGGTCTCCGCCTTCGGGAACACCACGTGGTGCGCGCCGACCGAGTGCAGGATCTTGGCGTGCTTCTCCGAGGTGGCTCGCGCCCAGATCTGCGGGACGCCCAGCTCGGTCAGCGCCAGCACGGTGAGCACACTGGCCTCGACCGACGCGCCGATGGCGACCACCACGCGGGCGAAGGCGGCCACGCCGAGCTGGCGTAGCGCCACCTCCTCGGTGGCGTCGGCCTGCACCACCCGGTCCAGTTCGGCGGACCACCGCTGGACCCGTGCCGGGTTCCGGTCGATGGCGAGCACCTCGTGGTCCAGGCGCGCCAGCGCGCCGGCCAGGTGGTAGCCGAACCGGCCCAGGCCGATCACGACGACACCGGCGTCGTCCGAGTGTCTAGCCGACAATGGGTTGCTCCTCCGGATAGCGGTACAGGCGTCGTCGGGTGTTCAACGCGATCGCCGACCCGAGGGTGAGCGGTCCGATCCGGCCGATGTACATGAGCACGACCAGCAGGTACTGGCCGGACTCCGGCAGTCGCTGGGCGAGGCCGACGGTGAGGCCGGTGGTGCTGAACGCGGAGGTGATCTCGAACAGCGCGGCGTAGAGCGGCACCCCCGTGGTCAGGCCGATCAGCCCGACCGTGCCGGCGGCCACCAGAGCCAGGCTGAGCAGGGCGACCGTCAGCGCCTGCCGCTGGCTGGCCCGGGACACCCGGCGCCGACCGACGGTGGTGTCCGGCTCGCCACGCAGTTCCGCCCAGATGGCGAAGCCGAGCAGGAAGAACGTCGAGACCTTGATGCCACCGGCGGTGCTGGCGCTGCCACCCCCGATGAACATCAGGCCGGTCAACATCGGGTAGCTCTCCTCGGTGAGCCGTCCGACGTGGATCACGTCGAAGCCGCCGGTGCGGCTCAACGCGATCTGGGCGAACGCGGCGAGCACCTTGCCCGGCACGTCGAAGGTGCCGAGCGTGAACGGATTCGCCCATTCGGCCAGCAGCAGGTAGCCGGAGCCGGCGGCGGTGAGCACCACGCTGCCCCAGACGGTGAGCTTGGTGGCGACCGCCCACCGGCGGGGTCGTCGCCACTCGCGTACCGCCTCGAACAGCGCCGGGAAGCCGAGTCCACCGATGATCGCGCCGACGCTGAGCGGCAACGCCACCCACGGGTCCCGGGAGAACGCGACCAGCCCGTCGGTGTAGAGCGTGAAGCCGCCGTTGTTGAACGCCTGGACCGAGTGGAACACCGCCGACCAGAGCGCCCGCCCGGGCGGGTAGTCGTAGACCAGCCAGAAGCGACCGCCGACCACGGCGGTCATCAACGCCTCGGTGACGAACACGGTGGCCGCGATGCGCAGCAGCAACCGGCGTACGTCGCCGAGGCCGAACTCGGCGGTCTCGGCCTGCACGAGCAGTCGGTTGCGCAGGCCGAGCTGCCGGGAGACCGCCAGGATCACCAGGGCGGCGCCGCTCAGGATGCCGAGCCCGCCGAGCTGGGTCAGCACGGTGATCATCGCGAGTCCGAAGTGGTTCCAGTAGTTCGGCGTGTCGGTGACCTCCATGCCGGTCACCGACACCGCCGAGGTGGAGGTGAAGAGCGCGGTCAGGAACGGCGTCCAACGCTGGTGGCTGGTGGCCCAGGGCAGCATGAGCAGCCCGGCGCCGACCAGGATCACCGCCAGGAACCCGAGCGGCACCAGCCGTACCGGCTTCCGGAGCAGACGGCGCACCACGTCATCTTCCGTCCGGAGATTCACCGGCAGGTCAGGAACCGACCAACTGGACGTCAACCACGCCGGGTCTGCTGGGCGTACCCATCGACGACAGGAGACTGCGTTGCGACGTACCCTTTCCGCCCTCGGCGTGGCCGGCGCGCTGCTCGCGGCGGCGGCCGTGGTGGTGCCGGCCGTGGCCGCCCAGGCCGGCCCGGACGCCCGCGCCGACCGTCCCCGTGCCGCCCCGCGACCGCTGGTGATCGGCCACCGGGGCGCGAGCGGCTACCGCCCGGAGCACACCCTGGAGTCCTACCGGCTCGCCATCCGCCAGGGCGCCGACTTCATCGAGCCGGACCTGGTCTCGACGAAGGACGGCGTCCTGGTGGCCCGGCACGAGAACGAGATCTCGGGTACGACGGACGTGGCCGCGCACCCCGAGTTCGCCGCCCGCAGGGCCACGAAGACCATCGACGGGGTGACGGTGACCGGCTGGTTCACCGAGGACTTCACCCTGGCCGAGTTGAAGACGCTGCGGGCCAAGGAGCGGCTGCCCCAGGTGCGGGTCACCAACACCGCCTTCGACGGGCAGTTCGAGATCCCGACGTTCCAGGAGGTCGTCGACCTGGCCCGGACCGAGTCGAAGGCCCGCGGCCGGACCATCGGCGTCTACCCGGAGACGAAGCACCCGACCTACTTCGCGTCGATCGGCCGCGCGCTGGAGGAGCCGCTGGTCGCGGTGCTCCGCCGGAACCGGCTGACCCACCGCGACGACCCGGTCTTCGTCCAGAGCTTCGAGACCGCCAACCTGCGCAAGCTCGACAAGATGATCGACGTGCGGCTGGTCCAACTCATGGACGCGACCGGGGCGCCCTACGACTTCACCGCGGCCGGCGACCGCCGGACCTACGCCGACCTGGCCACCGCCGCCGGCCTGGCCTGGGTGTCCCGGTACGCCGACGGCGTCGGCCTGAACAAGAACCTGATCGTGCCCCGTGACGCCACCGGTCGGCTGCTCGCGCCGACCTCGGTGATCCGCGACTCGCACCGGCTCGGCCTGGTGGTGCACGCCTGGACGTTCCGCGCCGAGAACCAGTTCCTGCCGCTCGACTTCCGGCTCGGAGCCGACCCGAACGCGCGCGGCGACATCACGTCCGAGTACGAACTCTTCTTCGGCCTGGGCCTGGACGGCGCGTTCGCCGACCAGCCCGACACCGCCGTGGCGGCCCGCGCCGGTCGCTGACGTCTGCTCACCAGTGGGGGTGCCCGCGCTCGCGTGGGCACCCCCACTGCTCCTTGTCGTCGGCGAGGTCGTCGGCGAGCACGCCCGACGGCCCGCCACCGGGCCGTTGGGGAATCGTTCAGACAATGAAGGCGAGAGATCGGTCGGAAAGCGGCCTCACCCTTCCCATGCGTACGGATGTTCGACAAGATGGGCACTTCGCGATCGGGAGGAGGGCGCATGGCAGACAAGAGCGCCATCGAATGGACGGAAGCAACCTGGAATCCCACCACCGGTTGTGACCGCATCTCCGCCGGCTGCGACAACTGTTATGCGTTGACCCTGGCGAAGCGCCTCAAGGCCATGGGCTCGACGAAATACCAGACCGACGGCGACCCGCGTACCTCCGGTCCCGGGTTCGGTGTCGCCCTGCACGCCGATGCCCTGGACGTTCCGCGCCGCTGGCGTGACCCGCGCACCGTTTTCGTCAATTCCATGTCAGACCTATTTCATGCCAGGGTTCCCCTCGACTACGTCCAACAGGTGTTCACCGTGATGCGCGAGACGCCGCGGCACACCTTCCAGGTGCTCACCAAGCGAGCGGCGCGATTGGCGAAGGTCGCTCACCAGCTCGACTGGCCAGCGAATGTCTGGATGGGCGTGAGCGTCGAGGACGGCACGCACCAAGAGCGGGTCGACCAGCTGCGGGAGGTGCCGGCCGCGGTGCGCTTCATCTCGGCGGAGCCGTTGCTCGGCCCACTGTCGGACCTGAATCTCGACGACATCGACTGGTTGATCGCAGGCGGAGAATCTGGGCAGGGCTGCCGGTCGATGGACCCGGCGTGGGTCCGTGACCTACGGGATCAGTGCAGGTCTGCCGGCACCGCCTTCTTCTTCAAGCAGTGGGGCGGGCGTACGCCGAAGATCGGGGGTCGGCTGCTGGACGGCCGGACCTGGGACGAGATGCCACTGCCCCGCACGCTCGCGTCGGCCTAGGGAGCGCAGAGGTCTAGCGATCCCGTCACGGGCGCCAGACGACCTCTTTCCAGAAGTCGCCCGTGCCGGGTCCGCTGATCTGTCCCTGCCGGTGCAGCGCCTTGACGGCCTGCCGCACGTGCGGGGCCCAGGCCTGTCCGAGCACCTCACCGTAGACCTCAGGCACGCGATCCACGATCTTGAAAGACGCATGCTGTTCCAGCATCTTCACGAGGTTCCGCTCGATCGTCCGCGACCAGCGCGGAGCGTTCTCGGCCTTGTACTGCTCGGCATCGAAGACGGGGCCGTCGCCGAACAACGTGTCACCTAGTACGGCAGCCGCCATTCGTGATCATGGTGGGAATTCGAGGTTGAGGCGGCGGGCGTAGTGGGCTCGTTTGGCTCGTGCTTGGTGTCGGCGTCGCCATGTTGACCAGCGCAAACGGTAGGCGATGCTGCGGGTCGGCCGGATGAGCAGGATGTTGATCAGGCGGCGGATCTCGTTGACGGTCAGCTCGATCATGTCGGGTTGACCGTGACGGTCTGCTGTTCGGGCGTCGGCGGCGCAGATCGCGAGGACCGCGAGGGCTGCCAGGGCCAGGGTGGTGAACCGGTGCCAGGACGTCCAGCGGCGGACTTGGTGCTGGTCAAGACCGACCTGACCCTTTCCGGCCTGGAACGATTCCTCCACGACCCAACGAACTCCCGCTACCCGCACGAGCTGGGCGAGGGTGGCCGGGCCGGGTGTCCAGCAACGGTAGAAGGCCAGCTCACCGGTGGTGTTGTTGCGGCGGATCAGCAGACTGTGCCGGCCGTCGTCGTCCGAGTCGCCGTCGGCGCCGACGTCGGTCAGCCATGCCCAGTCGTAGAACCGTGGCCCTTTCGACCCGTCGCCGGCACTGCGCCGGGTCCACGCGGTGGCAGGCAGGTCGGCGGCCAGCCGGTCGGCGCGACAACGGGTCTTCCCGCCGTCGATCGGCACGAGATGATCGCAGGAGACCGCCAGGACGTAGCCGAGGCGCAGTTTGCGCAGTTCACCCCGCAGCCGAGTGTTGTTGCCGTAGGCCTCGTCCGCAGCGACCCATCGGGCCGGGACCAGGGCTTGAACAGCGGCGGTGATCATGTCGTCGGCCAGCTCGGATCGGGTGGCGAACGCGACGTCGTCCGGGACGCCGGCCTGCTCACACCGCTGTCGATCGTCGGTCCAGGACTTCGGTAGGTAGACCCGGCGGTCGATCAGGGTGTGGCCGTGTCTGCTCGCGTAGGCCAGGAACACGCCAACCTGCGCGTTCTCGATCCGCCCGGCGGTGCCGGTGTATTGGCGCTGGACACCGACGGTGTGCACACCTTTTTTCAGATCGCCGGTCTCGTCAACGACGAGGACCCCGTCGGGGTCGCCAAGCCGGTCGACGACGACCTGTCGCACGTCGTCACGCACCGCGTCGGCGTCCCACTTCGCCCGATACAGCAACCTCTGCATCGCGTCCGGCCGGCCATGCCCGGCCTGCTCCGCCAACTGCCAACACGTCTTGATTTCGATATTCGTGAGCAGCCCTGTCACGAACGCCGCCGCCGCCCGCCGCGGCTCCACCCGCCCGAACCGTCCCGCGAACGCATCGCACACCCCGGCCAGGACCTGCCGCCACCGGGCAGGGTCTACGCTGTGGCACGCGGCCACCGCCAGATCTGAAGTTATGTCCACAGCAGACAGACGATCACGCGGTGGCCGCACCTCGTCTACCGACCCCCACCAGCAACATCTCAAACGGCGGCTGCCGTACTAGGTGATCGCCGCGGCGAAGCTGTTCCCTCACCCAAGCCTCCTCCCATTCGACACCGGCCTTACCCAGGGTGTCGGCGAAGTGCCAGGCCCCTTCGCCGTGCCTGGTGAACAGAGTGAGGACATACTTCGGCGCGAGGCCGGGCCGGGGCCGCACGGGCATGCGCACCGCCTGGTAGTCCGATCCCTCGGTGAGGTTCCGGGCGTACCTGTCCGCGACCCGCAGTGCGACGTCGGTGGCACGCTCGTCGTCTCGCGCGTCCGACACCTTGGCGAAATAGTCGCGCCACCAGGCCCCACCGAGGAACCGGTCCAGTCGCGCGGCGGCTTTCTGTTCGCTCCCCGACAGGCCGCTGGGGCGCTGGCCGGCGACATGGACGGCGCGTCCCATTCGGGCCACGGTGGAGACGCTGAAGTGCAGCAACACCTCGGTGGGCGGCCAACTGGGCCGACTGAGCAACCGGGCGCGGATCAGGTCGAAGTCGAGGGCCGGACCGAAGGGATCGAGGAAGGCGAAGAGCGAGGAGCCCTTGGCCCGAGCCAACAACTCGGGGAGGTACTGGTCGAGGCTGCCCTGACGCAGTTCACGTTGGACCGGGCCGCCCTTCTCGCGGAGGACCTGTTCCAGGTTCGCGTAGCTGTCCGGGTCCTGTTCGACGAAGAACGCCAGCACGTCGCGGAAGCCCTGAACGAACTCGGCGCACCGGGACAGGAGCAGCGGTGAACCCGGCTCCCCGCCGTCGTACTCGCCTCGGCCGGCGTAACCGTCCAGGAAGACGATCGGGTTGCCCTGGCCCGTCTTGGACGCGAACACCACCGGATAGCGCTTGAGAATGCCGTGCTTGAGCACGGCGGCTGCCTTCTTGGAGCGGAAGAATTCGTCGTTCGCGGACAAGAGCCCTCTCCACATCACTTACTTATGGTGATGCGAAGATAGCCCTCCGTTATGACTCGCGCTCGCCGTGGGATGGCTGTCGTGAAGTGCTTGGACCGCCCGCGTTGCCTGGTGAGCAGTGGTGATGCCCTCGGTGGAGGCGCGAAGGGCGGCATCGTAGTCCATGATCTGACACCGTCACGTGTCCTAGCCTCATGTGCCGCGGTTCACGACCCGGGTGAGGTCTCGTGGCTGGGCGTGGACATCGGCCCGTACACACCCATGGCGTTCCAGTCACAGTCCGTTCAGCCCGTGGGTGGAACGCTATGAGTGTCTCGGAGGGCCGGAGACGCCCATAGCGTTCCAGTGACGGCCCCTCCGACTGGTGGGTGGAACGCTATGGGTGTCTTGGAGGGCCGCAGGTAACGCGGCTCGGTTGGTGTGCCTCGATGACCTGTCGGCAGGTCCGGGCGTGAGTCGTCTACGCCATCAAGTTGCTAGGCAGCCGGAGGCTATCGGGCCGGAGGGTCGGCGACGTAGGTGCCGCGGCCGGGTTGGCCGGTGATCAGCTCGCGATCGTGCAGCAGAGACAGCGCCCGCGAGGCGGTATTCATGTGGACGTCGTAGCTCTCGGCCAGCTCGCGGGTCGAGGGCAGCTTGTCGCCGGGCCTGAGCTCGCCGCTTTTGATCTTCGCGGCCAACTCGTTGGCGATCTGACGGTATGGGGCTTCGGCTGTGGGCATGGTGAGACTCCGGTCGGTTCGGCACCACCGATCATGCCGGGCCTACACCAGCAACTGCAACAAGCAGAAAGCCCGAAGTGGACGCTCAACCTACACAGGTATTTTGGGTAGGCTGACCCGCGTCCGGCTCCGGTTGGTTCGGCAAATCACGGGAGTCGGGCCCGAGGTGGGCTCCGGGGTCGTGCCGCCGCTCTGGGCTGCGGTCTCGGGGTCGCCTCCACGGCTGGTGAGGAGGACTTGTGGAGAACATGAGCCGGGCGCGGTTCGTCGTACACCTGCCGGTGCTCGTAGCCGACCTCGACGGCGCCCGTGGTTTCGCCCGGGCGATCTGCCGTGCGCTCGGGTTCCTGGCCGACGTGGAGCGGGCCGGGACGACCGTGTCGAGGGAGGACGAGCAGTCCGTACGTCACTGGGTCTGGTGCGACCGGTTGCTCGACGGCGGCCGGCGTTGCCCGCGGGCGGCCGGGCACGACGGTGAGTGCGGTCCGGCGGGCCTGACCCGAGCGTGACGAGCATTCACCATCGGCAAAGTGCCCCAGCAAACGGACATTTCACCCAATACTGGCCTGGTTGTCCTGCGACAAGGGCAGGCGCTGTACGGGGGTTGTGAATGTCCATTCCTACGATGACACGTGCGCGGCGCCGGTGGTGCGCGACCGCCGCCCTGACCCTGGTGGGCGGCCTGCTGCCGCTCATCGGCCCGCAGGCGGCGACGCCGGCCCCGGGCCGCCGACGCCAACAACGCGACGCTCGTCGTCAACAAGGGCGGCGACCGCACCGGCGAACAGACCGTCGGACCGCTGGCCGGCGCCACCTTCGACTTCTACGCGGGCGTCAGCGGGACGCGGCCCGGCCCGGGCGCCACGCCTGACGCGTCCTGCACCACCGACGCCGGCGGCACGTGTGCGGTCGACGTGCCCGGGCGGACCGGCACGAACCAGGGCTACTGGATCGTCGAGCGCAGCGCGCCGAGCGGCTGGCGCGTCGTCGACAGCCTGGTCACCGGCAACGGGGGCAGCGCGCCGTTCCAGTCCACGCCGTACAACGGGGTGTTCACCGGGGCGGTGGCCAACAACCAGACGTACACGTTCCCGGTGGAGACCACCGGGAACACGAACCGGACGGCGCGTGGCCCGGTCCGGGCCGACGAGCGCGACAACCCGGCGCTGCCCGGCTCGTGCGGCCTGCACGTCGCGTTGCTGATCGACGTGTCCGGCTCGATCCGGCCGGACCTGCCGGTGGTGAAGAACGCGGCGAACGGCTTCGTCGACGCGTTGACCGGCACACCGTCCGAGATCGCGCTCTACACGTTCGCGACGAACGCCAGCGCGGTGCTGAACCCGACTCCGGTCTCCGACCAGTCCGGTGCGGACACGGTCAAGACCGCGATCAACGGCCTCACCGCAGGCGGCAACACCAACTGGGACCAGGGGCTGTGGCAGATCGCCGCCGCGCCGTTCGACTACGACGCCGTGATCATCCTGACCGACGGCAACCCCACCGTCTACGGGCCGCCGCCCGTCCAGGGGCCGGGCAACTTCACCCGCTTCGTGGAGGTGGAGAACGGCATCTTCTCCGCCAACGCGGTGAAGGTCAGAGGCACCCGGGTGGTCGCGGTCGGGGTCGGCGCCGGGGTCTCCGGCGCACCGGACAACCTGATCGCCATCTCCGGGCCGGTCGCCAACTCGGACTACTACCAGACCGACTACGACCAGCTCGCCGCCGTCTTCCGGGAACTCGCCCTGGAGAACTGCCGGGGCACGATCAGCGTGGTCAAGAAGGTGATCCCGCCGGGCGGCGGTGACCCGCAACCGGCCGGAGGCTGGATCATCTCCTCCAGCAGCGCCGGCGTGACCCCGCCGAGCGCGGTCACCGACACCTCCACCGGCGGGGTCAACCTCGCCGTCGACCTCGGCGGCCAGCCGAGCCGGGCGGTGGCGATAGCGGAAACCCCGCAGTCCGGGTTCTCGCTGGTCCAACAGGACGGCCTCAACGCCACCTGCACGGCCAGCGGCCAACCGGTGCTGGTCACCAACAACGGCGACGTCGGATTCAACGTCAACGCGCTCGCCAACGACGCGGTGGCCTGCGTGATCCTCAACCAGGCCGAGGTCGCCCCCACCACGGTGGTGGTGAACAAGACCTGGGTGATCAACGGGCAGACCTATCCGGACCCGGAGCAGAGCGCCGCCTTCCAGGCCGCGTTGCTGCTGCCCGGCATCGACCAGCCGGCCTGGGGCGTGGAGTACCACGACTACCAGGTGGGGCAGTCGATCGTCATCGACGAGGCCATCACCGCGCTGCCGCCGGGCTGCTCGAACACGGCGAGCGGCGACCTCGGCGAAAAGACCCTCGCCGCCGGGACCAACACCTTCCAGATCACCAACACGGCGACCTGTGAGACGAAGCTGGCCCTGGTCAAGTCCGTGCAGAACCCGTACGGGGCGCCCGAGCCGCCGCCGACGGCCTGGGACCTGACCGCGTACGGGCCGAACGGATTCACGGTGAAGAGCGGCGACCCGGCCCGTCCGGTCGTCGAGGACGCGATCTACGCGCTCGGCGAGAGCAACGTCCCCGGCTTCACCCAGACCGTGGTGCCGGGCGCGGTGATCGTCCCGCCAGCGACCGGTAGCTGGAGCTGCGCGCTTCGGCTACGGGACGGCTCGATGGGCAACCCGGGCTTCGACGGCTCCGACGGACGGGTGTCCGTACAGATCGGCCAGACGGCGGTCTGCACCGCGGTCAACCAGGCTCAGCCGGCGCTGCTGACCCTGGTCAAGGAGGTGCGTAACACCCACGGCGGCACCGCGACGCCGACCGACTGGGTGCTCGCCGCCACCCCGCCGGCCGGTTCCGCCACGCCGGTCACCGGCCGTAGCGGCGAGCCCAGCGTGACGAAGGCGGCGGTGAACCCGAACCTGGCCTACACGCTCGCCGAGAGCGACGGGCCGGCCGGGTACGAGCAGGTCGGCGAGCCCACCTGCGTGCTGACCGGCACGTCCACCCCGGTCGAGACGCCGGGGAACGTGCTGACGCCGACGTTCGGGCAGGACGTGACCTGCACGTTCGTCAACGCCGATGTGCCGGTGCCACCGACCACCGGCACGGTCACGCTGGTCAAGGAGGTGGCGAACACCTACGGCGGCACCGCGAAGCCGACCGACTGGGTGCTGAGCGCCACCCCGCCGGAGGGTTCCGGGGCGAACCCGGTCAGCGGGCGCAGCGGTGAGCCGGCGGTGACCGACGCCGAGGTGACGGCCGGCGTGCCGTACGGGCTCAGCGAGAGCGGCGGCCCGTCCGGGTACGAGCTGACCGAGCTGCGCTGCGTCTTCAACGACACCGGCGAGCCGGCGCCCACCCCGGGCGACGTGCTCACCCCGGCCGCGGGTCGCGCGTACACCTGCACCTGGCGCAACGGGCAGCTCGACCCGAACGGGGCGTACCTGACCCTGGTCAAGAAGGTGTGGGGCAAGGCCGCGCCGACCGACTGGACGCTGACCGCGGCGCCGGACAACGCGGCGACGCCGATCAGCGGCCCGTCCGGCAGCCCCGAGGTGACAGCGGTGCCGGTGCAGGCCGGGGTCGGCTACCGGCTCGGCGAGTCGGGCGGCCCGAAGGGCTACCAGCAGGTCGGGCCGCCGGAGTGCGTGCTCACCGGCTCCGGAACCCGGGTTCCGGTGGCGGACGGGGTGGTCACCCCGGCGCGGGGGCAGGACATCACCTGCACCTTCACCAACCGGATGGCGGAGAAGCCGTTCCCGCCGTTCCATCCCGGGAAGCACCTGCCGGTCACCGGCATGAAGCTGACCGGGCTGATCGGTGGCGGCGCGCTGGCGATGACCGGCGGCGTGGTGCTGACCGTCCTGGGCTGGCGACGACGCCGGACGATGTGAGTTGAGCAGGGTCGGCCGCTGAACGGTTGACCGGGGGGCGACGGCCCGGCGGGAGACTTCCCGCCGGGCCGTCGCGTGTCCGCGTCCGCGATGGGCCGAGCCGACATTGTGGCCCGGCCCCCCGTGGTGGGCCGGGCCATCCCGGGTCGGTGGGGTTACGAGGTGGTGTCCGACGTTGTAACGTGCGGCCATCCCGCTCCGGAGACTTGTGTGCGCCGACCACATAGCCCGTGGGTGACGTCACTTCTAGCGTGAGCCGACAACTGACATTCCCCTGTCCTCACCTGGAGTCGCAATGACGATCCGGCACACGCGACGGGTGTTCCTTTCCGCCGCCACGATGATGGCGGCCGCGCTGGCCGCCACGGCCTGTGGCAGCCCGCAGGACACCGCCTCCGGCGGCGGCGACGCCGCGCCGGTCAAGGTCGGCCTGGTCTACTCCCAGTCCGGGCCGCTGGCCAGCTACGGCAAGCAGTACATCGAGGGGTTCAAGGCCGGCCTCGACTTCGCCACCAAGGGCACCGGCAAGGTCGGTGACCGCAAGATCGAGGTGACCGAGGCCGACGACGCGGGCGACCCGGCCAAGGCCGTGTCCGCCGCCAAGGACATGATCGGCAAGGGTACGAAGATCATCGCCGGTTCCACCTCCTCCGGGGTGGCGCTCCAGGTGGCCCCGATCGCCGCGCAGAACAAGGTCCTGTTCATCTCCGGCCCGGCCGCCACCGACGCGGTGACCGGCGCGAACAAGTACACGTTCCGGTCCGGCCGGCAGTCCTGGCAGGACGTGACGACCGCGAAGTCGTTCATCGGCGACGCGGCCGGCAAGAAGGTCGTCGTCTTCGCCCAGGACGGCGCGTTCGGCGACGCGAACGAGGCCGCCGTCAAGGCCGTGATCGGCGGCGCCGGCGCGACCGTGAGCAGCGTCCGCGCCCCGGCCAGCGCCACCGAGTTCACCCCGTTCGCCAGCCAGATCAAGGCCGCCAAGCCGGACCTGCTCTTCGTCGCCTGGGCCGGCACCACCGCCGGCGCCATGTGGCAGACGCTGGACCAGCAGGGCGTCCTCGCCTCCACCACGGTCGTCACCGGCCTGGACATCCGCGCCTCCTGGCCGACGTTCGGCGCGGCCGGCAGCAAGATCTCGTTCCTGTCGCACTACTTCGACGGGGCCAGCGACACCGAGGCGGCCAAGGCCGCCAAGGCGAAGATCCCGGGCGGCACGCTCGACCTGTTCCACCCGGACGGGTTCGCCGCCGCGCAGATGATCGTCCGCGCCGTGCAGGAGGGCGGCGACGACGTGGACAAGATGATCAAGGCGCTGGAGGGCTGGGAGTTCGAGGGCGTCAAGGGCACCATGAAGATCCGCGCCGAGGACCACGCGCTGCTCCAGCCGATGTACCAGGCCAAGCTCTCCGGCAGCGGCACCAGCATGACGGCCACCGCGCAGAAGACCCTGACCGGTGCCGAGACCGCGCCGCCGGTCGCGCAGATGAAGGGCTGAGGAAGTGCTCGCCACCCGCGGTCTGACCTGGCGGATCGGTGAGGTCGCCATCGTCGACTCCGTCTACCTCGACCTGGCGCCGGGGGAGTTCCTCGGCGTGATCGGGCCCAACGGCGCCGGCAAGACCTCCCTGTTCAACCTGATCACCGGCCTGCGCCGGCCCACCGAGGGGAAGGTCCTGCTGGACGGCGCGGACATCACCGCGCTGCCCCCGCACCGGCGGGCCCGGCTCGGGCTCGGGCGGACCTTCCAGGCGTCCTCGGTCTTCGGCTCGCTGACGGTGCGGGAGAACGTCCGGCTCGCCGTACAGGCGCACCGGGGTGGCTCGATGAAGCTGTGGCGGCGGGCGGCGGCCGACCGGGAGGTGGCCGCCGCCGCCGACGCGGCGCTCGACCGGGTCGGCCTGCACCATCGGGGTGCGGCGCTGGCCGGCACGCTCGCCCACGGCGAGAAGCGCAAGCTGGAGATCGCCCTGCTGCTCGCCGGGGAACCCCGGGTGATGCTGCTGGACGAGCCGATGGCCGGGGTGAGCGCCGAGGACGTGCCCGAACTGGTCCGCGTGATCAGGTCGCTGACCGGGGACAGCGGGCGGGCGGTGCTCATGGTGGAACACCACATGGACGTGATCCTGGAGTTGGCCGACCGGATCGCCGTGATGCACCACGGCGCGCTGCTGGCCTGCGACACCCCGGACACGGTGATGGCCAACGCCACCGTGCAGGAGGCGTACCTGGGGGAATCCCTATGAATGAGCCTGTGCTGTCGGTGGAGGACCTGTCCGTGCGCATCGCCGGGCTGCACATCCTCCAGGGCGTGTCGTTCGAGGTGGCGCCGACCGGCGTCACCGTGCTGCTCGGGCGCAACGGCGTCGGCAAGACGACCACGTTGCGCGCGATCGTCGGGCTGACCCCCCGGGGCGGCGAGGTGCGTGGCACGGTGCGGATGGGCGCGCAGAGCCTGCTGGCCCGTCCCACCCACCGGCTGGTCCGCGGCGGCCTCGGCTACGTGCCGGAGGACCGGTGTGTCTTCGCCGGGCTCACCGTCGCGGAGAACCTGCGGCTGGCCGAACGGCGGGGCACGACCCCGGCGTACGACAAGGTCTTCGCGCTCTTCCCGGAGCTGGACCGGCGCGGACGGCAACGGGCCGGCTCGCTCTCCGGCGGGCAGCAGCAGATGCTCGCGATCGGCCGGGTGCTGCTCAACGACAACCGGCTGCTGCTGGTCGACGAGCCGACCAAGGGGTTGGCGCCGAAGGTGGTGACCGAGGTGGCCGAGGTGCTGGAACGGGTCGCGGAGTCCGTGCCGGTGCTGCTGGTCGAGCAGAACCTGGCGGTGGTGCGGCGACTGGCGTCCGACGCGGTGGTGCTCTCCGCCGGCCGGGTCGCCTGGACCGGCGACGCCCGCGAGCTGCTGCTGGAGACCGCACTGACCAAGTCGCTGCTGGGCGTCGGCTCCGGGGAGGTGCACGCGTGAACACGGTGGTGCTGCTGACGCTGACCGGGCTGGGCCTGGCGGCGCTCTACTTCCTCGTCGCCTCCGGCCTGTCCCTGGTCTTCGGCCTCGCCGACGTGCTCAACTTCGCGCACGGCCTGTTCCTCGGCGTCGGCGCGTACGCGACCTGGTGGGCGGCGGGCAACCTGCCCGGCGCCGGCCCGGACGGCCTCGGCTTCGTGGTCGCGGTGCTCTTCGGGGTGCTGGCCGGCTCGCTGGTGGCGGTGCTGGTGGAGTTGGTGCTGATCCGGCCGCTCTACTCCCGCACCATCGAGCAGGTGCTGGTCACCGTCGGCCTGTCGCTGGCCGGGGTGGCGCTGCTCCAGGCCACCTGGGGCGCGGACCCGCGGACGTTCCCCCGTCCCGACTGGAGCCGCGAGGTGACCGCGGTGCTGGGCGCGCAGGTGCCGAACGCCGGGCTGCTGCTGATCGTCGCCGCCGTGGTGGTGCTCGGCGCGCTGCTGGCGTTCCTGCGCTGGACCCGCTACGGCCTGATCATCCGGGCCGGCGTGGAGAACCGGGAGATGGTGACCGCGCTCGGCATCGACGTGCGCAAGGCGTTCACGCTGGTCTTCGCGATCGGCGGGGCCGCAGCCGCGCTGGCCGGCGCGCTCGGCGGCGTCTACTTCGGCACCGTCTCACCGGGCCAGGGCGGCTCGCTGCTGATCTTCGCCTTCATCGTGGTGGTGATCGGCGGGATGGGCTCGGTGGTCGGGTCCGCGTACGCGGCGGTCGCGGTGGGGCTGCTGCAACAGTTCGTCAACTACTACGGCACGTCCGGCCTGGGTGACCTGTGTGTGGTCGGCCTGCTCGCCGTGGTGCTGCTGCTGCGTCCGCAGGGCCTGGCCGGAAAGGTGGCTCACGCATGACCAACTCGGTGGTCGACGCGCCCCCGGCGCAGGTGCCCGACGAACTGACCCCCGGGCGTTCCCGCTGGCACGGCCTGCGGCCGTACCTGCCGTTGGTGGCGCTGGTGGTGGCGGCGGTGCTGCCCTATTCGACGCTGAACCTGCCCGGGATCTTCGAGGGGCCGCTCAACTCGCCGGGGACGCTGCAACTGCTCGCCATCTGCCTGGTCTTCGGCGGCCTCGCGGCCGGCTACGACCTGCTGTTCGGGCGCACCGGGATGCTCTCCTTCGGGCACGCGCTCTACTTCGCCGCCGGGGTGTACGGCACCGACATCCTGGTCACCAAGGCCGGGCTGCCGCTGTGGCAGGCCGCGGTGCTGACCGTGCTCGGCGGCACCACGCTCGCCGCGCTGCTCGGCGCGGTGGCGCTGCGCACCGTGGGCATCGCGTTCGCCATGGTGACGCTCGCGTTCGCGCAGGTCGGGGCGATCCTGGTGGCCCGGGACTTCGGCGGGCTGACCGGCGGCGAGGAGGGCCTGCCGCTGGACGTGTCCGGGTTGCCGGGGGCACTCGTCGGCGTCACCAACACGGTCAACCTCTACTGGCTGGCGCTGGCCTACCTGGCGCTCGTGGTGCTGGTGGCGCACCGGGTCAGCGGCTCGCCGACCGGGCGGGTGCTGGCCGGGCTGCGCGACGACGAGCGGCGGATCGGGGTGCTCGGGCTCGACCCGTACCGGTTCAAGCTCGTCGCGTTCACCCTGGCCGGCGGTCTGGCGAGCGCCGGCGGCGTGGTCTACGTGCTGATCGTGGGCGGCGCCAGCCCACACATCACGTCGTCCGAGCTGACGTTGTCGCTGCTGGTCATGGTGGTGCTCGGCGGCCCGGGCACCCGGTGGGGCCCGGTGCTGGGCGGCGTCCTCTACATGTACCTGGACCACCGCCTGACCGCGTTCGGCAGCAGCGACGCGGTGAACAGCCTGCCCGCGTTCCTCAGCCACCCGCTGAGCCAGCCCCTGTTCGTCCTGGGCACCGTCTTCATCTTGGCCGTCTACTTCTTCCCGGGCGGCCTGGCCAGCCTCCGTTCCCGCCTGACCTTCCTCCGCACCGCCCTCCGCCCCCGCCGCTGACCCCACCCCACCCCCCACCCGTTGATCAAGGAGTTCGTGTCGGGCTCACCGGCCTAAGATGACGCGAACTCCTTGATCGACGAGGTCGGGGAGAGACCGGGGGAGGAACGGTGGCGGAACAGCGGCGGCTGGCGGTGGTCAGCGGGGGCGGGACCGGGATCGGGGCCGCCGTGGCGCGGGGCCTCGTGGCGGACGGGTTCGACGTGCTCGTCGTCGGGCGGCGGGGAGAGGTGCTGGACGCGGCGGCCCGGGACATCACCGCCGAGAGTGGACGCGCGGACGCCGTCGTGCCGGTGGTCGCGGACCTGACCGACCCGGGGCAGGTGTCGGCGGTTGTCGACGCGGTCGGGGAGCGGAGCGTGGACGCGATCGTCAACAACGCCGGCGGCTACCTCGGCGGGCCGACCGGCACCCTCGACGAGGTGGCCGCCTGGTGGCGGGCCAACCTCGACGCCAACGTGCTCACCGCGGTCCTGCTCACCGAGGCGCTGCTGCCCGCCCTGCGCCGCCCCGGCGGGCGGGTGGTCCTGCTCAGCTCCATCGCCGCCCAGCGCGGCGGGGGCGGGCCCTACTCGGCGGCCAAGGCGGCGCTGCACGGCTGGGCGTACGACCTGGCCGCGCAGCTCGGCCCGGACCGGATCACGGTCAACGTGGTCAGCCCCGGGTACGTGGCCGAGACCGAGTTCTTCGGCGACCGGATGACGCCGGAGGGGCACGCGAAGCGGGTGGCGGCCACCCTGGTCGGCCGGGCCGGGGTGCCGGACGACATCGCCGCCGCGGTGCGCTACCTGGTCGGCCCGTCCGCCGGCTACGTCACCGGTCAGGTCCTCGGCGTCAACGGCGGCTCCGTCCTCGGTCGGTGACGCGACGGGCGGCGGCCCTCCGTGTGGCCGCCGCCCGTCGAAGCGCGTCGCGGGTCAGCCGTTGAGCATCTCGTACGCCGAGGACGGCGCGTTCTGCACGTCCTCACCGGCGGGCGCGTGGCCCGTACACCTCGATGGAGGAGCTGGTGGCGCGGTGCATGCTGCCGCCGGCGGTGAACGACCGGCTGCGGGATCTGCTGCTCTTCCTGCCGCCCGAGCCCTCGGCCGCCCCCACCTCCCCTGGTAGACATGCCTGATGAACCAGGATCGGACGGCCGTGCGGGAACGCGCCGAGGCGGTGCTGCGTCGGCTGGCGGGTGACCACGCCCGGCTGCGCGAGGACCAGTGGCGGGCCATCGAGGCGCTCGTCGTCGACCGGCGGCGGGTGCTCTGCGTGCAGCGCACCGGCTGGGGCAAGTCGGCCGTCTACTTCGTGGCCACCGCGCTGCTGCGCGAGCACGGTGAGCACGGTCCCACCGTGATCGTCTCGCCGTTGCTGGCGTTGATGCGCAACCAGGTCGACTCCGCCGCCCGGGCCGGCATCCGGGCCCGCACCATCAACTCGGCCAACCTCGACGAGTGGGACGAGATCACCGCCGAGATCACCGCCGGGGCCGTCGACGTGCTGCTGATCAGCCCGGAGCGCCTCAACAACCCGGACTTCCGCGACGGCGTGCTGCCGAAGCTCGCCGCCACCACCGGGCTGCTGGTGGTGGACGAGGCGCACTGCGTCTCCGACTGGGGGCACGACTTCCGCCCCGACTACCGGCGGCTGCGAACGTTCCTGGCCAACCTGCCCGAGCGCACGCCGGTGCTGGCCACCACCGCGACCGCCAACGCCCGGGTCACCCGCGACGTGGCGGAGCAGCTGGGCGACGCCCTGGTGCTGCGCGGCACGCTGGACCGGGAGTCGCTCCGGCTCGGCGTCCTCGACCTGCCCAGCCCGGCGCACCGCCTGGCCTGGCTGGCCGACCACCTGGACCGGCTGCCCGTCTCCGGCATCGTCTACACGCTGACCGTGGCCGCGGCCACCGAGACGACCGAGTTCCTCCGGGCCCGCGGCTGGTCGGTGGCGGCCTACACCGGGCAGGCCGAGGACGCCGACCGCCGCGCCGCCGAGCAGGACCTGCTGGACAACAAGATCAAGGCGCTGGTGGCGACCAGCGCGCTCGGCATGGGCTTCGACAAGCCCGACCTCGGCTTCGTGGTGCACCTCGGCGCGCCGCCCTCGCCGATCGCCTACTACCAGCAGGTCGGTCGCGCCGGTCGCGCCGTCGACCAGGCCGAGGTGCTGCTCCTGCCCGGCGTCGAGGACGCCGCGATCTGGCGCTACTTCGCCTCGCTGGCCTTCCCGCCCGAGGAGCAGGTCCGCGCCGTGCTCGCCGCGCTGGACACCTCCCGGCCGATCTCCACCCAGGCGCTCGAACCGGTCGTCGACCTGCGCCGGGCCCGCCTGGAGCTGATGCTCAAGGTGCTGGACGTGGACGGCGCGGTCCGCCGGGTGCGCGGCGGCTGGCTCGCCACCGGCGAGCCCTGGGTCTACGACGAGGCCCGCCTGCGGCGCGTCGCCGACGCGCGCGCCGCCGAGCAGCGGGCCATGCGCGAGTACGCGGCCACCTCCGGCTGCCGGATGCGCTATCTGCGGGAAGGGCTCGACGACGCCGGGGCCCAGGACTGCGGCCGGTGCGACAACTGCGCCGGCCCGCTGTTCGACGCGGCGGTGTCCGCCGAGGCGCTCACCGTCGCGCAGACCTTCCTCGGTCGCCCCGGCGTCCAGATCGCGCCGAAGAAGCTCTGGCCGACCGGGTTGGACGCGGTGGGCGTACCCCTGAAGGGCCGGATCGCGCCGGCGGAGCAGGCGCTGCCCGGGCGGGCCGTGGGCCGGCTGTCCGACCTGGGGTGGGGCGGGCGGCTGCGGGGCCTGGTCGGGCCGGAGGCGCCGGACGGTCCGGTGCCCGACGACGTGGCCGCGGCCGTGGTCGAGGTGCTGAAGGCGTGGGCGCACGGCGACGACCCCTGGCCGCGTCGCCCGGCCGGGGTGGTCGGGGTCGGCTCCCGGACCCGGCCGCAGCTGGTCGGTTCGCTGGCCGAGCGGATCGCCGCGGTCGGCCGGCTGCCGTTGCTCGGCGTGGTCGTCCCGACCGGCCCGGCCGGCTCCGGCGGTCCGCGCGGCAACAGCGCCCAGCGGGTACGCGCGCTGCACGACGCCTTCCGCCTGCCGGACGAGCTGACCGACGCGCTGCCCGGCCTGGACGGGCCGGTGCTGCTCGTCGACGACCTGGTCGACTCGGGCTGGACGATGGGCATGGTGGCGCGCCTGCTGCGCCGCGCCGGCGCGCCGGACGTGCTGCCGCTCGCGCTCGCCACGGTGTAAGGCGGGGCCCCCTTTTAACGCTTTCGGTAGAGGAAGGGGCCCCGCTTGACACCCGGCGGGTGCGAGCGGCGCCACCGTCCGCGCGGGCGTCGTCGGCCGGCGACCCGGCCGGCGGTACCGTGGGGCCATGACCGAGCAGCGACCCGTCGTCCAGACGTACACCGTGACCGGGATGACCTGCGAACACTGCGTCCGTGCGGTGACCGAGGAGCTGTCCGCGCTGCCGGGCGTCGACGAGGTCCGGATCGACCTGGCCGGGGGCACGGCCACGGTCACCAGCGCGGCCCCGCTGCCGGTGGAGTCCGTCCGCGCCGCCGTCGACGAGGCGGGCTACGAACTGGCCGGCGGCGTTGCCTGAGTCCACCGCCTCCGCGGTCGACGGTCCGGCGACCGTCGACCGCGCCCGGCCGGACGGTCCCGTGCCGGAGGCCGGTGGCGCGGCGGCCGGCTCGACCGGCCGCGCGGTCGGTCCCGCCGCCACGGGCCCGGTCGCGGTGGACCGCGAGACGCTGCGGCTGGCCCTGGTGGTCGGCGGCCTGGTGCTGGCCGTGCTGCTCGGCTTCGGGCTGGGCCGGCTGAACCCGCCCGCCAACCCGGCCGGGGCCGCGCCGCCCGACGCGACCTCCGCCGCCGGTGACCACTCCCACGCGCCGGGGACCGGCGCGCACTCCCACGACGGTGCCACGGTCACCCAGGGCGGTGGCGACGGCGCGACCGGCTTGTCGATCAGTTCGGCCGGCTACACGCTCGTCCCGTCCGGTCCGGCGCTGACCGCCGGCCGCGCCGGCGAGCTGCGGTTCCAGATCCGCGACGACGCCCGCCGGGCGGTCACCCGGTTCGCCGTCGTGCACGACAAGCCGATGCACGTGATCGTGGTGCGCCGCGACCTCACCGGCTACCGGCACCTGCACCCCACGATGTCCGCCGACGGGACCTGGTCGGTGCCGTTGCCGCCGTCCGCCCCGGGCGCCTGGCGGATGTACGCGGACTTCACCGCGGTCGCCGACGACGGCCGCCAGGTCGCCACCGTGCTCGGCGCCGACCTTTCGGTGCCCGGCGGGTACGCGCCCCGCCCGCTGCCCGCCCCGGCCACGTCGGCCACTGTCGACGGGTTCACCGCCGCCTACACCGGCACGCCCGAGGTGGGCCGCTCGGCGCCGCTGCGGTTCCGGGTGACCGGCGCCGGTGGCGCCGCCGCGCCGCTGGAGCCCTACCTGGGCGCGTACGGGCACCTGGTCGCGCTGCGCGAGGGTGACCTCGGCTACCTGCACGTGCACCCGGAGCCGGTGCGCGACGGCGACGCGGTGACGTTCTGGTTGACCGCGCCCGGGCCGGGCCGCTACCGGATGTTCCTGGACTTCCAGGTCGGCGGCGTGGTGCGGACCGCCGCGTTCACCCTCACGGTCGCCTGACCCGGGAAGGGGAGGCCGATCAGCCGGCCCGGCGGACCGGGCGGCGGGCCAGGTAGCGGAGCAGGTCGCGGATGTGGTGCTTCTCCTCGGCGGGGACGTTCGGGTCGGCCAGCCGGTCCAGGATCACTCGCACGTCGGCCTCGACCGGGCCGTCCTCGGCGCCTCGGCGACGGGGCACCGAACCGGCGTCGGGCAGGCCCAGCGCGCGGAACGCGGCGGCCACCGGCAGGTCGAGGGCGGCGCAGAAGCCGCGCACCTTGGCCAGCTCGGGATAGTCCTGCCAGTCGCCGGCGAGCCAGCGGAACACGGTGGAGCGGCCGACGCCGGTGTGGGTCGCGAGGTCGGTCACCGTCCAGCCGCGCTCCTCACGCGCATCGTCGATCGCCCGTCGCACGAAACGTGCGAAGGCCATCTGCGGCGAAACCTCGGTGGAGCCCATCCCTCCGAAATCGTCTCCCTCCGGAATCGGCCCTTTCCGCCGGTGCACCCGGCTCTGCGCCCCGAGCCTAGTACGACCGCGCGACAAAACAACTGACTGATCGGTCGGAAGGTCCCGTGGGTGGGACCGACGCAGCGTGAACACTTGCGGACTGTCAACTAGGCTGGACGAAACTCCCCCGGCGACGAGATCAGAGGAGTAGCGCACCATGGCCGAGCCGGACCGTCCCGTCCCGCACCGCCCCGGCGCGGTGAGCCTCTTCTTCGTGGCCAAGGCCGGCGTCTTCGCGCTCGGCTTCTGGATCTGGCTGCTGGTGCTGGCGGCCCAGGGGGATCCGGCGGAGGGCCTGCATCTGGTCGCCGCGACCGGCGCGGTCTGCACCACTCTCGTCGGCGTGGTGCTGGGCGCGCGGATGGCGCTCCAGCGCAACGCCGCCGTCCGGCACGCCGAGCTGAAGCGACTGCTCGTCGACATCTCCTGGAACGCGTTCGCCGCGGCCGGCAACTCCGACCAGCCGGCGAAGGTGGTGCCGTTCCCGAGCGTGTCGCAGGACATCGAGCGGTCCACCAACCGGGGGCCCGGCGAGCGGGTGTCGGCCTTCGACCGGGGCGAGCGTAACCGGGGCGAGCGCCGCCGCTAGCCCGCCGCCCGGTCCGCGAGCAGCGACTCCAGCCGGGGGGTGACACCCCACCGGTCGACCAACTCGCGATATTCGGAGCGGTTGTCGGGGGTCGGCGTGCCGGCGGTCCGCCGGGCGCGGATCAGCAGGTTGCGCGGGGTGTGCCGGGAGTCGACGAACTCCACCACCTCGGCGCGGTAGCCGTGCAGCCGGAGCAGCCCGGCCCGCAGCGCGTCGGTGAGCACGTCGGCGAAGCGCTCGCGCAGGATGCCCTGCCGGGTGAGCAGCTCGTCCGGTCCCGGCGTGGGGCGGGCCCGCAGCTGCGCGGCCAGGTCGTGGTGGCAACACGGGGCGGCGAGCACCCAGCGGGCGCCCCAGCGCACCGCCCGGGCCAGCGCCTCGTCCGTGGCCGTGTCGCAGGCGTGCAGCGCCAGCACCAGGTCCGGGGCCGGATCCACCGGCGCCTCGGCGATGGTGCCGGCCACGAAGCTGACCCGGTCGGCCCAGCCCAACCGTTCGGCCAGCTCGGTGTTGCGCTGACGCTGGTCCTCGCGGACGTCCACGCCGACGAGCGTCACATCCAGGCCGCGCCGGGTCAGGTAGCGGTGGGCGGCGAAGGTCAGGTAGGCGTTTCCGCAGCCCAGGTCCACCACCCGGAGCGGACCGGTGAGGTCGTCGGGCAGGGTGGCGGCGAGCGCGCGCAGGAACGCGTCGACCTGGCGGCGCTTGGCGGCCGACCCGCCGATCGCGTCGAAGAGCGGGTCGCCCGGGTCGAGCAGCCAGTCCTTGGCCCGGTCGTGCCCGACCGGCTCGCCGGTCGGCCGGCTGGCCGCGGCGCGGTGCACCTGGGCCTCGCCGGACTTGGTCACCCGGAGCTGGAGCGTGGCGTCGACGGTCTCCACGTGCCAGTTGCCGAACGGCTCGGCGAGCAGCTCGTCGACGGCGGTGCCGGCCTCCGCGCCGGGGGCGACGTTGCGGGTGTGCGGCCGGGTGCCGTCCGAGGTGGCGATCTGGAGCCGCGCGCCGGCCTTGAGGGTGACCGGGCGTAGCTCCGCGCGGACCACCGCCGGCCGCCGCCCCCGCCGCCGACCGGCGGCCACGGCTCGGGTCAGGTCGGGGCCGAGCAGCAGTTGCCGTACCTCCCGCAGCGCCGCGTCCAACGGTTCCGCCATGGCGTACCCCTTCCTCCTCCGGCCCCCGGCCGGGCTGGTCGGTCATGAGGTTGGCGGCTGCGTCCGCGGCGTGTCGCGCGGCCAACCTCATGATCGACGCCGTCGGCGTCGGGCAGGGAGCGGCCCCCGGAGCTGGTGGGTCCGGGGGCCGTGTGTGCGTGTCCGGTCAGTCGGTGGTGGTGCTGGTGGCCTCGGCGGGCGTGCCGGAGCTGCCGCCACGGCGGCGACGGCGGCGGCGGGGCTTGGCGGCGGGCTCACCGTCGCCGCTGGCCGCCACGGCCGGCTCCGCGCCGCCCTCCGTGGTGATCACGCTGGTCGGCTGCTCGCCGGCCACCGCCTCACCGGCGCGTCGGCGCCGCCGGCGACGCGGGGTGCGGGTGCCCTCCTCGGCCCCGGCCTCGGTCGCCTCGTTGTCGGCGACGGGTCCGCCGCCGGTCGTCTCACCTCCGCGACCGCGCCTGCGGTCGCCGCCACGGCCCCGGCTGTCCCCACCACGGCCCCGGCTGTCCCCACCACGGCCCCGGCTGTCGCCGCGCCTCGACCGGCCACCGCCCAGGTCCTCCTCGACCTCCGCCGACAGGCCGGCGCGGGTGCGCTCGGCGGTCGGCAGCGTGCCGCTGACGTCGCGGGAGATGTCCAGGTCGGTGTAGAGGTGCGTGGAGGTGTGGTAGGTCTCCGGAGGTTCGGGCATGTCCAGCCCGAGGGTCTTGTCGATGATCCGCCAACGGGGCACGTCGTCCCAGTCGACGAACGTCACCGCGACGCCTGACGCCCCGGCCCGGCCGGTGCGGCCGATCCGGTGGGTGTAGGTGTCCTGGTCCTCGGGGCAGTCGTAGTTGATCACGTGGGTCACGCCCGTGACGTCGATGCCCCGGGCCGCCACGTCGGTGGCGACGAGCGTGTCGATCTTGCCGGCCCGGAACGCCCGCAGGGCCCGCTCCCGGGCGCCCTGGCCCAGGTCGCCGTGCACCGCCGCCACCGCGAAGCCGCGGAAGTCGAGATCCTCGGCGACCCGGTCGGCGGCCCGCTTGGTGCGGGTGAAGATCATCGTCAGCCCGCGCCCCTCGGCCTGGAGGATCCGCGCCACGATCTCGATCTTGTTCATCGAGTGGGTGCGGTAGGCGAGCTGCTGGGTCTGCGGCGACGGGCCCGTCTCGGCGGTGTGACCGGCGTGGATCGTCACCGGCCGGCGGAGGAAGCGCCGCGACAACGCGACGATCGGGTCCGGCATGGTGGCCGAGAAGAGCATCGTCTGCCGGTCCTCCGGCAGCATCGCGAGAATCTTCTCGACGTCGTCCAGGAAGCCCAGGTCGAGCATCCGGTCGGCCTCGTCGAGGACGAGCGCGCGCACCCGGTCGAGCCGCAGGTGCTTCTGCTTCTGCAGGTCGAGCAGGCGGCCGGGCGTGCCGACCAGGATCTCGACGCCCTTGCGCAGCGCCTCGATCTGCGGCTCGTACGCCACGCCGCCGTAGATCGGCAGCACCCGGACACCCCGGGTGCGACCCGCGGCGTCGAGGTCCTTGGCGACCTGGATGCCCAGCTCGCGGGTGGGAACGACGACAAGCGCCTGGGGGACGCCGTCGCTGCCCTCGGACGGGGCGAAGACGCGCTCGAGCAGCGGGATGCCGAAGCCGAGCGTCTTGCCGGTGCCGGTCGGGGCCTGGCCGATCAGGTCGACGCCGCGCAGGCCGATCGGCAGCGCGTATTCCTGGATGGCGAAGGCGCGGGTGATGCCCGCGGCGGCGAGCGCCTCGACGGTCTCCTGACGGGCGCCGAGCGCGGCGAACGTGGGTGCCTCCGGCGGGACCGGAGCTGTGGGGGCCAGTGGCTGGCCGATGGTCTGCTCACTCATGTGGATGTGGGGGTGCCCTCTCGTGGTGCGCCCCTCATGTCCTCAGGGCGCGAACGGTTTGGCGCGGGCCACGCGGTCGGCGGCGGTTTCGCCGAGCCGGACCGGGCCGCACGCGCTCCGGGGGACCGGCGCTGATCAGCGAAGCTGAACCTGGTCGGTGCCCACGGCAACTGTCTCATCGTACCTGAACAGCCTCTCAGCCGTCCCGATTCCGGGTGCCGGCCGCGCAGCCAGGGGTGGCTCATGTGAACTGGGTCACATTGCGGTCGGGCGGTAGCCTGCGGCTCGTGTCCGCCCCCGACCCCGCCGCCGTCGACCTGTTCGGCCTCGTCGCGTACGGCGAGCTGCTCGCCTTCGACCGGCTGGCCGCCGATGCCCGGCTCGCTCCCGACCTGCCCCGCCGGGTCGCGCTCAGCGAGATGGCCGCGGCCGAGATCGCCCACTACCGGTGGCTCGCCGACCGGCTCGGCGCGCTGGGCGTGGCCGTCGAGGAGGCGATGACGCCCTACACCGAGGTGTTGCGGGCGTACCACGACTCGACCGAGCCACGGGACTGGGCGGAGGCGGTGACCAAGGCGTACGTGGGCGACGCGCTCACCGACGACTTCCTGCGCCGGATCGCCGACGGCCTGGCCGGGCCGGATCGCGCGCTGCTGCTCGACGTCCTGCACGACTCCCGGTACGCGGAGTTCGCGGCGGCCGAGATCAGGGCCGCGATCGAGGCCGAACCGGGCACGGCCGGCCGGCTCTCGATGTGGGCGCGGCGGCTGCTCGGCGAGGCGCTCTCGCAGGCCGGCCGGGTCGCCGCCGCCGACCGGGGCGCGCTCGTCGCGGTGCTCGGGCGGGCCGGCGTGGACGTGCCGACGCTGCTGCGCGAGCTGACCGAGGCGCACGCCGCGCGGATGTCGGCCGCCGGCCTCAACAACTGAGCTGAGCCGGCCGGGACGACTGAGTCGCCGCGGCGGGTGACCCCGCCACGGCGACCGGCGCGACGCGGATCAGCGGACGGTGAACCCGACGGCGCGGGGCGACGCCTCGGCGATCTCGACGTAGGCGACCTTGCCGACCGGCACGATCACCCGCCGGCCCTTCTCGTCGGTCAGGGAGAGCGTGCCCTCGCTCCTGGCGAAGGCGTCGGTCACGATCTGCTCGATCTCGGCCGGCGACTGCGCGCTCTCCAGGACCAGCTCCCGCGGCGCGTACTGCACGCCGATCTTGACCTCCACTGTGCCTCCTCAACTGGGGCGAAAAAGCCGCCGTGGGAAGGCTATCCGATCGGGCGGCGCGATGTTCAGGCTGACTCACCCTGGAGCGGGAAGCTGGCGATGCCACGCCAGGACAGCGCCGCCACCAGCGCCTCCGCCTCCGGCTTGGCCACCTGCCGGCCGCCGGCCAGCCAGAACTGGGCGGCCGTCTCGGCCGCGCCGACCAGCCCGGACGCGAGCAGCTCGGCGTGCGCCCGGCTGGACCCGGTGTCCGAGATGATGGTGTCGGTGATCGCCGCGATGCAGCCCTGCTCCACCCGCTCCACCCGCTGCCGCACCGCCGGGTCGTTGCGCAGGTCGGATTCGAAGACCAGCCGGAACGCCTCGCTCTCGTGGTCGACGAAGTCGAAGTACGCCCGCACCGCCGCGCCGACCCGCTCCTTGTTGTCCTGCGTGCCGCGCATCGCGTCGTGCACCTTCGCGACGATGGCGTCACAGTGCGTGTCCAGCAGCGCGAGGTAGAGCTCCATCTTCCCGGGGAAGTGCTGGTAGAGAACCGGCTTGGAGACACCGGCCCGCTCGGCGATGTCGTCCATCGCCGCGGCGTGGTAGCCGTGCGCGACGAACACCTCCTGGGCGGCGGCGAGCAGCTGCTTACGGCGCGCCGAGCGGGGCAGGCGGGTGGGCCGGCCGGCGGTCTGAGAACCGTTCCCCACTGCGGTCATGGGAACCTCCGAGTGTCTGCGTCGAGCCGGCACGTATCGCCCGAACCGGGTCGGGTTCGTGAACCCGTCGCGGAATTGGCCCGCCGCTGTAACTTATCGCCACTGTCACCACACGGTAGCCTCAGCGGGGGCGACCAAGGAGCGCGCGGTGAGTGAAGCAGGGCAACCCGGAGCCGCCACCCCGGGAGAGCACGGCGACGGGACGGGTCAGCAGGACGACCCGGCCCGCACCGGCGGCGGATGGGCGCCCCCGGCGGACGGCTGGTCCCGAGGCGCCCCGGCGCCCGGTGGCTGGCCCTACGGTGACCTGGGCGGTGGCTGGGCCGCCTCCTCTCCCCGGCACGGCGACCTGCCGGCCCCGCTGCCCGGTCACGCGGCCGAGGAGCCGCCGCGCGTCAACGGCCGCCACGTCAACGGCGTGCGTCACGCCGGGGAGGAGTCGCCGGTGACCCGCCAGGCGCCGGTGAGTGCCCCACCCGTGGGTGAGCCGCCGCGGGAGAACGACGGCGACCGGCTGGCCGTGCCGGCCCCGCGGCCCGCGCCCGCGGTCGAGCAGCAGCCCGACGCCGCCGCTTCGCGGCACGCCTCGGACGACACCGCCGCGGGACGGCTTCCGCGCTGGGCCGAGAGCGGCCCGACCTCGGCGCCCCCGGCGCTCCAGGTGCCGCCGGTCGGCGCCGCCGCCTCCGGCTTCGAGGTGCCGCCGGGCTTCCACGCGCCGACCGTCGACCCGGCCGCCCCGTCGCTCTCGCGCGGTTGGGCCGACCGGGGTCCGGTCGAGCCGGCCGCCGCCGGCGACCGCGCCGAGCAGCCCTCGCCCGAGCCGCCGGCGCAGCACCCGGCGGACCGCCGCGCGACCGAGGGCGCCCGCGCCGCCGTCGACCCGCGAGGGGCCGGTGCGGACGACCCGGGCGAGCCGGACTGGTCCGGCCCGTCCTGGAACCGCCCGAGCTGGGGCGACGGCTGGGCCCCGCCGTGGGCCCGCACGGACGAGCCGGCCGGGCGCCGGGCCGGCCGCGACGACGAGCCGTCCGCGCGCCGGGCGGTCCCTGACGACGCCTCCGCCCTCCGCCGGGCCGGCCGCGAGGACGAGCCCGCCGACCGGGCGCCCCAGGACGACGAGCCGACCGGTCGCCGGGCCGGCCGCGAGGACCGGGCCGCCGAGTGGGCCCCCGAGCCGGTGCGGCCCTACGAGCCGGTCCGGGTCGAACCGCCCACCGGATACGAGCCACCCCGACCGGAGCCGGTGCGGCCCTACGAGCCGGTGCGGGCCGAGTCGGCCGCCGGGCACGAGACGCCACGCCCCGAGCCGACCCGGCCGTTCCGGCTGCCCCGGGAGGACCCCGAGCCGCGCCCGGCTCACGAGTCGACCGCCCAGCGGCCCTCCTGGGCGGGCCCGCCGGTGCCGGTGACCCCGTTCGGCGCGCGCCCCGATCCGCCCGCCGCCCCGCCGGCCGCGCGTGAGGCGCCGGCCGGTCCGCCGCCGCCTGCCGCGTACGCTCCCGCGCCGGCCGCCCGGGCCGCCGGTGAGCCGGCCGACGAGCCGCACCGCGCGCCGGACCAGGCACCCGCCGAGCCGGCCGGTGTCCCGCCGGTCTCCGCCGCCCCGGCGCCGTTCGACAGCTACCGCCCCCCCCGGCCGACGAGCGCGCCGCCCTACGCGGCCCGCCGGTCCGCCCCCGAGCCGGCGCCGACCGCCGCCGCGCCGGTCGCCGAGTCCCCGTCCGCGGAGCCGGCCCCGGCGGTGCTGCCGCAGCGCGTCCCCGCCGAGCCGGACGTGCCCGTGGTGCCGGAGCCGCCGGCGGTGGAACCGTCCGCCGAGACTCCCGAGCTGGCCCGCATCGCCACCCATCTGCGCCGGGACGACGAGCCCGCGCCGCTGCGCGAACGGCCGGAGGGCTTCGACGTCAACGCGATCCTGGACGCGGTGCGTGAGGTGGCGGGCGTGCGCGACGCCGCGCTCCGGCGCACCCCGGCCGGCGCGCACAGCCTCCGGCTCGACCTGGCCGACGGCGCCGACCCGGCCGACGTGAGCCGGCTGGTGGCCCGCCTGCTCCAGGAGCGGATGGGTCTGGCCGCCGCGCCGCAGAACCTGCCCGGCGCGCCGGCCGTGCCACCGCCGCCGGTCCGCCGCCGGTCCGCCGCGGCTCGCGCCGACCGCCTCGCCGAGCTTCCGCCGCCCGACCCCCGATCCGGTACGCCCCGGTCGCGCGCCGACGACGAGCCGGACGCCCAGGTGACCGGCGCGGTGCCGCCCGGCCCGGCCGGTGACGACACGTCCGCCCGGCCCGGCGTCATGCGTCCGGCGAACCGGCCGGCCGAGAACCGTTCCGGCGAGGGGCGGTTCGGCGGGGTGGAGTCGCGCACCGGCCGGCCGGCCGACACGCCGGTCGAGAGCGCCGAGCCGGGTGGCGAGCCGCCGCGCCGGCGCCGGCAGTCCACCCACCGGGGCCGGGCCACGGTGGACGAGACGTCGCTGGCCGCCGCGCCGACGGGCATGTCCACCGGCAGCCCGGTCACGCTCGGCACCTCCTACTCCGGTGGGCAGATGACCACGACGGAGACTGCTCCGTCGCGACCGCTGGACCCGGGCGGCGCGCCCGGCCCGCGGGTGGTCATCGACCACGTCCTGGTGAGCACGTTCGGGCTGGACGCCACCACCGAGGTCCGTCTGCTCGCCGGGGACCGGGCGGCCGACGGGCACGCCACCGGCCCGGCGGTCGACGGGTACGTGCTGCGGCTCTGCGCGGTGGCCGCCGCCGCCGCGGTGGACGAACTGCTCGGCGGTGGGGACGTCCCGGCCGGCGATCGGGGCCGCTGCTTCGTCGAGCACGCCGCGGTGGTGCCGTTCGGCAACTGCGAGGTGGCGACCGTGGTGGTGCTGCTGGTCTGCGAGGGGTGGGTGGAGCAGCTCGCCGGGTCGGCGCTGGTGGCCGGCGATCCACGGCAGGCGGTGGTCCGGGCCACCCTGGCCGCGGTCAACCGCCGCCTGGAGGCGCTGCTCGCCTGAGGAATTGTGCGGCCGGGGCCGGCGCGGGGAAGACTGGAGGCATGAAGCGTGCCGCACTCTGGCCGGATCATCTCCTCCCCGCGCACCACGTCCCGCCGCCCTGGCCTGGCCGGCACGTGCCGCTCGACGGCACGCTCGTCCACGTCCGGGACACCCCGGCCACCACGCCGGGTGCCGAGCCGGCGCTCTACGTGCACGGCCTCGGCGGCTCCGCGCAGAACTGGACCGACCTGGCCGGGCTGCTCGCGGGCCGGCTCGACGGCCAGGCGATCGACCTGCCCGGGTTCGGGCGCAGCGAGCCGGGCCGGCGCTACACGATCCCGGCCTTCGCCGACCGGGTGGTCCGCTGGATCGAGCACAGCGACCGGGGGCCGGTGCACCTGTTCGGCAACTCGCTGGGCGGCGCGGTCGCGGTCCGGGTGGCGGCGCTGCGGCCGGACCTGGTCCGCACGCTCACGCTGATCTCGCCGGCCCTGCCGTTCCTGGACTTCCGGCGCTCGTTGCAGGGGCGGATGCTGCCGGTGCTGGTGATCCCCCGGGGCGAGCGGCTGGCCGCCTGGCGGCTGGCCCAGCTCGCCCCGGAGGCGATGGCGCAGCAGGTGATGGAGTCGTGCGTGGCGGACCTGACCCGGATCAGCGAGCAGCGCCGGCAGGAGGCGATCGACGAGATCCGGATCCGGTACGAGGCGGCGCACTACGCCGCCGCCTACGTGCGCACGTTCCGGGGCCTGGTCGGCAGCTTCCTGCGGTCGTACCTGCCGGGGGAGGGTGCGCTGTGGCGGCAGGCCGCGTCGGTGCGGGTGCCCACGCTGGTGGTGGGCGGGCGGCAGGATCGCCTGGTCGACGTGCGGGTCGCCCCGCAGACCGCCCGGGTGGTCCCGGACAGCCGGTTGTTGATGCTCGACGACGTCGGGCACGTGGCCCAGCTGGAGGTGCCCCGGATCGTGGCCCGGGCGGTGCTGGCGCTGCTCGACGAGGCGGCGCCGGCCGGGACGCCGGTGCCGGCCGCCTTGCCGGAGCTGGCCGCCACGCCGGGGACGGCGGAGCGGAAAGCGCAGACCACGGCCCTGGTCACCGGAACGGGGGAGAGCGAAAGCGGTCGCGACGTGGCAGGCTGAGCCGGATGCCCAGCTCCCGCCGTCCGCGTGCCGCACGGTCCACGCCTCTTGCCCGCCGGTGGCGTACCGCCGTGGTGGTCTGCGCCTTCCTGGCCGCCGCCGGGATGGGCGTGGGGGTCGCGTTGCGACTGCCGTCGGCCGGCGCGAAGGAGTTGGTGGCCGACGGGTTCGCCGCGCAGTCGCCGGAGCCGGCCCCGGCCGTGGCGCCGTCGTCGGCCGCGCCGCCGCCCGTGACGCCGCGCTCGCCGGTGGCGCCCGTGCTGGCCCTGCCCGGTCCGGTGCCGGCGCACGGCCGGGGCGGTTTCTCCTACGACGACCGGGCCGGCGGCGTGCTGGGCCGGGCGGGGGAGCTGCGCCGGTTCCGGGTGGCGGTGGAGGTCGGCTCCGGTGAGCGGCCAGGTGCCTTCGGTGACGCGGTGCAGCGGGCCCTGGCCGGGCCGGGCAGCTGGGTGGAGAGCGGCCGGTTGCGGTTGCGGCGGGTGGCGCCGGGCGGGCGTTACGACTTCACGATCTATCTGGCCACCCGGGACACCGCGTTGCGGCTGTGCGGGGCGGGCGGGATCGACATCCGCAAGGGCGGCGTGCCGTACACGTCTTGTCGGGTGCCCGGCAAGGTCGTGATCAATCTCGACCGGTGGCGCACCTCGGCACCGCATCTGGTGGCCGCGCGGATGCCGTTGGACACCTACCGGCTCTATGTGGTCAACCACGAGGTGGGGCACCAGCTCGGGCACCACCACGAGGCGTGTCCGGGCCCGGGCCGGCAGGCGCCCGTGATGCAGCAGCAGACGCTGTTCCTCGACGGCTGCCGCCCGAACCCGTGGCCGTACCTGGGCGGGAAGCGGTACGCGGGGCCGTCGTTGTGAGCCGGTTGCGAAAGTTATTCGCGGCATAAGCGGTAAAAGCAGCTATATGCCCGAATTGCGTGTCACGCTGGTGTCATGACGTCGTCGTCCCCGTACGACCCGCCCGAACGTCCCGAACGTCCCGGGCTGCGCCGAATGCGGCGCCGCCGTCGGCGAGCGGTGCTGCTGCTGGCCATGCTCGTCGCGGCCACCGGCGGCGCGGTGGGGATCACCCGGCTGAGCGAGCCGTCGCGACCCGTGCGGGTTCCGCTCGCCGCCGAGCCCACGCTGATGCCGGACGCCGACACCGCGCCGCCGTCGGCCGGGCCGACCGGCTATCCGACCGCCGGCCCCGGCACCTTCGCGGTGGCCGGGGGCCGCTCACCGGTACGCGGCCACGCCGGCCCGCTGCGCCGCTACCGGGTCGAGGTCGAGCGGGGCGCCGGGCCGGACGTCGACGCGTTCGCCGCGACCGTCGACCGGGTGCTCGGGGACCCGCGCAGTTGGATCGCCTCCGGCCTGCTGCGGGTGCAGCGGGTGCCCGAGGCCGCCGCCGCCGACTTCACCGTCTACCTGGCCACGCCGGTCACGTCGGAGCGGATGTGCGCCGAGGGCGGCCTGCACACCGAGCGGTACACGTCCTGCCGGCTGCCCGGCCGGGTCGTGCTCAACCTGGCGCGCTGGATGACGGCGGTGCCCGACTACGGCGCCCCGCTCGACACCTACCGGACCTACGTCATCAACCACGAGGTCGGGCACGAGTTCGGCGAGCTGCACCAGGCCTGCCCCCACCCCGGCGCACCCGCCCCGGTGATGCAGCAGCAGACGTACGGGCTGGACGGCTGCGTGCCGAACGCCTGGCCGTACGTCGGCGGGGTGCGCTACTCGGGCGAGCCGACCGACGGGGTCTGAGTTATTCCCGGTCCCGCAGTTCGGGCCGGGTGTCCCTCGTCATGGCCGATCCCCACCACGGCGAGCGACAATGGCTCGGTCCCACCGCCGATCCCGGGGAGTTCACCGTGTCGTTGCCCCCGCTCGTCGAGCCCGCCGCCGAGCTGACCGTTGACGAGATCCGCCGCTACTCGCGCCACCTGATCATCCCGGACGTCGGGGTCGAGGGGCAGAAGCGGCTGAAGAACGCCCGGGTGCTCTGCGTCGGCGCCGGCGGTCTCGGCTCGCCCGCCCTGATGTACCTCGCCGCCGCCGGTGTCGGCACGCTCGGCATCATCGACTTCGACACCGTCGACGAGTCGAACCTCCAGCGCCAGATCATCCACGGCGTCTCCGACGTCGGCCGCTCCAAGGCCGAGTCCGCCGCCGCGTCGATCCGGGAGATCAATCCGCTGGTGCACGTGGAGATCCACAACACCGCGCTGGACCGGGAGAACGTCAAGGACATCTTCTCCCGCTACGACCTGATCGTCGACGGCACCGACAACTTCGCCACCCGCTACCTGGTCAACGACGCGGCCGTGCTGCTCGGCAAGCCGTACGTCTGGGGTTCGATCTACCGCTTCGACGGCCAGGCCTCGGTCTTCTGGGCCGAGCACGGCCCCTGCTACCGCTGCCTCTACCCGGAGCCCCCGCCGCCCGGCATGGTCCCGTCCTGCGCCGAGGGCGGCGTGCTCGGCGTGCTCTGCGCGTCCATCGGGTCGATCCAGGTCAACGAGGCGATCAAGCTGCTCGCCGGCATCGGCGAGCCGCTCGTCGGCCGGCTGATGGTCTACGACGCCCTGGAGATGAGCTACCGCAAGATCAAGGTCCGCAAGGACCCGAACTGCGCGCTCTGCGGCGAGAACCCCACGGTCACCAACCTGCTGGAAGACTACGAGGACTTCTGCGGCGCGGTCTCCGAGGAGGCGCAGGAGGCGGTGGTCGACTCCACCATCACGGCGCTGGAGCTGAAGGAGTGGCAGGACGCCGGCAAGGACATCTTCCTGGTCGACGTCCGTGAGCCCGCCGAGTACGAGATCGTCCGGATCCCCGGCTCGACGCTGATCCCCAAGGGCGAGATCCTCTCCGGCGAGGCGCTGGCGAAGTTCCCGCAGGACCGGCAGATCGTGCTGCACTGCAAGTCCGGTGTGCGGTCCGCCGAGGCGCTGGCCGCGCTGAAGGCGGCCGGTTTCAAGGACTCGGTGCACGTGCAGGGCGGCGTGCTCTCCTGGGTCAAGCAGGTCGACCCGTCGCTGCCCTCGTACTGATCCGTCGACCGCCCGAAGGCCCCGTCACTCGCGCAGGCATCCACGCCCGTGAGTGATGGGGTTTTCGCGCCTTGTGCCCCCCGACCGCCCGGCGGTCCTCGGTAAACCCTGGCCGAGCTACCGAGGCGTAACCGCGTCCGCGCAGGTAGCGTCACCGCCGTGGTCGATCTGGAAGCGGCGATCGGGTTCGTCGTGGCACACGGGGACGCGGTGGACCGCGCCCGCCTGTCCCGGTTGCGCTCCGGCGCGCCGGCGTCGCCGGAGCTGCTCGACGCGGCGGAGTCCGGCCAGACCCTCGGCGGCGGCTGGCCCGCCGTCCTCGGCGGTGAGGTCGCCTCGGTCGACGCGACCTGCTTCCGCCTGTCCGAGTTGGACGACCTCGGCGCGCTGGGCCGCCCCGCCGCCCGGCACGCGCTCGACTGGCTGGCCAGCGGCCAACTCGCCGACGGCGGCTGGGACGAGCATGTGTCGCTCGCCGGGTTCGCGCCGGAGTGGGCCACCCCCGGCGACCCGGAGGCGCGGTTCTACCTGACCGCCGGCGCCGGGTTCTGGCTCACCGTGGCCGGGCTGGACGCCCGCGCCGCCGGGCCGCTCGACCACCGGGTCGGCGGGGCGTACGCCGGTGTGGTCCAGGCGGCGGCGCACACGCTCGCCGCGCAGCTCGCGCCGGACGGCGCCTGGCCGTCGTTCCTGCCGGCCGGGTGGCTGGCCGCGGCCGTGCTGCACCGGCAGCAGATGTTCCTGGAGTCGGCCCGGATCCAGGCGATCCTCGCCGACCGGCTCCCGGAGATGTCCCCGGCCGACGTGGCCTGGCTCGCCGCCACGCTGCGGCGGGTGGAGGTGGGCGAGGAGCAGTGGCTGCTGGTCTCGGCCCGGCGGCGGCTCGCCGAGACGCAGCGCAGCGACGGCGGCTGGGACAGCGACGACGGCCACCAGTTCGACGTGCACACCACGCTGCGCGCGATCCGGGCCTGCCGCCCGAACGTTCCGGAGGCCCCGCGCGCCGGCGCGCAGTTCGTGGTGCCGCCCACCGTCACGCTGCCCGCGCCGCGCTCGGGTGAGCCCCCGGCGACACCGGCCGGCGGCCCCCTCCAGGTGGCCTAGACGGGTCGCTCAGCGGAGGTGGCCGTCGCCGGTCACCACGTACTTCGTGCTGGTCAGCTCCGGCAGACCCATCGGGCCGCGGGCGTGCAGCTTCTGGGTGGAGATGCCGATCTCGGCGCCGAAGCCGAACTCGCCGCCGTCGGTGAACCGGGTCGACGCGTTGACCATGACCGCGGCGGCGTCCACCCGGGCCACGAACTCCCGGGCCGCCCGCTGCGAGTCGGTGACGATCGCCTCGGTGTGCCCGGTGCCGTAGCGCCGGATGTGCGCGACCGCCGCGTCGAGCGAGTCGACCACGGCGACCGAGATGTCGGCGGAGAGGTATTCGGTGGCCAAGTCCTCCTCGGTCGCCGGCACCACGGCGGGGGAGTGCGCGGCGACCTCGGCGGTGCCGTGCACGGTCACCCCGGCGTCGGCGAACGCGGTCAGCACCGCCGGCAGGAACGTGTCCGCCACGTCCCGGTGCACCAGCAGCGACTCGGCGGTGTTGCAGGTGGACAGCCGCTGCGTCTTGGCGTTCAGCGTGATCGCGAGCGCCTTGCCGAGGTCGGCGGCGGCGTCCACGTACACGTGGCAGTTGCCCACCCCGGTCTCGATCACCGGCACCGTCGACTCCTCGATCACGGTGCGGATCAGCGACGCGCCGCCACGGGGGATCAGCACGTCGACCAGGCCGCGGGCCCGCATCAGCTCCTTGACCGAGTCGCGCGAGGTGGAGTCGAGCAGTTGCACCGCGTCGGCCGGCAGGCCGGCTCCGGCGACCGCGTCGCGGAGCACCGCGACCAGCGCCGCGTTCGAGTGCGCCGCCGAGGAGGAGCCACGCAGCAGCGCCGCGTTGCCGGATTTCAGGCAGATCCCGGCCGCGTCGACGGTCACGTTCGGTCGGCCCTCGTAGACGATGCCGACCACCCCGAACGGCACCCGCACCTGGCGCAGCTCCAGCCCGTTCGGCAGGGTGGAGCCGCGGACCACCTCGCCGACCGGGTCGGGCAGCGCGGCCATCTGGCGCAGCGCGTCGGCGATGGCGGCGACCCGGCCCTCGTCGAGGGCGAGCCGGTCCAGCACGGCCGCGCTCAGCCCGGCGTCGCGCCCGGCCGCCAGGTCCGTCGCGTTCCCCGACAGAACCTCCGGGGTACGCGCCACCAGCGCGTCGGCCATCGCGTGCAGCGCGGCGTCCTTGACGGTACGGGTGGCCGTGGCGAGATCCTCCGCCGCGTCCCGGGCCCGGCGGGCCTGCTCGACGACGCTCATCGTGCGCTCCTTCGCAGAGATGTTAGGAGAGGCCCCCTGTTATGCAGAATGCGTTAACAGGGGGCCCCTCCTTACAACAAAACGAGGTCGTCTCGGTGGACGACCTCTCGTTCGTAGGCCGGGCCCAGGGCCGCGGCGAGTTCCGAGGTGGAGCGGCCGAGCAGGCCGGGCAGTTCCACCGCGTCGTAGTTGACCAGCCCGCGGGCCACCGGTGCGCCGGCGGTGTCGACCAGGTCCACCGGGTCCCCGGCGGTGAACGCGCCGTCGACGGCGGTGATGCCGGCCGGCAGCAGCGACTTGCGCCGGCCCACCACTGCCTGCACCGCGCCCGGGTCGAGGTGCAGCCGGCCGCGCGGCGCGGTGGCGTGCGCCAGCCAGAACAGCCGGGCGGCCGGGCGGCGGCTGCTGGCGTGGAAGAACGTGCCGACCGGGTCGCCGGCCAGCGCCGGGCCGGCCAGCGGCGCGGCGGTGAGCACGACCGGGATGCCGAAGCCGGTGGCGATGCGGGCCGCCTCGACCTTGGTCACCATGCCGCCGGTGCCCACCCCGGCCCGGCCGGCCCCGCCGACGTCCACGCCGGCCAGGTCGCCCTCGCCGTGCACCTCGGTGATCCGGGTGCTGCCGGGGCGGGCCGGGTCGCCGGTCCAGAGCGCGTCCACGTCGGAGAGCAGCACCAGCAGGTCGGCGTCGACCAGCGCGGCCACCAGCGCGGCGAGGCGATCGTTGTCGCCGAACCGGATCTCCTCGGTGGCCACCGTGTCGTTCTCGTTGACGATCGGCACGGCCCGCAGGTCGAGCAGCTTGCGCAGCGTGCGGTAGGCGTTGCGGTAGTGCGCCCGCCGGGTGACGTCGTCGACGGTGAGCAGCACCTGCCCGACGGTGCGCCCGTGCCGGGCGAACGCGGTCGCGTAGCGCCCGATGAGCAGGCCCTGGCCCACGCTGGCGGCGGCCTGCTGGGTGGCCAGGTCACGCGGGCGCCGGGTCAGCCGGAGCGGGGCGAGGCCGGCGGCGATCGCGCCGGAGGAGACCAGCACCACCTCGCGCCCCTGGGCGGTCAGCGCGCCGAGCGTGTCGACGAGCGCGTCGACCCGGGCGTCGTCGAGGCCGCCCGCCGCCGTGGTCAGCGAGGACGAACCGATCTTGACCACGATCCGGCGGGCCGAGGTGACTGCGTCGCGCACCCGACCATTCTGCGGGTTGCGATCCGCGACGCCGTGGCGCGTTCCCATATCGTGGCAGCTCGTGACACCTGACGAGTATGTCGAGGCGGTGCTGGCGCTGGTCGAGCGGATCCCGCCGGGCCGGGCGATGTCCTACGGGGCGGTGGCCGACGCGCTGGCCGAACGGTCCGGGCGGGCGTCGGCGCGGCTGGTCGGCTCGATCATGGCGCGGCACGGTGGCGGGGTGCCGTGGCACCGGGTGGTGAACGCGGCCGGCCGGCTGCCGCCGGGGCACGAGCGGGCGGCCCGGACCCGGTTGCGCGCCGAGGGGTGCCCGATGCGCGGGGACCGGGTGGACCTGACGGCGGCGGCCTGGTCGCCGGAGGAGGGGATGCGACCGTGACCATAACGTGAGTAGCATTCGGCTCCATGACCGCTTCGGGCCTGCCCCGCCGGGTGCACCTCGGATACGCGTCGGGATCGCTGGTCACCGGCGCGTTCGGGACCGTGCCCGGGCTGCTCCTGCTGCCCTACCTCACCGACACGCTCGGTGTCGCGGCCGGGCTCGCCGCGCTGCTGGTGCTCCTGCCGAAGGCGTGGGACGTACTGGTCAACCCGGTCGCCGGGCGGATCTCCGACCGGACCCGCTCCCGGTGGGGCGCCCGCCGGCCCTGGCTGCTCGGCGGCGGGCTGGCGCTGGCCGTGCTGTTCGCCTCGATCTTCGCCGCGCCGTTCGCGCGCGGCCCGGCCGCCGCCGCGTACGTGGCGCTGGCGTTCCTGGCCACCGCCACCGCGTTCGCATTCTTCCAGGTGCCCTACGTGGCGATGCCGGCCGAGCTGACCGCCGACCCGGCGGAGCGTACCCGGATGATGACCTGGCGGATCGCGGTGCTCGCGCTGGCCATCCTGGTCTCCGGCGCGGTCGCCCCGGCGGTGGTGGCCGCCGGCGGTGACGGCGTGCCCGGCCACCGGTGGATGGGCCTGTTCGTCGCGGCGCTGATCGTCCTCGGCACGCTCGGCGTGTTCCTCGGCACCCGGTCGGCGCCGGCCGGCACGGTGGCGGAGAGCGAGCCGAGCCTGCGCGCCCAGCTCGCGGTCGCCGCAGGCAACCGGCCGTTCCGGGCGCTGCTGGCCTGCTTCGTGATCCAGTCCGCCGGGGTCGCCACCGTGCTGGCCGGCGTCAAGTACTTCGCCGACCAGGTGCTGCGCGCGCCGGACAGCGGCCCCACGCTGCTGTTCGCCTGCTTCGTCGCGCCGGCCCTGCTGGTCATGCCGCTGTGGAGCCGGGCCGGCGCCCGGCTGGGCAAGCGCACCTCGCTGGTCGCCGCGTCGCTGCTCTTCGCGGCCGGCGCGCTCGCCCTGGTCGCCGCGCCCGCGCTGCCGGCCGCCGCAGTGTACGCGGTGGTCGCGCTGATCGGCGTCGGGTACGCCGGCCAGCAGGTCTTCGCGCTGTCCATGCTGCCCGACTGCATCGCCCACGACACCGCGCGCACCGGCCGCCGGCAGGCCGGCGTGTTCACCGGGCTGTGGACCGCCGGCGAGACGTTCGGCCTGGCCCTGGGGCCGGGCATCTACGGCCTGGTGCTTCAGCTCTCCGGCTACGTCTCCTCGTCGACCGGGTCCGCCGCCGCCCAGCCGGCCACCGCCCGGCTCGGCGTGCTGCTCGGCTTCACCGTGCTGCCGGCCCTGCTCGTGGTCGCCCCGGTGGTGCTGCTGCGCGGCTACCCGCTCACCCCGGCCCAGTTGTCCACCGGGGTCACGCCGGCGGTGCGGGCGTGATCCGCCTGCCGGCCGCGGACCGACACGAGAGGAACGTCCGAGACCGATGACCGAGACGGCAGGAACGGGCGCGCTGCCCGCCGAGGGGCTGCCCGCCACGCGGGTGCTCGACGAGATCCGGGCGTTGCGGGCGGCCGACCGGCCGACGCACGGCGGCCGGCTCTTCGCCTACGTCTACGACCCCGGCGTGGCCGGGCTGGACGAGCTGGCCCAGGCCGCGTACGCGGAGAGCGCGCACGTGAACGGCCTCGACCCGACCGCCTTCCCGTCGCTGCTGGCGATGGAGAACGCACTGGTCGCCGCCGCGGCCCGGCTGCTCGGCGGCGGTCCCGGCACGAGCGCGCCGGACGTCGTCGGCAGCGTCACCGGCGGCGGCACCGAATCGCTGCTGCTCGCCGTCAAGGCGGCCCGGGACGCCCGGCCCGACCTCGCCGAACCGCGGATCGTGGTGCCGGCCAGCGCGCACGCCGCGTTCGCCAAGGCGGCGCACTACCTGCGGGTGGCGCTGGACCGGGTGCCGGTCGACCCGGTGACGCTGCGTCCGGCGCTGGACGAGGTGGCCGCCGCGATCCGGCCGGAGACAGTCCTGGTGGTCGCGTCCGCCCCGTCGTACGCGCACGGCGTCGTCGACCCGGTCGCCGAGATCGCCGCCGTCGCGGCGGCCGCCGGGGTGCGCTGTCACGTGGACGCCTGCTTCGGCGGCTGGGCGCTGCCCTGGCTGCGCCGGCTCGGCGTGCCGGTGCCCGCATTCGACTTCGCCGTGGACGGGGTCACCTCGATCTCGGTGGACCTGCACAAATACGCGTACGCGCCGAAGGGGGTGTCGGTGCTGCTGCACCGGGACGCCGCGTGCCGCGCCCCGCAGTTCTTCGCGTACGCGGACTGGCCCGGCTACACGATGGTCAACCCGGTGATCGCCTCGACCCGCTCCGGCGGACCGATCGCCGCCGCGTACGCCACCCTGCGCCACCTGGGTGAGGACGGCTACCTGCGGCTGGCCGCGTCGACCCGGGATGCGGTCGCCGGACTGGCCGACGCGGTGCGGACGACCGACGGCCTGCGGCTGATGGCCGAACCGGAGTCCACAGTGGTCTGCTTCACCGCCGACGACCCGAAGCTGGACCTGTTCGTGCTGGTCGACGAGCTGACCGCGCGTGGCTGGCACACCCAGCCCCAGCTCCGGTACGCCGACCTGCCGGCCAGCGTGCACCTCACGGTGACCGCCGCGGTCGCGCCCCGGGTGGCCGAGTTCGCCCCGGCGCTGGCCGACGCGGTGGCGGCGACACGGACCGCCGGCCCGGTTCAGCTGCCGCCGGAACTGGTGGCGCTGGCCGGCGGCCTCGCCCCGGAGGCGCTCACCCCGGCGCTGGTGGCCGGGCTGGCCGAGGGGCTGGGCCTGGGCGGCGGCGCCGGTGTGCCGGACCGGATGGCGGTGGTCAACACGCTGCTCGACGCCGCCCCGGCGGCGGTGCGCGAGCGGCTGCTCGCCGAGTTCGTCGGGCTGCTCCAACGCCCGGCCTGGTGACCGGGCGGCGACCCTCACTCGAACGTCACCGGGATGTCGGCCCGCGTGGTGGTGCCGGGCACCGCCGCGCCCTCGCCACCCCGTTCCGCCTGGACCGTGAGGTGGTGGTCCGGCCCGGTCGTCCGGCGGATGAAGTGCAGGCCCACCACGGCCCGCCCGCCCGGCTCCAGCGGGCCGGGATAGCAGTAGAAGAAGGTGCCCCGGTGGGCCGCGGTGGGACAGCTCTCGACACGCGTGTGCTCGTGGGTGTCCTCGGCGCTGTCCGGCAGGGTCACCCGGACGTCGGTCAGCCGTCCGGAACCGATGTTGGTGACGGTGACGGTCGTCATGCCCCGCCGCCACCCGTCGGCGTCCGGCGGGCCGTAGACGACCGGGGTGGTGGTGACCGCGAACAACGGTGACACCGGCGTCGGCCCGGTCGCCGAGGTGGACACCGACGGCGGCGGCTCGACCGGGAAGGCCGTCGGTCCGCCGGTCTGGGTGAACTCGGCGTCCGTCCAACGGTAGGTCCGGGTCTGCCGGTGCGCCGCGTCCGGCTCCCGGCCGTCGGTCGGGAGCCGGTCGGCGACCTCGACCCGGAGCGCCCCGTCCGGCCGCGCGTCGAGGGCGACGAACCACTCCGGCCGCCGCGGGTCGGACCGGAAGACCCGCCCGAGCGCCACCGGCACGCCGTCCGCGCCCCGGTCGAACGCCACCACCTGCTCCGGGTACGGGCTGCGCCCGCGCAGGCAGCGCAGCAGCGCCACCGGTTCCGGCACGCCGTCGCCGTCGACGTCGCCGTAGGCGTACGCCGAGGTGGAGAGCAGCACGTCGCCGCTGCCGCCGGTGCGTTCCGCGAGGCGCACGTTCCGGGCCCGGCAGCCCGCGCCGGCCGGCCAGGCCGGCAGATCGACGGTGGCCGCGAGTAGTTCCGCCCGTTCGATCCGGCCGGTCGGCGCGCTCGGCGAGGCCGACGGGCCGACGCTCGGCGATTCGCTCGGAGCGGGTGCCGTGCTCGGCGCCGGCGACGTCACCGGCGCCGGTGTGGGCGCGCGACCCAGCGCGGCCCAGGCGGCCACCGGCGCGGCGACCGCCGCCGCGACCACGACCGCCACGGTGGTCACCCGGCGTCGCCGCCGGCGCCGCACCGTGCGCCGCACCGCGTCCGGCCCGGCCGGCACGACCGCGTCCAGGGTCAGCGTGCGGTACGCCTCGAATGCGCCGCTCAGGCGCGAGTCCCGGGGCTCAGGCATGATCGGTCACCTCGTTCGTGGTGGTGAGCTGGGCCGCCAGCGCGGCCCGCCCCCGGTGCAGCCAGGACTTGACCGTGCCCTCCGGCACGCCCTCCTGCTCCGCGATCTGGCCGACGCTGAGGTCGGCCAGGTGGTGCAGCACCACGGCACGGCGCTGCCTGGGCGGCAACTGGGCGAGCGCCGTGGTCAGCGCCACCCGGTCCGGGCCGGGACCCGGCACGTACTCCTCGCGCTGCTTCCGCAGCCAGGACTCGGCCGTGCGCAGCCGCCGCCAGCGGCTGGTGGCCAGGTTCCAGGCGACCCGGCGCACCCAGGCCACCGGATCGTCGTAGCGGGAGACCCGCGACCAGCGGGCGAAGGCCCGGCAGAACGCCTCCTGCACCAGGTCCTGCGACTGGGACAGGTCGCCGCAGTAGGCGGCGAGTTGCACGGTCAGCGACCGGAAGTGCGCATGGTAGAGCCCGTCGAAGTCGACCGCCTGGTGTCCGTCCGGGCCGTCCGTCGTCTCGTCGGGTGGCGGCTCACCGAGCCGCGCCTCGCTCGTCACGGTCATCCGTTCCTCCCCGTACGCGCCGCCGGGCGCAGTCTTATCCGTCACACGTGCTGACGCCGCCGCCGGTTGCGTCGGTTGCGCCGTCGGTGGCTGTGGTTGACTGTCGGTTCAGAGACAGCGCAGGGGGAGGCCCGAGGTGCAGTTGCCGGCCGTGCTCGGCGAGCCGATCCGGTTCGTGCTCAACTGGGGCCGCCGTTACTCGCTCTGGGTGTTCAACTTCGGGCTGGCCTGCTGCGCCATCGAGTTCATCGCGACCAGCATGGGCCGGCACGACTTCATGCGGCTCGGCGTGATCCCGTTCGCCCACGGCCCCCGGCAGGCCGACCTGATGGTGGTCAGCGGCACGGTCACCGACAAGATGGCCCCAGCGGTCAAGCGACTCTACGACCAGATGCCCGAGCCGAAGTACGTGATCTCGTTCGGCGCCTGCTCCAACTGCGGCGGCCCCTACTGGGATTCCTATTCGGTGACCAAGGGCGTCGACCAGCTCATCCCGGTCGACGTCTACGTGCCCGGCTGCCCGCCGCGCCCGGAGGCGCTGCTGCACGGCATCCTCCGCCTTCAGGCGAAGATCGCCGCCGAGCAGGCCGGCGTGGGCGGCGTGCCCCGCCCGGACGGGCTCGCCTCCCCGGCGGACGTGGTCCCCCGACCGGTGGAGGCGCTGACCGCGCCCCCGGTGCGCCCACCGGCCGGCTGAGCCGTCCGGTGGCGGGGCGGCGCTAGCCATGCGGGCCATGATCGACTCCCCGGAGAAGCGTTCCGCCTTCATCGCCGACGTGCTGACCGAGGAGTTCGGCGCGTCCCTGGCGATCGACCCGGCGGCGTTCCGCCGCAAGTTCCGCAAGATGGCCGCCTCACCGTTCGCGTTCTACCGGGGCAGCGCCTCGCTCTGCTACGCCGACCAGCGCGGCGACTTCGCCGGCGACCGCTACCTCGACGACCGGACCAGCCGGGTGTCGATCCACGGCGACCTGCACGCCGAGAACTTCGGCACCTACCTGAACGCCTCCGGCCGGCTGGTGTTCGACGTCATCGACGACGAGCGGGTCCGGTCGTACTTCCGGCACCAGGGGCACCGCGCCGCGGAGTCGCAGCGGGCGTTGCAGGCGCACGCCGACCCGTGGTTGGGCTTCACCGAGCTGGACGGCGTCGGCCAGCTCGTCGCCGAGGTCTCCCCGTACGCGGCGGACCTCGACTGGGCCGACGTGAACGAGCCCGAGGAGCTGTATGGGGTGCTCACCGACCTGGGCGGGCATCTGAGCGGGTCACTGCGCGAAGTTCAGCACCACCTTGATGTCGTCGCCCGTCGACGCGTACGCCTCGCGGTAGGCGGAGACCGGCACCCGGCGGGTGATCAGCGCGTTCAGCCACGACCGGTCGGCGCGGGCGAGCGCCTCGCCGGCCAGCTCCCAGTGCCGCCGGCCGGCGTTGACCGAGCCGAACACCACGTTGTTCTCCAGCACCAGCTCCCGGTTGAGCGCGCCGGCATCAAAGTCGATGGTCCGGCCGCCGCTGGACACGCCGGTGAGGCAGACGATGCCGTTCGGCGCGGCCTTGCACATCGCGTCCAGCACCACCGGCGGCGCGCCGGTGCACTCGACCACCACGTCCGGTTCGAGATCAAGCTCGGCCACGGTCGAGGTGTGGTAGGTGGCACCGAGCGCCCGGACCAGGTCGGGCTTCGGGCCGGTGGTGTTGCGGTCCAGCACGTGCACGGACAGCTCGCGCTGGCTGGCCAGCAGCGCGGCCAGCAGGCCGATCGGCCCGGCGCCGGTGATCAGCGCGGTCTTCGGCTTCCACTCGGCCCGGCGGCCGATCCGCTCGATGTGGTCCCACGCCTTCGCCACCACGCTCGTCGGCTCCAGCAGCATGCCCACCGACGCGAGCGCCGGGTCGAGGCCGACGGCGAACTTGGGTTGCAGCCGCCACCGCTCGCGGGCGAAGCCGTTCAACCCCTTGATGCCGTGCTCGGTGTACTGCCCGTTGCGGCACATGTCCCACTCGTCCACCGCGCAGTTCGCGCAGGGCACCGGGTCCGGGCGGCGGACCACGCCGGCCACCAGGTCGCCCGGGTGCAGCGTGCCGGTCGGGTCCTCCAGCACCCGGCCCAGCGACTCGTGGCCGAGCACCAGCCGCTCCTGGCCCGGCGGCGCCTCGCCGTACTCCCCGGCGATGATCTCCTGGTCGGTGCCGCAGACGCCGACGGCGAGCGCCTCGACCAGGATCGCGCCCTCCTCGGGCGCCGGCTCGGGCCAGTCCTCGGTCAGGCGTAGCGAGTCCGGGACACCGGGGGTCACAGTCACAGCGCGCACGAGCCCCATCTTTCCCCGCCGGCCGCCGAACCGCTCGGCAAAGCGACGATCCGGGCCTGGACGGCCCGACCCGGGCGGAAGCCGTCGGCCATAGGATCAGCGCATGACTCCGGAAGAGGTAGGCCGGCGGGTGGTCGAGCTGCTCGCGTCCGTCGAGGCCACCGCGTCGGTCTCCGGCGGTCAGGGACACGCCCGCGCCACCGTCGACGTGCCGCCGGCGAGCTGGGCGGACGCGCTGCGCGCGGCACGCGACGACGCCGAGCTGGGGTGCGACTTCCTCGACTGGCTGTCGGCGGTGGACGAGCTGGCCGACGGCTTCGACGTGGTCGCGCACCTGTGGTCGGTGCGGCACCGGCACGGGCTGCTGCTGCGCACCCGGGTGCCCCGGGACACGCCTGTCGTCGCGTCCGTGGTCGACGTCTTCCCGGGCGCCGCCTGGCACGAGCGGGAGACCCACGAGATGTTCGGTATCGACTTCGCCGGCCACGGCGAGCTGCGGCCGCTGCTGCTGCCGCCGGAGTTCGAGGGGCACCCGCTGCGCAAGGAGTTCGTGCTGGCCTCCCGGGTGGCGAAGCCGTGGCCGGGCGCGAAGGAGCCGGGCGAGTCAGAGGCGGGCGGCGGTCGCCGGCCGATCCGGCCGCCGGGCGTGCCCGCGCCGGGGGAGTGGGGCGCGACGCCCACGCCGGCCGGTGCGGCAGGCGTCGGCGAGGGCCCCCGCGGGGGTACGCCGGCCCGCCCGGCCCGCGAACGCCCGGCGCGGCCGGCCCCGGGTGAGCGCCCGGCGCGTCAGGCGTCCGGCGAGCGCTCCGAGCGTCCGGCCGGCGTCCGGCCGGCGTCCGGCGAGCGGCCGGCGCGGCCGGGTCCCGATGATCGTCCGATCCCGGGTGCGTCCCGGCCGACCGGTCCGGCCCGCCGGGAACCCGCCCCGCCGCCGCCGGAACCCGGCCCGCTCGGGCGCCCGGTGCCCGGCGAGCGGCCGACCGGCGCGGCGCGGCACGAGTCGGCGGCCGACCGGACCGCCGACCCGGCCCGGCCGGAGCCGGCGGCCGACCCGGCCCGGCCGGAGCCCGGTGGCGGAGCCGAGGCGGGGGAGGACTGATGCCGGAGTGGTTGGAGCTGGTCCTGCGGGTGGCCGGCGTGCTCGTCGCGTTCCTCACCCTGCCGCTGATCGTGGGCCAGGCCGAGCACAAGGTGATGGCCCACATGCAGGGCCGGCTGGGCCCGATGTACGCGGGCGGTTTCCACGGCTGGGCGCAGCTCGTGGCCGACGGGGTGAAGTTCGTGCAGAAGGAGGACGTCACTCCGCGTGACGCGGACCGGCAGGTGTTCCGGCTGGCCCCGGCCGTGGCGTTGGTGCCCTATCTGCTGGTGCTGCTGGTCATCCCGCTCGGCCCGGGTGACCTGGTCGCCCAGCCGCTCGACATCGGCCTGTTCTTCGTGCTCGCGGTGGTGGGCGTCGGGGTGCTGGCGGTGCTCATGTCGGCCTGGGCGTCGGCCAACAAGTACAGCCTGCTCGGCGGGCTGCGCGGCGCCGCCCAGCTGCTCGGGTACGAGCTGCCGCTGGTGCTGGCCGCCGCCTCGGTGGCGATGGCGGCGGGGACGCTCAGCCTGAGCGGGATCGTCGAGGCGTGGCGGCCGTGGTGGCTGCTCTGGCAGGCGCCGGCCATGGTGATCTTCTTCGTGGCCGGGCTGGCCGAGATCCGCCGCCCGCCGTTCGACATGCCGGTGGCCGACTCCGAGCTGGTGTTCGGCTACATGACCGAATACACCGGCCTGCGGTTCGCGTTCTTCCTGCTCGCCGAGTACGTCGGCATCGTGGTGATCGCGGCGCTGACCACGGTGCTCTTCCTGGGCGGCTGGCAGGGCCCGTTCGCCGACGCCCAGCTCGGCTGGCTGTGGACGCTGCTCAAGGTCTTCGCCGTGGCGTTCGTGATCATCTGGCTGCGGGTGAGTTATCCGCGGCTGCGCGAGGACCAGCTCCAGCGCCTCTGCTGGCTGGTCCTGGTGCCGCTCGCCCTCGCGCAGTTGGTGCTCACCGTCGCCGTCCGGTTGGCGATGTGAGGCGGGGCCCCCGCTTAACGCATTCCGCATAGGAGGGGGCCCCGCTTAACACCACAGCTCAGCGCAGCGGAGTGTGGGCGGGGTCGACCCGCTCCTCGGGAGCGGGCGGCGGGGGCGGGGTGCCGTCGCCGAAGGGGCGGCCGCCCAACTCCTCCCGATGGTGCGGGGTGAGCCAGTTCGACAGGTCCGGGCCGAGCGGCACGATCCCGGTCGGGTTGATGTCCCGGTGGACCTCGTAGTAGTGCCGCTTGATGTGGTCGAAGTCGATCGTGTCGCCGAAGCCCGGCGTGGTGAACAGGTCCCGGGCGTACGCCCAGAGCACCGGCATCTCGCTCAGCTTCTGCCGGTTGCACTTGAAGTGCCCGTGGTAGACCGGGTCGAAGCGGACCAGCGTGGTGAACAGCCGCACGTCCGCCTCGGTGATCGTGTCGCCGACCAGGTAACGCTGCCCGGCCAGCCGCTCGCTCAGCCAGTCCAGCCGGTCGAAGAGCCGGTGGTACGCCCGCTCGTACGCCTCCTGGCTGCCGGCGAAGCCGCACCGGTAGACACCGTTGTTGACGTCGGCGAAGACGACCGCGTTCACTTCGTCGATCTCGCCGCGCAGCCGCTCCGGGTAGAGCTCCGGCGCGTCCGGCCGGTGGTACTCGGTCCACTCGGTCGACAGGTCCAGGCTCATCTGCGCGTAGTCGTTGGTGACCACCTGCCCGGTGGGCACGTCGACCAGCGCCGGGACGGTGATGCCCCGGTCGTAGCCGGGGAACCGGGCGAAGTAGGCGTCGGCCAGCCGTTCGATGCCCAGCACCGGGTCCTTGCCGCCGGGGTCCAGGTCGAACGTCCAGCTCCGCTTGTCGTGGGTGGGGCCGGCGACCGCCTGCGAGATGGCGTCCTCCAGCCCGAGCAGCCGGCGGACGATGATCAACCGGTTCGCCCAGGGGCAGGCCCGGCTGACCGCCAGCCGGTAGCGGCCCGGCTCCACCGGCCAGCCGTCCCGCGCGTCCGCGGTGATCCGGGTCGCGATGTAGCGCTGGTCCCGGGTGAACTCGCCGCCCGGCTCCACGTACTTGCCGCCGGTCCGGTCCAGGACCTCGTCGTCGCTGCCGCCCACGCCCACCTCCCGAGTCGGGTTCCGTTCCCATCATGGTCGCTTCGGCCGGTCCCGGCAGGGCGAGCGGCGCAGAGGACGGCATAGGCTGCCGGGCGTGACCGATGTGGAGGCGGCGGCCCGGCGCTTCGTCGCCGACGTGTGGAACGCCGGCCGCGAGGAGAGCGCGTACGAGCTGGTGGCCCCGGAGTGCCCCGGGCTGGCCGGCGTCGGGCCGGCGGCGGTGCTGGCCTGGCACCGGGACCGGCGGGCGTCGTTCCCCGACCTGCGTTACAAGATCGTCGAGGTGGTGGCCGGCGGCGGGCGGGTCGCGGTGCGCTGGCGGGCCGCCGGCACCCAGGCCGGGCAGTTCGGTCCGGTGCCGCCGACCGGCCGGGTGGTCAGCTATTCCGGGGCGTCGTTCCTGCGCTTCGACGAGGCGGGCCGGATCGCGGACGTGTGGAGCGTCAACGAGCTGTTCCAGGTGCTCCAGCAGCTCGGCGTGCAGATGCTGCCCCCGCTCACACCCGGCGGGGCGTGAGCCTCCCGCGCTCACGATACCGCCGCCAAGAGTCGGGTGGTGGTCGCGCGCGCCCGGGGCACAGGGCAGGATGGGCGGCATGAGCGAGCACGGTGGAGTGCCCGGCGGCGGGCTGGTGAAGGGCCTGGCGGTCACGTTGAAGACGATGACCCGCCGCTCGACCACCCAGCAGTACCCGGACGTCGCGCCCGAGTTGCCGCCCCGCTCCCGTGGCGTGATCGCGCTGCTGGAGGAGAACTGCACGGTCTGCATGCTGTGCGCCCGCGAGTGCCCGGACTGGTGCATCTACATCGACTCGTACAAGGAGGAGGTGGCGGTGCCCGGCGCCGCCCGCCCCCGCCAGCGCAACGTGCTCGACAAGTTCGACATCGACTTCTCGCTCTGCATGTACTGCGGCATCTGCATCGAGGTCTGCCCGTTCGACGCGCTCTACTGGTCGCCCGAGTTCGAGTACGCCGAGTACGACATCAAGGACCTGCTGCACGACAAGGACCATCTGGGCGAGTGGATGGGCACCGTGCCGCCGCCGCCGGCCCACGACCCGCTCGGCGTCCCCTCGAAGGAGGAGACCACCGCCGCCCGCAAGGCCGCGGCGCCCGCCGCCCGTCCGGCCCCGAGCCGGGTACGCTCCGACGCCGCCGAGCCGGGGGAGGGCGCGGCCTCATGACCGGTGCGGACGTGCTGCTGCTCGCGCTCGGCGCGGTGGCGGTGGGCGCGGGCGCGCTGGTGGTGGCCACCCGCCACCTGGTCCGGGCCGGCCTGTGGCTGGTGGTGTGCCTGGGCGCGCTCGCCGGCGACTACCTGGTGCTCACCGCCGAGCTGGTGGCCTGGGTGCAGGTGTTGATCTACGTGGGCGCGGTGGTGGTGCTGCTGCTGTTCGCGGTGATGCTGACCCGCGCCCCGATCGGGCCCTCCGACGACCTGGACCGGCCCGGCTGGCCGGCCGCGCTGGTCGGCGCCGGCAGCGGCCTGGGACTGGCCGTGCTGCTGGTCGACGCGTTCCGCTGGTCCCGGGTGGCGTTGCCCGCCGCGGGCACCGCCGAGCGCCTCGGCGAGCAGGTGTTCCGCTCCTGGGTGCTGCCGTTCGAGGTGCTCTCGGTGCTGCTGCTCGCCGCGCTGGTCGGCGCGATCGTGCTCTCCCGCCCCGACATCGGCCGCCCGGCCACGCCCGACCCGGCCGGCGACGGCCCGGCCCGGCCGGAACCGGCGGCGGTGGCCGTCGACGAGGGCGGGCGCCGGTGAGGCCGGTCATCCCCTACGTCACCGCCGCGCTGCTGTTCGGCCTCGGCGTCTACGGCGTGCTGCGCCGGCGTAACGCGGTGCTGGTGCTGATGGCCGTGGAGCTGATGCTGAACGCGGTCAACCTGGTCCTGGTCACCGCGGACACCACGGTCCGGGCCGCGCTGCCGCACTCCGGTCAGGTGTTCGCGCTGTTCGTGATCGTGCTGGCCGCCGCCGAGATCGGCGTCGGGCTGGCCATTGTGCTCCAGCTCTACCGGTTGCGGGCCAGCGTCACGGTCGACGACGTCCCGCTCACCGAGCGCCCGCCGGCCGTCCGGGACGAGGTGGCCCCATGAGCGCGAGGAATGAGCCGGTTTTGCGAGCCCCGCAGTCGCGAACAAAGGTGGCACGGTGAGCACGTCGACGTTGTGGCTCGCGGCGGTGCTGCCGGGCGCGCCGCTGGTGGCCGGCCTGCTCGGGCTGCTGCTGCCGCCCGTCTCGCACGGGGACCGGGCGCCGGCCCGGAGGCTGGCGGTCGGGTTGGGCGTGACCGGCGCGGCGGTGGCGCTGCTGGCCGCGCTGGCGTTGCTGCTCCGCGTCGACGGGTCGGTGGAGGCGTCCACCACCTGGGTCGAGCTGGGCGGGCTGCGGGTCACGCTGGGCCTGCGGCTGGACGGCGTGGCGGTGCTGGTCGCCACCGCGGTCACCGTGGTGGCGCTCGCCGTGCAGGTCTACTCGACGGGCTACCTGCGTCGCGGCCCGCACGACGACGTGGACGTCGACCACCGTTACCCGCCGTACGCGGCCCAGCTCAGCCTCTTCACCGCCGCCATGCTGACCGTTGTGGTGTCCGGTGACCTGATCATGCTGCTGGTCGGCTGGGAGGTGATGGGCATCTGCTCGTACCTGCTCATCGCCCACGACCGGCGGCTGCCGGAGGCGCCCGGCGCGGCAGTGAAGGCGTTCCTGGTCACCCGGGTGGGTGACGTCGGTTTCCTGCTCGGCATCGCGTTGCTCGGGGTGGGCGCGGGCAGTTTCCGGATCGCCGACGTGCTGGCGCACGACTGGTCCACCGGTACGCTGACCGCCGCCTGCCTGCTGCTGCTCGCCGGGGTGGCCGGCAAGAGCGCCCAGTTCCCGTTGCACACCTGGCTGCCGGACGCGATGGCCGGCCCCACGCCGGTCTCCGCGCTGATCCACGCCGCGACCATGGTGGCCGCCGGGGTCTATGCGGTGGCCCGGCTGTTCCCGCTCTTCGCGCAGGCCCCGGCCGCGCTCGCGGTGCTCGGCGTGCTGGCCGCGATCACCATCCTGTTGGGCGCGTTCGCAGCCACCGCGCAGGACGACATCAAGCGGGTGCTGGCCTGGTCCACGGTCTCCCAGATCGGCTACATGACCGGCGCGCTCGCGGTCGGCGCGCCCGCCGCCGCGCTGTTCCACCTGCTCACCCACGCCGCGTTCAAGGCGTTGCTGTTCCTCGCCGCCGGCGCGGTGATCCACGCGGTGGGCACCACGCTGATGTCCCGGATGGGCGGCCTGCGCACCGGCATGCCGGTCACGTTCTGGTGCGTGGTGGTCGGGCTCGGCGCGCTGGCCGGGGTGCCGCCGCTCTCCGGTTTCTGGAGCAAGGACGGCGTGCTCGCCGCCGCCGAGGCCAACGCGCTCGACGGCGCCGGCCCGACCGCGAGCTGGGTGGGGTGGCTGGTCTGGCTGGCCGGGCTGCTCGGCGTGGCGGTCACCGCCTGGTACGCCACCCGGCTGCTGCTGCGCACGTTCTTCGGCACGGCCCGCGCGCCGCTGGTCCGCCCGCACGACCCGCCGGCGTCGCTGCGCTGGCCGGTGCTGCTGCTCGCGGTCCCGGCCGCGCTGCTCGGGCTGGCCGCGTTCGCGCCGTGGTTCGCCGACCGCCTGCGAGTGCCGGGCGACGACACCGGCGAGGCGGTCGAGCTGGTCCACCTCGCGCCCAACCTGATCCTGCCGTTCCTGCTGCTCGCGGCCGGCGCGGGCGTGGCCTGGGCCGGCTGGCGCCGGGATCCGGCCGCCGACCCGGCCCGCTTCCTGGGTCCGCTGCGGCCGGTGTTCGCCCGGGCGTTCCGGCTCGACGACGTCCAGCACGCTCTCGTCGTACGCCCGACCGGCGTGCTCGCGCGGGCCGTGCGGGCCGGCGACGAGCTGGGGGTGGACGGCCTGGTGGAGGGTGCCGGCCGGGCGGCGGTGGAGCTGGGCGACGGGCTGGCCGCGGCGCACCGGGCGGCGTTGCCGCGCGCGGCGGCCGGCGTGCTCGCCGGCGCGTTGCTGATCGGCCTGGCGGTCGCCCTGATCGGAGTCACCTCATGACGTTCGGGCAGGTCCTGCTGGTCGCGGTGGTCGCGGTCCCGGCGCTGGGCGCGGTCGCGACGGCCGCCGTGCCGGGTGACCGGGCCGGCCGGCTGGTCGGCACGGTGGCCGCCGCCTTGACGCTGCTGGCGACGCTGCCGCTGGTCGGCGGCGAGCACGGCTGGTTCGGGTACGGCCCCCGTCCGGCGGTGCAGCCGTGGCACCAGCTCGACCTGACCTGGGTGCCCGGGCTGGACCTGCGCTTCCACCTCGGGGTGGACGGCATCTCCTGGCCGCTCGTGGTGCTGACCGCGCTGCTCACGCTGCTGTGCTGCGGCTTCACGCTGTGGCGGGTGCCGGCGGGCGGCGGCAGCGGCCGGGCGCTGGTGGCGCTGCTGCTGGTGGTCGAGGTGGGCATCCTCGGCACGTTCCTCGCGCTCGACCTGGTGCTGTTCTTCCTCTTCTTCGAGGTCGTCCTGCTGCCGATGTACGCGATCATCGCCGGCTGGGGCGGCGACGACCGGCGCCGGGCGGCCCGCAAGTTCGCGCTCTACACCCTGTTCGGCTCGGTGCTGCTGCTGGTCGGCGTCTACGTGGTGGTAGCCGCCGCGGGCACCGCCGACCTGACCACGCTGACCGGCGGCGCCGGCCTGTCCCGCGACACGCAGTTGGCCGCGTTCACGCTGTTGGCGTTGGCGTTCGCGGTGAAGAGCCCGTTGTGGCCGCTGCACTCGTGGCTGCCCGACGCGCACACCCAGGCGCCCACCGTGGGCAGTGTGATCCTCGCCGGGGTGCTGCTGAAGATGGGCACGTACGGGCTGATCCGGGTGGCCGTGGGGGTGGCCCCGGAGGGCGCCCGCTGGGCGTCGCCGGTGCTCGGCGCGCTCGCCGTGGCGGCGATCGGAATCGGCGGCCTGGTCTGCCTGGCCCAGGTCGAGCTGAAGCGGCTGATCGCCTACTCCAGCGTGGGGCACATGGGGTTCGTGTTGCTCGGGGTGGCCACGCTCACCGCCACCGGCCTCCAGGCGGCGCTGATCGGCAACATCGCCCACGGGGTGATCACCGGCCTGCTGTTCTTCCTGGCCGGGGCGATCAAGGACCGGACGCACACCGGTGTGCTCGCCGAGCTGTCCGGGTTGCGGGAGACCGCGCCCCGGCTCGCCGGGCTGCTCGGCTTCGCGGCGGTGGCCTCGCTGGGGCTGCCCGGCCTGGCCGGCTTCTGGGGTGAGGCGTTCGCGGTGGTGGCCGCCGTGCGGCGGGGCGGGCCGCTGTGGCTGACGCTCGCCGTGCTGGCGGCGCTGGGCGGCGCGCTGACCGCCGCGTACCTCTTGCGGTTGTTGCGCCGGGTCAGTCACGGCCGGCCCAGCGCGGCGGTCGCGCCGCTCGGGCCGGGGCTGGCCGGGGCGGAGCTGACCGCCTGGGCGCCGCTGGTGGTGCTCGCGCTCGCCGTCGGCCTGGCGCCGGCGCTGGTCCTGTCCTATGCCTCCGGACCGGTGGAGGCCCTGCTGGGGGTCGTGCCATGAGTCTGGTGCAGCGTGTCGACAACGTGGCGCTGCTGCCGGCCTACCTGGCCGCCGGCACGGCCGTGCTGGCGCTCCTGGTCGACCTGCTGGTGGCCCGCCGGACGGTGACCGTGGCCGTGGCGGCGCTCGGCGCGGGCGGCACCACGGCCGGCGCGGCACTGGTCGGGGCGGCCGGTGAGCGGCGCACGTTCTGCGTCGGCGCGGACTGCTCCTGGGTGTGGGGCGGCCGGGCCGCCCTGGTGGCGGCGGTGATCGCCCTGCTCACGCTCGCCGTGCTGGTGATCTCCGGTCCGCTGCTGCGGGCCGGGCGCATCCCGGCCGGCGAATACTGCTTCCTGCTGGCCTGCGCGATGACCGGCGGTGTGGTGCTCGGCGCGGCCGGCGACCTGATCACCCTGCTGGTGGCGTTGGAGACGCTGACGCTGCCGCTCTACGTGCTGGTCGGGCTGCGCCGGGCCAGCCTGGCCGGGGCCGAGGCGGCGGTGACGTTCTTCGTGGTCAGTGTGGTCGCCACCACGGTGACGCTGCTCGGCGCGGCGCTGCTCTACGCGGTCACCGGCGGCCTGCACCTGGACCGGCTCGGCGGCACCCTGGCCGCCCGGGACGACCTGCGCGACCTGCCGCTGACCACTGTCGCGGTGGCGCTGGTGGTGGCCGGGCTGGCGTTCAAGGTGGCCGCCGTGCCGTTCCACGCCTGGGCGCCGGCGACGTACGACGGCGCGCCGCTGCCGGTGGCCGCCTACCTGTCGACCGCGTCGAAGCTGGGCGGCGTGGTGGCGTTGCTGGCGGTGGTGCAGCGGGCGCTGCCGGCCGGCGTGACCGGTCCGGTGCTGGCAGTGCTGGCCGCGTTGACCATGACCGTGGGCAACCTGGTGGCGCTGCGCCAGCGGCGTACCGTCCGGTTGCTGGCCTGGTCGTCGGTGGCCCAGGCGGGTTACATCCTGGCCCCGCTGGGCGCCTTGGCGCTGGCGGCGGGGCGCACCGTCGACGCGCGCGACGGGGCGTACGCGGCGGCAGTCGCGTACGCCGTGTTCTTCGTGCTGCTGGAGCTGGCCGCGTTCGCCGCGGTGGTGGCGTTGCGGCCGGCGGACGGCGACGGCGGCACGCTCGCCGACCTGCGCGGCGCGGCGCGGCGGCACCCGTGGGTGGGTGGCGCGTTCGCGCTGGCGTTGGTCGGGCTGGCCGGCCTGCCGCCGGGGCTGGCCGGGCTGTTCGCGAAGGTGACGGTGGTCCGGTCGCTGCTGGCCGGGCACGCCGGCTGGCTGGCCCTGGTGGTGGCGCTGAACGCGGTGCTCGGCCTGGCCTACTACCTGCGGGTGGCCGCGACGCTCTACGCGCCGGCCGGCGGCACGCCCGTGCGGCCCGCGCGCGGGGTGGTGTGGGCGCTCGGGGTGGCCACCGTGGCGGCCGTGGTGATCGGTTTCGCACCGCAGCTCGTGCTGGACGTCGCGGCGCGCTGACCGGTTCGTGCCCGGGTGGGCGGTCGGTTCAGCGGGCGCACAGGAATCCCCAGCCAACTTTCAGCCATGAGCCGGATGGTTGACGGGTACCGGTGTGTTGAACCGGTCAGCGGGACACCCCGCGCACCGAAGGAGCGATCGATCGTGCATCACAACCGTCTCAAGACCGCAGCGCTGCTCGGCCTGTTGACCTCGCTGATCCTCGCGGTCGGCTACTGGTTCGGCGGTAGCGGCGGTCTCGTCATCGCCGTGGTCGTCTCGTTGTTGATGAACGGCGTCACCTACTTCTTCTCCGACAAGCTCGCGCTGCGCTCGATGAAGGCGCAACCGGTCAGCGAGGCACAGTTCCCCGAGCTGTACCGGATGGTGCGGGAGCTGTCGACGCAGGCCGGCAAGCCGATGCCCCGGCTCTACGTGAGCCCGACGGCGCAGCCGAACGCGTTCGCCACCGGGCGTAACCCGGAGCACGCGGCGGTCTGCGTCACGCAGGGGATCGTGGAGATCCTCGACTACCGGGAGCTGCGCGGCGTGATCGGGCACGAGCTGTCCCACGTCTACAACCGGGACATCCTGATCTCCAGCGTGGCGGCCGGTCTGGCCGGCATCATCACCATGCTGGCCAACCTGGCCTGGTTCATCCCGCTGGGTTCGTCCGACGACGAGGACGGCCCGAACCCGGCGGTGCTGCTGCTCACCCTGATCCTCGGCCCGATCGCGGCCACCGTGATCCAGTTGGCGATCAGCCGCAGCCGGGAATACCAGGCCGACGCGTCCGGCGCCGAGCTGAGCCGCGACCCGCTGGCCCTGGCCAGCGCGCTCAAGAAGATCCACATGGGGACCCAGGCCCGCCCGCTGGCCCCGCAGGGTCAGCTCGCCAGCACCGCCCACCTGATGATCGACAACCCGTTCAAGCGGGGCGGTGGCATCGCCGCGATGTTCGCCACCCACCCGCCGATGGAGCAGCGGGTGGCCCGGCTGGAACAGCTGGCCCGCAACTCGGGGCCGGTGCAGTTCCAGCGCTGATCCGTCCGTCCATCGCCGCCCGCGTCCGCCCCGGACGCGGGCGGGGTCGCGTTCAGGCCGGCTCGGGCAGCCGGTCCGCCCGGGTGGCCAGCAGCACGACGAACAGCACCAGACCCGCCGCCAGGTAGGCCGCCGCCGGACCGAACAGGGCGGCGGTGCCGCCGAGCAGGAAGATCCCGACCCCGGAGAACACGATGTTGGAGGCGATCATGGTGGCCTCCACCTGCCCCATCCGCTCCGGGGGCGCCAGCCGCGCGAACGTCGCCTGCGCCCCGATCAGCCATCCCGCGCCGGCGCCGATCAACGCGTTCGCCGGGACGAGCGCCCAGACCGGGGCGCCGAGCGCGACCAGCAGGCCGGCCAGGAGCAGGGCCAGCCCGAGCGCCCGGACGACCACCACCTGGCCGGACACCCGGGCCAGCCAACCGCGGCTGCCGACCACCAGCACGAACACGGCGCCGCCGAACGACGAGGCGGCCAGCAGCACCGGCCGCCAGCCCCCGCCGGCCAGGTCCGGGGCGAGCGTCTCCGGCAGCGCTCCGGACAGGACCGTGGCCAGGGTGAGCAGGGCGACGACACGCAACACCGGATGACCGGCGATGATCCGGATCCCCGCGGTGGCGGGCGGCCGGCGGCGCCGGCCCTCCTGCGGGCCGACCGGCAGGCCGGCCAGGATCACGGCCGCGAGCAGGAACGAGACCAGATCGATCACGAGCGCCAGCCGGGGGCCGAGCGCCACCGTCAGGCTCGCCCCGGCGAGCAGGCCGACCACCTGGCCACTCTGGTTGGCGAACGCGGAGAGCCCGAACAGCGGCAGCCGCAGCGGCGTCGCCACCGCCTCGGCGGTGACCGCCACGTGCACACTCGAGTAGGCGGCCCGGACCGCGCCGAGCAGGCCGGCGGCCAGGATCGCCGGCAGCGGCCGGGGAACCGCGACCGGTACGGCGATGAGCGCCGCGCCGCCCAGCGACAGCGCGACGAGCATGGTGCGCCGGACCGGCACGTCCAGCCAGCCGCTGAACATCGTGGCCACCAGCAGCGCGGGCAGCATCCGGGCGGCGTAGACGGCGGCCGGCCCGAGCACGGAGTTGGTCTGGTCGTAGGCGAGCAGCAGCAGCGCGGCCAGCCCGATGAAGTCACCCAACTCGGAGATGCCCCGGGCGGCGAGCAGCCGGGCCGCGACCGGGTGTCGGAAGAGCGCGCGGTAGCCGGGGGAGGGCGTCGCGGTGCCGGTCATCGGCGCGACGGGTCCGCGTCCTCGACCCCGACCCCGATCCCGACCCGCAGCGTCCCGACGGCCCTGCCGCTCATCCGACCTCCGATCACGCCGGCGGCCGACCCCGCCGCCGTTGGCATGGACTCAGTTCGATGAGCAACCTACCCCCTGCCGGCAAGCCAGTCAGCCCCGGTCCGACCCCCGATGTGACCGACTCGACGAACACCCGGATGAGCTGGGGCGTTAGGGTCGAATACGGCTTCACCCATTACCTGTCCTCCCGGAGGTGCACACCGTGGCCGCACCGCGCCAGTACCTGGGCGTGTGGCGGATCCCCGGCGCGCCGATGCTGCTGATCCTCGGCATCGTCGGCCGGTTGGGGATCGGCATGACCCCGCTGGCGCTGCTGCTCGTCGTCGAGCAGGTGACCGGCCGCTACTCGCTCGCCGCCGTCGCCGGCGGCATCTACGCGCTCGCCGGCGCCGCGCTCAGCCCGGTCGCCGGCCGGATCGCCGACCGGGTCGGCCCCACACCGGTGCTGCTGGCCACCGCGCTGGCCCACCCCCTGGCCCTGCTCGGGCTGCTCGGCGCCAGCCGCGCCGACGTCGCCAACCTGCCGCTGATCTACCTGGCCGCGGGCGTCGCTGGCGCCACCTACCCGCCGCTGACCGCCGCCATCCGGGGCGCCTGGAACGACCTGACCGCGCCGGCGACCGGGCGGGGCCACCTGCGCAACACCGCGCTCGCCGCCGAAACCTCCCTGTTCGAGGTCGTCTTCGTGCTCGGCCCGCTGCTGGTGGCCGGCTTCGTGCTGGCCGCCGACGCGTCCGCCGCGCTGGTCGGGGCCGCTGTGGTCACCTTCGTCGGCACCGGCTCGGTCGCCCTCGGCCGGGTTATGCGCGGCTGGCGCCCGCACCCACGCGAGCACCACGCCCAGGGTCTCGGCCCGCTGCGGGTCGGTGGCTTCCCCGCGCTGCTGCTCTGCGTGGCGAGCCTCGGCATCGCGTTCGGCGCCTCCGGCGTGATCGTCCCGGCCTTCGCCGGGAACACCGGCGCCGCCGACCCGGAGAGCCTGGCCGGCGTGCTGCTCGCCGTCTGGGGCGTCGGCAGCGCCGTCGGCGGGTTCTCCTTCGGCGTACGCAAGCCCGCCGCCAACATGACCCGCCAGTTCGCCTGGCTGCTCGGCGCGGTCGCGGCCAGCTTCGCCGTCTTCGCGGTGATGCCCGGCCCGGTCGCGCTCGGCGTCGCCCTGGTGCTCGGCGGCGCCGCCATCGCGCCCGCCCTCACCCTGGAGAACACGCTGGTCGGGCGGGTCGCCCCGACCGGCATGCTGAACGAGGCGTACACCTGGGTGGTCACCATGTCGGTGGCGGCCAGCGCCGTCGGCGGCGCGGTCGCCGGTCTGATCGTCGACCACGCCGGCGGCGTGCCGTGGGCGTTCCTCTTCGCCGGCGCGGCGGTCGGCGTCGGCGCGCTGGTCGCGGCGTTGCCGCGTGGGTCGATCGCCCGTGCCGAGGCCGCCGCGGTCCGCGCCGAGCAGTCCCTGGCCGCCTGACCCGGCCGCCACCAGCCCGAGCATTACGGTCCCCGCCGCGCACCACAGGAGCGTGGGCCGCGCCCCGAGCGCGGCGGTCGCCGGCCCGCCGAGCATGGTGCCCAGCGGCACCGCCAGCACCGTGACCGCCCCGTTGGCGGCCAGCACCCGGGGCAGCTCCGCCACGCCGGCGCGACGCTGGAACAGCGCCGTCGCGGTCGGCCGGTAGGGCGCCCAGACCAGGCCGGCGAGGGCGAACGCCGGCAGCGACACGACGACCGGCGCGCCCAGGCCGAGCGGCAGCAACGCCGTGCCGAACACCACCACGACGCCGGCCAGCACACCGCGCGGCGGCCGGTCCCGCAGGAAGCCGGTGAGCAGCCCGCCGAGCAGCGACCCGACGCCGAACGCGGTGTAGAACGCACCGAGCAGCGCCGCCGAGGCGTGCCGGTCCGCCGTCACATGCACCGGCATGGCCACGTAGAACGGCCCGAACAGGAAGAAGAACACGAACGTCAACGCCAGCAGGCCGAGCAGCGCGCGGTCGTGGGCGATGACCCGGAAGCCCGAGGTACGCGGCGGCCCGGCCCCCGCCGCCCGCCCCGCACGCCGGTTGTCCGCCGGAACAGCGAGCCGGTAGCTGACCGCCAGCACCGCGAACGTGCCGGCGTCGACCGCGAGCACCCAAATCGGCCCCACCCCGGCGATGAGCAGCCCGGCCAGCGGCGGCCCGACCACGGTCGCCGCCTGCCCGAACATCCCGAGCAGCGCGTTGCCGGCCAGGTGGTGCCGCTGCGGCAGCAACTCCGCCACCAGCGTGAACCGGCCGGCCGTCCCCCACGGGTGCAGCAACGACGACACCGCCAGCAGCGCCACATAGAGCCCGACGTCCCACACCCCGGCCAGGTGCGCCACCGGAATCGCCCCCAACGCGAGCGCCCGCAGGCTCGCGTCCCAGCCGGCGAGCTGGGCGCCGCTGCGCGCACCCAGCACCCGCCCCAACAGCACCGCGCCGGCCGCGCCCGGCAACGTGTACGCGGCCACCGCGAACGCGGTCCAGGTGCCGCGCTGCCCGACGGGCGCGAGTCGCAGCGCCAGCCAGGTGACCGCGACCAGCGCCAGCCGCTCCCCAGAGGGCGGGTCGACGGCAGACGGGATGGCCCCGGAGCGGTCAGAGACCGAAAGACGTGCGAAGTGCTGCGTCAAGTCGGAGCAGCTGGCTACTGCTCAGTCTGCCGGCATAGTCCTTTAGGCGTGACTTCTCGGCTGTCATGACCTGAAACGCGAGGACAGAACCCTCTTTGTCGAGGGGCTGGCCAGCAGGAAGATGCACCGCAGCAGGCGAGCCCGGACGAACCGACGTGGTGAGAGCTGCGATGATCACAACTTTCATGATCCTGTTGAACGAGTCTTGGGAGATGACCACTGCTGGGCGGTGGCCTGCCTGCTCGGAGCCTCTAGCTGGATTGAAGTCAAACCAGTAGACCTCGCCACGTCGGGGCGGCTCGTTTGGATATGGCACAGGATCAGTATGCGGGCCAAGCCTCTGCCTGGGCATCGAAGGTTGCTTGCGCCCACTCCAGGCTCTCGTCGGCCCAAGCGCTGAAGGCAGCCTCAAGATCCGGGGCGCAGGGCGAGGGAACGGCCACTGTACTGGCGATCGTTGGGCCGACAGCGATCTTGCGTACGGCGTTACCTACCGCCGCCAGCATGCCGACGACGGTCTGATTGCCGACAGTTGAGGGACCGGACGTCAAGACCAACGTGGCGTTCATTGCCGCACCTCCCCTGCTTGCGCTTGGGCGACTGCCTGGTCGTACTTCTCGGCCATCGAAGCCAGTGTATCAACTAACTCCTGGAGCCGATCCCGGGTTATCAGATACTTGCCATGAACCGAGACGTCAATTTTTCCTCCAGCCGATGTTGCAAACGCCCGGATGTCTTCGGCCGATCCCACAACAGTGGGTGGCGCAAGGTGCCCAACCAGCAGGTAGATGCCGTCCGGATTGCCACGCTTTGATGGCAGGCCAAGCGTCACCGCGAACTGGTTAGCTACGACGACCGGGAGCTCGCCCGCAGAGTCCCAGGTCACCCGCAGCGCGGCATCGGCGACATCGTAGGGGGGCTCGGTGCTGTCCACGGAAGAAGTGTCGCATGTCCCTTTGACTCTGTCTGCGTCCTAGAGCACGTCCGTGGCCGGGTCGTGGTGTCTCGTCGGGGGTGGCCGCGTCTCAGGCTCCTTCCCGCGGCCTGCCAGGCCGTCGCTAGGCCGTCGGAAGTCGATCGAGAGCGACCAACGACGACCACTGGTGACGACGTCTGCCCAGGTGGCAGGGCGTGGTTGGCGCCATAACCAGGCCGGCCGAAGCCGCCTTACCTATAGTTGTTGAACTGGAGCGCGACGCCGAAGTCCTCGCCCTTGAGCAGCGCGATAACGGCCTGGAGGTCGTCCTTCTTCTTGCCGGTGACGCGGAGCTGGTCGCCCTGGATCTGCGCCTGGACGCCCTTCGGGCCCTCGTCGCGGATCTTCTTGCTGATCGCCTTCGCCTTGTCGGTGTCGATACCCTGGATCACCTTGGCGTCGATCTTGAAGATCTTGCCCGACGCCTTCGGGTCGCCGGCGTCCAGCGACTTCAGCGAGATGTTGCGCTTGACCAGCTTCTCCTTGAAGACGTCGAGCGCGGCGCGCACCCGCTCCTCGGTCTCCGCCTGGAGGCTGATCCCCTCCTCACCCGACCAGGAGATCTCGGCGCCGGTGCCGCGGAAGTCGAACCGCTGCGAGAGCTCCTTCTCCGCCTGGCGGAGGGCGTTGTCGACCTCCTGGCGGTCGACCTTGCTCACGATGTCGAACGACGGGTTCGCTGCCATGCTCATGCTCCTGCTGTCCGACGGTGTGTCCTGATCCGTCCCGCGCTGACCAGCGTGGGACTCCCTGACGGTACCCCGTTGCGGAGGGACCGGGGGCAACCGCTATCCTTGCTTCCGCCGCCGCGTTGCGACGCGGTGGGGTGCCCTGGCGGGTTGCCCGAGCGGCCAATGGGAGCGGACTGTAAATCCGTCGCGAAAGCTTCAGAGGTTCGAATCCTCTACCCGCCACCAGGTGCAGAAGCGGCCCCTGACCAGCAGAGATGCTGATCGGGGGCCGTTCTCGTTGGACGACATGACGACTGCGGGAGCGGTGGCTCCGACGCTCCTCAGGGCTGCGGGTCTCATGATCCGATGTCAGATATCCCTCTCAACCGGCGTGACGTACGGACCGGTTGGTCGCGCTAGGTCTAGCGGCGACGAGTCCCATCGCATCTATAGCGCACGGGTTGTACGTGGGCTCGATTGGAGCGCGGGCGTCTGGCGGATCGACTCCACCGATGAGGTTGACGACTGGCCGACCCGCCTCGGCAAGGAGGATCCCGACTCGGCGAACCAGGTTGCCGCTGCGCTCGCCATTCTGGCAAGGGAAGGCCCTGCTGTGGGCCGCCCCCTGGTCGACCGGGTCAAGGGCTCGGACTACAAGAACATTAAGGAACTCAGGCCGGGATCCTCGGGTCAGTCCGAGATCCGCATCCTGTTCGCCTTCGACCCGACCCGTGCAGCCATCCTGCTGGTTGCCGGGAATAAGGCCCGCAACTGGAAGGGCTGGCACGAGACCAGCATCCTCGAAGCGGACCGGCTCTTCGCCGCACATCTACGGACGTTGAAGGGACAACGCTGATGGTGCGTAGTTGGCGGGACACCCGCTCACGTATGAATCTTGATGAGGCGAAGGTCGCCGAGCACAAAGAGCGGATGCTCGCCGAGGTGCGAGCCACCCGCCTTCGTGAGATGCGCGAGCATCGTCGTCTGACCCAACAGGAGGTCGCCGATCTCATGCACGTCTCACAGCCGAGAGTGGCCGCGATCGAGAAGGGTGACGTGCCGGCGACTGAGGTAGGCACCATCGACCGGTACGTCTCTGCTCTCGGCGGCCGGCTGGAGATCGTGGCCGACTTCGACGGCGAGCGGTTCGCGCTGAGTTGACTCGTGGCCGAAGGAACGACGCGGCAGTTCGGCGATGAGCTGCCTCAGGACGAGGGCGGCTCCGCTCTCGTGCTCCACGTAGGCGGTGCTGATCCGATTGGTGGCTGGAAGGTCTGCCGCGCCCTCGGACGATTCATCGCGGCGATGCGCGAGGATGGATGGGTGCTTCAAGGGGCCTTCTATGCCTTCGTGCTGCTGTTCCTGGTGCTGCCCGCCCTGGGCTTGGCCGTACTGGTTCCTCTCGTGCGCCTGACGACGTGGCTGTGGCGGTCGGTGCCGCGGTGGCCGTCCAGGGTGTGGCGCTGGGCGAAGGCGCTGAGCGTCGACCCGCACCCGGCCGGACCCTTCAACGACTCGCGGGACGTGTGGCCGATGCCGGCGGATGAATGAGCCTCCGGCTGGGGCCGAACGCGGGACGACCTTCCGCAACCGTTCGCTAGCTGCTGGTGTGGTGCTTCGCGAACTTGACGAAGGAAGCCCAGCGGGCGGGGGCGAAGGCCAGGGCCGGGCCGGCGATGTCCTTGCTGTCGCGCACGCGCACGAGGCCCGGAAGGTTGTCGGCCACCTCGACGCAGGCGCCCTCGTTGCCGCTGTAGCTGCTCTTACGCCAGCGGGCCATGGTCAGTTCAGTCATCGTAAGTCTCCTTGATCAGGGCACCCACCAGATCCTCGGAAGCACGTTCGTCCAAGGCGAGATCCCACAGAGTCTCCCAAGCCGCGACGTAGGTCTCCACCTCGCTGGGGCGATCAAGGTAGAGGCTGCCGGTCAGCGACTCGCTGTAGACGGTGCTGGATTCTGCGGGCCGCGTTCCCTTCGCCGGGAAGTCGAGGATGATGAACGCTCCGGCGACGGATGCCCGGTGAGGGCCGACGCTCGCGGGCAGCACGCGGACCGTGATGTTCCGTGCCTGGGCCGCGTTGACCAGATGGGCTAGCTGAGCCCGCCATGCCTCCACGTCGCTGATGGGGCGGCGAAGGACGGCCCCGTCGACGATCGCTTCGAAGGCCGGCGCGGCAGGGCTCCTTCGCGCCAGAAGCTTCTGCCGCTCCATTCGTAGGGCGACCTTCTGCGCCACCTCCTGCGGCGTGCGACCGGGCTTGGTCTCGAACACCGCTGACATGTACTCCGGCGTCTGGAGCAGTCCCGGAATCAGGTTCGGCTCGTAGTGCCGGACATGACGGGCCGCCGCTTCCAGGCCGACGTACAGCTCGAACCACGCCGGGATCACGTCACCGTAGGCGTGCCACCAGCCCTTGCTCTTGCTCTCCCTGGCGAGCGAGACCAGGACTTCGGTCAGCTCGGTGGAGGTGCCGTAGAGCTGGCACATCAGGTTCACGTCGTGGGTGCGGAGCGACGTCCGGCCGGCCTCCAGCCGGTACATCTTCGCCCGTGACCACTCCAGGGTGGTGGCCGCAGCCTCCAGGGCGATGCCGGCTTCCTCGCGAGCCTGGCGCAGCAACCGTCCCAACTGCCGGCGTGGGACGGAAGATCCCGTCTCGACCATCTGACCCCGATCTCACCTCAGATGCCGGTGTGTCTCATTCGAGCCAGCCTGCACGCGCCGATGGCACGGCGTCAATCTTTTCCTTTGATTCTCTGGATGAGACGTTGCAGACCGAGCACTGGCTCCGCCAGGTTGGCTGCTGACAGGGGTGACCGACGACCGGCGGAGGTGCGAGATGTCCCGGCGCGGCAGACATCGCAACGGCGGCCGGCCGTGACGCCGGAGCGGAGGTTGGACACGCCCTTCCTGGTGGCGCTGTCCTGGGCGGTCATCGACTACCACGTGGCGTACACCTGCTCCCGCTGCCGTCCGTACGGCTGGTGCCCTCGGGTCGTGGTGGCGCGGGCCCGCATCCGCGCGTGGCGGCGGGTCCGCGAGCAGTGGCGGAGCTGAGGTGCGGCGCGCTGCTCCTGATCGGCAGGACGGCGAGCGTTCAGTTCGTGACGCCGTTCCACTTCCGGTTGATCCGGGTGCTCGACTGGACCACCTACGACGGCTGGACGTGGCTGGACGGCTACCAGCTCAACGCATGCGGTGACGCGGTGGCGCGTCGCTCGATCTTCGTCAGGCGAGGCGGGCTACTGCCCGGCTCAGTCCCTGCCCGGCGGCGGAAGGAAGGGCGGTGACGGTGTCAGTGCCCGCCGGCAAGGCGGCGGGCTTCGGCGAGCACGTCCGCGTCGATGTCCGCGGTCGTGTCGCCGACGACCCGGACGGCCTCCGCGTACTCGTAGGAATTTTCGAAGGCGACAAGCTCGGCGGCCAGGGGAGTGCCGTCCCAGGTGATGTGCAGGTACGCCCAGACCGTCAGATCACGTGGCGTGATCTCCCCGGCGAGCGCCCGCCGGGCCATGAGCCGGACGGCCGCCTCCTCGCCGTCTCGGCTCCCCTGCGGGTAGTAGGTGAGGGAGAGTTCGGTCAGCGCGCCGTCGAGCCACCGCCGCAGTTCGTCGCTCTCGCCGCCCTTCGCGCACGAGGCGCCGGCGAGGATCCGGAGGGTCGGGCTGTCCACGCCCGCCACCAGGCAGTCGCAGGCGGCCTCGATCACCTGGGCGGCGGTGCCCGGGCCGGTGCTCCAGAGGACGGCGGACTCCTGGAGTCGGGCGAGGGCGGCATCGGCGAGCACCGCCACATGATCCGTCAACGGAGGTGTGCGGCGGCAACCGGTTTGCGACGGTGCGGCGCGCGGGTATCCAGCGATACATGTCAGTCTCCGGTCGCCGCTCGGTCAACAGGTTCAACACCTACCTCGACGCCAGTGCCGGCCAGCGACTGACCGCGATCGTGCTCGCCCTGGTGGCGGGGCCGGCGGCCGGGCTGCTCTGCGTCTGGCTGGCGACGTCGTTCCTGGGCGGCGCGCACTGGTTGGCGCAGACGCTCGTCTTCGCCGTCATCGGTCTGTTCATCGGTGCCGGGCTGCTCGTCGTGCTGTCGAAGGTCGGTTCCCGTGCCCGGCGTTGACGGTCACGCCACGGTTGGCGTACGTCAGGTGGGTTTAGCCGTCAGTGAGGGAATCACCCTCTGGCGCTCATGCCGAATGCAGGTATGGTGGTCTATGGCCGGAGCCGACTTCGTCCTGCGGACGGGTCGAGGGCCAGGCGAGCATGGGTGCTGGTGGGACGGAGATTTCGCGTGTCTTGATCGTTTCGCGATGAACGTCGGAATCCGCAGTGGACGGTTGCGACGAGCACCTTCCAACCCGATGACCTGGCTGCGTGTGGTGGGTGCTTGGGCCGAACGGCGGAACCTGACAGCTACTCGGGCTGCACAGGTCTTCGCTCCTTTTCTGCCCCTGACCGGTGTGGCACGATCGTGGAACCTCCACCATCCCTGTGACACTCTCCCGACAGGAGCAATCATGTCTGGTCGAAGGTTGGGCCGGCTGCTCGGCTCGCTCCTCGTGCTCGCTGCCCTTCTGGTTGGTTCCAGCGTCATCGGCAGCACCGAAGCGCAACTGGGCGACGTCATCTGGGCCGCCGACATCACGCGGTGACCCACGGACCGCCTCGTGCGGCACAGGGGAGTGGTATGGCCGGCCGGAACCAAGGACGCCGATCGACGGAGCGGGCCTGGCTCATCACCGCACCACTGACGCTCAGCGCGGTCATCTTCAGCACCGCGATCGCGATCATCGCGGACGACCCCCTCGGTGACTGGGGCTGGGGCTTCGTCCTGCTCCTCGTGATGACAGCGGTCAGCGTTCCCGTCCTCAACTTCATCGTCCGGCGCCAGTCGGTCGCCGTGACGCTGACCGAAGTGCCGTTGGTGGTGGCGCTGTTCTACCTGCCACCACTGACGGTGGTCCTCATCTACACGCTGTCGACGCTGGGCTGGTGCGTCTGGCACCGCTTCACGCCGGCGAAGCTGTGGTTCAACGCGGCCAAGGCCGCGGCCGCGACCTCGCTGGCCGGCCTCGTCCTCCTGGCCCTGCCGCCGTTGCAGGGCGTCGACCGGCCGGGCACCTGGGCCAGCCTCTTCGTCGCGATCAACACCATCACCCTGGTCAGCCTGCTCTCCGTGGTCGGCGTGCACGTGCTCCTCCAGGGTTGGCAGCCCGGCCGCGAGGCGTTGCGTACCGCCCCCTCCGTCTTCCTCACCTCGTCGATCAACGCCTCGATCGGGCTGCTCATCCTGATCGCGTTGGAGACGACCTGGTGGTCCGCGTTGCTGCTCGGCGCGCTCTTCGTCGCGCTCGGCCAGGTCTACCGCTCCTACTCCCAGTTCTTCCAGCAGCACCGCACGCTGGCCGGCATGTACGACCTGGCCCGCCTGATCACCACCAGCGCCGAGGGCGCGCTGGGTGACGTGCTGCTCGACCGGGTCCGCGCGCTGATGCAGGCGGAATACGCCACGCTCTGGCTGCCGGCCCAGGGGCGGCACCCGGAGGTGCTGCTCACCGCGCGCGTCGACGCGCCCGGCCTGCTGGACGTCGCCCCGACCCCCGCGGTGTTCCGGGAGCAGGCGCGCAGCCTGGGCCGCACGCTGACCACCGGTCGGCAGTTGGGCGCCGACACCGCGCTGCGCGGCGTCGCCGACGTGAAGCAGGTCAAGGACGCCATCGTGGTGCCGCTGCGCTCGGGCCAGGCGGTGATCGGGACGCTGGAGGTGGTCAACCGGATCAGCGACGTCGGCCACTTCACGCCGCGTGACCTGCCCGTCTTCGAGACGGTCGCCGCGCACGCCGCGGTCGCCCTGGAAAACTCGCGCCTCGTCGACCGGTTGCGGCACGACGCCGACCACGACGGGCTCACCAAGCTGCCCAACCGGCGCCGGCTCGTCTCGGCGGTCGCCGAGGCGATCAAGATCGGCGCGCCGGACGAGGTGGTGGCGCTGCTGCTCTTCGACGTCGACCGGCTGCGCCAGGTCAACGAGTCGCTCGGCCACGCGGCCGGCGACAAGGTGCTGGTCGAGGTGGCCGAGCGGCTGCGCGCCTGCGCCCCCTCCTCGGCGCTCGTCGGCCGCGTCGGTGGCGACGAGTTCCTGGTGACGCTGCGGCTGGAGAGCGCCGACGCGGCGCTGGAGCTGGCCGCCCAGCTTCGCGAGCAGATCCGCGACGAGATGGTCTTCGACACGCTCACCCTGGACGTCGACACCGCCGTCGGCGTGGCCGTGCACCCCGACCACGGCGGCGACGCGGTGGCCCTGCTCCAGCGGGTCGACCTGGCCGCCACCGCGGCCAAGTCGGTGCCGGGCAGCGTGCAGCTCTACAGCCCGGCGCTGGAGTCCCGCTCGCTGCGCCGGCTGGGCCTCGCCGGCGACCTGGAGCGGGCGCTGGCCGACGGCGACCTGGAGGTCTACTTCCAACCCAAGGTGACGCTGCGGGACCGCCGGCTGGTGGGCGTGGAGTGCCTGGCCCGCTGGGAGCACCCGGCGCACGGCACGGTCGAGCCGGACGACTTCGTGGCGGTCGCCGAGCACACCGGCCAGCTCGGCCGGCTCACCGAGTTCGTGCTTCGGGAGAGTCTGCGGCGCAGCCGCGACTGGAGCCACGGGGAGCAGGCGCTCTCCGTCTCGGTCAACCTCGCCGCCCGTACGCTCAACGACCAGCACTTCCCGGCGCTCGTGCGCGACCTGCTGGAGGAGTACGGCGTACCCCCGCAGCGGCTCACCCTGGAGATCACCGAGTCGGGTGTGCTGGACGGCACCGAACGTCCCATCCCGACCCTGCGCAGCCTCCGCGACCTCGGTGTCCGGCTCTCGGTGGACGACTTCGGCACCGGCAATTCGTCCCTGGCCCAGTTGCGCCGGCTGCCGGTGCACGAGGTCAAGGTGGACCGCTCGTTCGTGCAGGGGATGGCGACCGACCCGGGCGACCTGGCCATCGTCAACGCGGTGGTGACGCTCTCCCAGCAGTTCGGTCTGACCGTGGTCGCCGAGGGCGTGGAGAGCGAGCTGACGCTGGAGCTGCTCCAGGACATCGGCTGCGAGATCGGCCAGGGCTTCCTGTTCAGCCGGCCGCTCCCGTACGAGCGTCTGGAGGCGTGGTTCGGCGCCCAGGTCGACCCCGAGACGATCGTCGCCGGAGAGCTTCCGCGCCTGCGTGTGGTGCCCTGATCAGGCCCGACACGTGTCGGGGGGATCCGATTTCACCTCGGGGACGAGGTCGTGTACTGTTTCCTCTGCGCGACACCCCAGGGGTGATCGGGCAGGCCCCCTTAGCTCAGTCGGCAGAGCGTCTCCATGGTAAGGAGAAGGTCTACGGTTCGATTCCGTAAGGGGGCTCAAAGGGTCCGGCTGGACCCGCCACGGCGGTGTAGCTCAGATGGCAGAGCAAGCGGCTCATAATCGCTGTGTCGCCGGTTCAAGTCCGGCCACCGCTACTCTCGTCCTCCGGGTTCGCTCGGTGGCCGGTGGGATGGGCGCCACAGGCGCCCACTTTGCATGTCCGCGTCGTCAGCGCGTAGGCTGACACGCCGTAGTTGATATCCGTGAGCGAGGAAGGCACTCCGCCGTGGCGAAGGCGACCGATGTCCGGCCGAAGATCACTTTGGCGTGTGTGGAGTGCAAGGAGCGCAACTACATCACGCGCAAGAACCGTCGTAACGACCCGGACCGCATCGAGCTGAAGAAGTTCTGCCCCCGGGACGGCAAGCACACCGTCCACCGCGAGACCCGCTGACGCACGGCCGGCGCCGCCGGCCCGCAGCAGCTTTTCCGAACGCCGGTCCGCCCGGTCGACGGCCCTCGGGCCGGCCGACCGCTCGGATCGGCGTTCGTGTTTTCCGTGTAGGTTCGCGGCATGTCCCTGGACCCGTCCTTCGTCGGCCGGACCTATCCGCCGACCGCCCCCTACCAGGTGGGCCGAGAAAAGATCCGCGAGTTCGCCACCGCCATCGGGGCGACCGACCCGGCGCACCACGACCCCGAGGCGGCCCGTGCGCGGGGCCACGCCGACGTGGTGGCGCCGCCGACGTTCCCGGTGCTCGTGACCATGGCGGCCAGCCGGCAGATCGTCGACGACCCGGAGTTGGGCGTCGACTACAGCCGGGTGGTCCACGGCGACCAGCGGTTCGCCTACACCCGGCCGGTGGTGGCCGGCGACGAGCTGGTCTGCGTGAACACCATCGAGGACGTGACCAGCCGGGGTGGGCACGGCTTCCTGACCACCCGCACGGACGTGCGCACGTCCGGCGGTGAACCGGTGGTCACGGTCTGGGCCAAGATCGTCGTACGCGGGGAGGCGTGAGCATGGAGCTGCCGGTGCAGACCTACCGGGTGACCCGGGCGGACCTGGTCCGCTACGCGGGCGCCTCGGGCGACTTCAACCCGATCCACTGGAGCGACCGGACCGCCACCGGCGTGGGCCTGCCCGGCGTCATCGCCCACGGCATGTACACCATGGCCCTGGTCGGTCGCGCGGTCGCCGGCTGGGCCGGCGCGCCGGACGCGGTGGTCGACTTCGGCGTCCGGTTCACCCGCCCGGTGGTCGTCCCGGACGCCGACGAGGGCATCGAGATCGAGGTCTCCGCGGTGGTCAAGGAGGTCACCGAGGACGGACTGACCCGGCTCGACATCACCGCCACCTGCCGGGGTGAGAAGGTGCTGTCGCAGGCCCGGGCACTGATTCGCACTTCTCGCTGAGGGTCACCCGACGCGCGAGGGGTGGACCGGTTGGGAAAGTCGTACGACTACCCGTACACTGGTCCGCCGTGGGGCAAGTGACCTCCGCTCGACACCACGTGTCCGGGTGAAGGTGAGTTGCCGCACAGGGGTGTAGCTCAATTGGCAGAGCAGCGGTCTCCAAAACCGCAGGCTGCAGGTTCAAGTCCTGTCACCCCTGCGCCTCAGGCCTGACCGTTCCCGTGGGTCGCGTCGCCGTTCGCGGTGGCGTCCGGCCCGTGGTGGTGGCACCGGTGGCATGGTCCCGAGGCGATCGGGGCTGTCCCGGCCGGTCCGCCGGCCGCGGCCCGTCGCGGGACGGTTGGTCCGGCCGGCGTGACCAACACGCCGCGCACGCCGCCCGGCGTGCGACCCCAACCCCGCACGGAGGGCGAAGTGGCCGAGAAGAAGCGGCGCGGCGAGAACGACGGCGACGAGCGTCTGAATGACGACGCGATCGTCGACGGCGTTGCCGACGACGATGTGGCCGACGACGCCGCCGACGCGGACGAGCCGGTCTCCCGGGGCGGCACCGCGACCCGCAAGCGGGCGCACGCCGAGCCGGCCGAGGGCCGCAAGACCCGTAAGGACACCGAGCGGATCGGGCTCTTCGCCCGCATCGCGCGGTTCTTCCGCGAGGTCGTGGCGGAGCTGCGTAAGGTCATCTGGCCGACCCGCAAGGAGCTGCTGACCTACACGGCGGTGGTGGTCACCTTCGTCGCGGTGATGCTGGCGATCGTGGCCCTGCTGGACTACGGCTTCGCCAAGGCGGTGCTGTGGGTCTTCGGCAACCCCAGCTGACCTGCGGACAGCAATACTGACGGAAGTGAGCGAGCGTGCCTGAGTACGACGAGACCGCCGAGACCCCGGACGAGCAGTCCGCGGTGGCGACGGCGGCCAACAACGAGTCGGTCGAGGCCGCCAGCGAGCCGGAGTTCCCGACCACCGAGCCGGCTCCGGACGAAGACTTCGACCCGGTCGCCGAGCTGCGCCAGAAGCTGCGCTACGCGCCCGGCGACTGGTATGTGGTGCACTCGTACGCCGGCTACGAGAACAAGGTCAAGACCAACCTCGAGACCCGGATCACGTCCCTCGACATGGAGGACTACATCTACCAGGTCGAGGTGCCGACCCGGGAAGAGGTCGAGGTCAAGAACGGCAAGCGGTCGCAGGTCCAGGCGAAGGTCTTCCCGGGCTACATCCTGGTCCGGATGGAGTTGACCGCCGAGTCCTACTCCTGCGTCCGGAACACCCCGGGCGTCACCGGCTTCGTCGGCGCCACCGACCGGGCGGACCGGCCGGCGCCGCTGAGCCTCGACGAGGTGCTCAAGTGGCTCGCGCCGGCGGTCGAGACCGAGCAGAAGAAGGCCAAGCCCGAGGTCAAGGTCCTCGACTTCGAGGTCGGCGACTCGGTCACCGTCACCGACGGCGCGTTCGCGTCGCTGCCGGCGACGATCAGCGAGATCAACGCCGACCAGCAGAAGCTCAAGGTGCTGGTGTCGATCTTCGGCCGGGAGACGCCGGTCGAGCTGAACTTCAACCAGGTCGCCAAGATCTGACGCACGTCACGTCCGCGCCGGCGGTCGGCCCTCGCGGGCCGGCCGCCGGTGTCGCGTGAGACTGCGTTACTCTTTAACGTCGGCCGTCCGCACCGCGCTGACCGTGCGCGCCCGCGGGCGGCGGAGAATCCCAGTTTCAAGCCCCAGGAAGAGACATGCCTCCGAAGAAGAAGCTCGTCAAGACGTTCACGCTTCAGCTGCCGGCGGGCCAGGCCACGCCGGCGCCGCCGGTCGGCCCCGCGCTCGGCCAGCACGGCGTGAACATCATGGAGTTCTGCAAGTCCTACAACGCGCAGACCGAGTCCCAGCGGGGCGACGTCGTCCCCGCCGAGATCAGCGTCTACGAGGACCGCACCTTCACCTTCGTGCTGAAGACCCCGCCCGCCGCCCGGCTGCTGATCAAGGCCGCCGGTGTGCAGAAGGGCTCGGGTGTCCCGCACAAGGAGAAGGTCGGCTCGGTGACCCGCGCCCAGCTGCGTGAGATCGCCGAGAAGAAGATGGCGGACCTCAACGCCAACGACATCGACCAGGCCGAGAAGATCATCGCCGGCACCGCCCGGTCGATGGGCCTCACCGTCGCCGACTGATCTCGCTCCACCGCTCCACCCGATCCGTTCGTGGGAGGGCCGCCGACCCGCGCGCCCGCCAGAGACCACAGGAGTCACCAGAAATGCAGCGCAGCAAGAGCTACCGCAAGGCCGCCGAGGTCATCGACCGGTCGAAGCTCTACGCCCCCGCCGAGGCCGTCAAGCTGGCCAAGGAGAACACCAACGTCAAGTTCGACGCCACGGTCGAGGTCGCGATGCGCCTCGGCGTCGACCCCCGCAAGGCGGACCAGATGGTCCGCGGCGTGGTCAACCTGCCGCACGGCACCGGTAAGACCGCCCGCGTGATCGTCTTCGCCGCCGGCGCGAAGGCCGAGGAGGCCGCCGCGGCGGGCGCGGACGAGGTGGGCACCGACGAGTTGGTCGCCCGTATCCAGGGCGGTTGGTTGGACTTCGACGCCGCGATCGCCACCCCGGACCAGATGGCCAAGATCGGCCGGATCGCGCGGATCCTGGGCCCGCGCGGCCTGATGCCGAACCCGAAGACCGGCACCGTGACCATGGACGTCACCAAGGCGGTCGCGGACATCAAGGGCGGCAAGATCACCTTCCGGGTGGACAAGCACTCCAACCTGCACCTGATCATCGGTAAGGCCTCCTTCTCCGAGGCCCAGCTGGTCGACAACTACGCCGCGGTCCTCGACGAGGTGCTGCGCGCCAAGCCGTCCGCGGCCAAGGGCACCTACCTCAAGAAGGTCACCCTGACCACCACCATGGGCCCGGGCGTCCCGGTCGACCCGAAGGTGGTCAAGAACCTGCAGGAAGGCTCCGCCGAGAGCTGAGCAACCGCACGTCTCCGACGGGGTCCCGCCACCACACCGTGGCGGGGCCCCGTTCGTCTGTCCGGTGTGGCAGTCTCGGCGCATGCGGCTCGACGGGGTGTGGCTTCGCTACCGACGGCACGGCCCGTGGGTGCTGTGCCAGGTCGACGTGGCGATCGGTCCGGGCGAGGTCGCGGTCGTGCTCGGTCGCAACGGGGCGGGCAAGTCCACCCTGCTTCAGCTCGCCGCCGGGGTGCTGCGACCGAGCCGGGGCCGGGTGACCGGCCGCCCGGTGACGGTCGGCTGGGTGCCGGAGCGGTTCCCCGCCGACCAGCCGTTCACCGTCGGGTCCTACCTCGCCGCGATGGGCCGGGTCGTCGGCCTGCCCGGGCCCGCCGCCGACCGGGCGGTGCGCCACTGAGTCGAGCGGCTGGGCCTGACCCGGTTCCACGACGTGCGCCTGCCCCAGCTGTCCAAGGGCACCGCCCAGAAGGTCGGCCTGGCGCAGGCGTTGCTGCGCCGGCCCGGGCTGCTGGTGCTCGACGAGCCCTGGGAGGGGCTCGACGCGGCCGCCCGCGAGCTGGTCCCCGAGTTGATCGGCGAGGTGCTGGCCGGCGGCGGCGCGGTGCTGGTCAGCGACCACCGGGGCGAGACGGTCCGGCTGCCCGGCGCCCGGCACTGGTCGGTCGCCGACGGCACTCTCACCGAGACGGCGCCGTCCGGGGGTTCGGCCGTCGCGGTGGTCGAGCTGGCGGTGCCGGCCGCGGGCCTCGCCGCCGCCGTCGCCCGCCTGCGCGCCGACGGCCACCAGATCCTTCGGATACGCGACCACGCCGTCCCCGCCGCCGCCACGCCACCCGGTCGACCCGTCGCGGGCCGGCCCACCGTGCCGTCGGGCCAGCCCGCCGCCACGGATGCCGCGCTGTCACCGGCCCTGCCGGGCAACCAGGGCGTGCCGGGGCCGCCGGGCGCGCCGGACACCGCTGATGTCCCGAAGCCACCGGACCGACCTGTCGCGAGCCCGCCCGCCACCCCGGGCGGCGCGTTCGACGGGCAGCCCGCCGGGCGGGGGAGCGCCCTGGCCGGTGCCGCCGAGGGCATCCCGACCGAGCGGTCCGGGCCGGCGTCGGAGGTGACCCGGTGATCGCCCTGGTGCGGCTGCGGCTGGCCGGCTTCGTGCGTACCGGACGGGCGCTGGCGCCGGTGCTGGCCGGCCTGCTCGCCCTCGGCATCCTTTACGGCGGCGGTCAGGCCCGGCCGGCGGAGGCCTACGGCGTCTCCGCGGTGGTGCTCTTCCCGGTGCTGGCCTGGCAGACCAAGATCCTGCTCGACGTCGAGCCCGACGTGCAGCGCCGGCTGGCCCGGGTGGTGGTCGGGCCGGCCCGGGAGCGGGCGGCCGGGCTGCTCGCGGCGCTGGTGGCCGGGCTCGCCGTGGTGGCTGTCGCGCTGGTGCTGCCGTGGCCGATCGGGGGCCTCACCACGGCGGCCGGCCCGGACGGGCGGCCGGCCCTGGTCGGTGTGGCGCTCGGGTTGTGGGCGCACCTGCTCGCCCTGCCGGCGGCGGTGGCCCTCGGCGCGCTGGCCAGTCGGGCGATCACCCGCAGCGCCGGCTACGGGGTGGCCGTGCTGGCGGTCGGCGCGGTCGGGTTCGTGGTGTTCGGGTTGTCCGGCTCGGTGGCGCCGTGGCTGGTCCCGCCGGTGATGGCGACCGCGCGGGCGGTCACCGGGCCGGTCGCGGTGGGCACCGGGCTGCTGCTGACCGGCTGGGCGGCGCTCTGGACGGCGGTGGCGCTGGCCGGCTACGCCTGGGGGCGCCGCACCCGGGCCTGATCGGGCGGGTGACCGGAAGCACCGGGGGGCGATTTGGCGCGAGTGGCGCGGTCGCGTAACCTGGGGCGGTAGTTCCACCCACAGACCGCTGGTCACCGTGCCCTGGCACGGTCGAAGGTCCCGCGACGACGGGCGACCCGCGCAGGGCGGCAAGCGAAACTCGGTGTCATCCACGGTCCGCCGACTGTGCCCATGATCCCGGCCCTCGCCCCGTGCGCCCCGCGCCGGGGCTTTTTCGTTGTCGTGGCGCCTCCGCCGCCGTCGCGAGTTCTCTCGTCGCCGGCGTGCCAGCTCCGAGCAACGAGAGAGGAGGGACATGGCGGACAAGCCGATCCGGGCCGACAAGGCCACGGCCGTCGCCGAGCTGACCGAGAGCTTCCGCTCGTCGGGCGCCACCGTGCTGACCGAGTACCGCGGGCTCACGGTTTCGCAGCTCACCCAGCTGCGGCGCACGCTCGGCAAGGAGACCAGCTACACGGTCGCGAAGAACACGCTGGCCAAGCGTGCCGCGGCCGATGCGGGCATCTCCGGCCTCGACGAGCTGTTCACCGGTCCTACCGCGCTGACTTTCGTTTCGGGCGACGTCGTCGAGGCGGCGAAGGGGCTTCGCGACTTCGCGAAGGCCAACCCGAAGCTCGTCATCAAGGGCGGTGTCTTCGAGGGCAAGGCCATTTCCGCGGCCGAGGTCACGAAGCTCGCCGACCTGGAGTCCCGCGAGGTGCTGCTGGCCAAGCTGGCCGGTGCCATGAAGGGCAACCTGAGCAAGGCCGCGGCCCTGTTCCAGGCGCCGCTCTCCAAGGCCGCCCGCGCGGCGGCCGCCCTGGCGGACAAGAAGCGCGAGCAGGAGGGCGCCGAGGCGGCCTGAGGCCGCGCGGCGCACCACATTCTTAGTTTCCACTTGCAGAAAGGACGCCAGACATGGCGAAGCTCAGCACCGACGAGCTGCTCGACGCGTTCAAGGAGATGACGCTGATCGAGCTCTCCGAGTTCGTGAAGCAGTTCGAGGAGACCTTCGAGGTCACCGCCGCCGCTCCGGTCGCGGTTGCCGCGGCCGGCGGTGCCGCCGGTGGCGCTGCCGCCCCGGCCGAGGAGGAGAAGGACGAGTTCGACGTCATCCTCGACGCCGACGGTGGCAAGAAGATCCAGGTCATCAAGGTCGTGCGTGAGCTGACCGGCCTGGGCCTCAAGGAGGCCAAGGACCTGGTCGAGGCCGCTCCGAAGGCCGTCCTGGAGAAGGCCAACAAGGAGACCGCCGAGAAGGCCAAGGCCAAGCTCGAGGGTGAGGGCGCCAAGGTCACCCTCAAGTGACGTTGGTCTGACCTGACGCGTGTCCGGCTCACGTGAGTCGGCGCACAACCGCGTCGCGGCGGGCGGTGATCCGGGAGCGGATCACCGCCCGCCGTGTTGGTGCTCCCCGACGGTAGCGGTGTGAGCAGGGCGTCCAGGGTTCTCGCACCGGCCTCTCAGGGACGCCGGGTCGGTAGTCCGTCGGTGGGAAAGACACCCCGAGCGGTAACCGGCCCTTGACGCGGCACCGGCAGGACAGGCACGCTGACATCAGCAAGACCTTCCGCGCTTGCAACGGCCGCCACTCGGGTAAGGGCAACGGCAGCACCACCGCCGCCGCACCACGAGCGGACCGGCAGGAGCGTCGCGTTCCGAGCGGCCCCGCGGACCCGGTTTTCCGAGGTCCCAGGGCATGTTCCGCGACGACCTGCGGGGTGGGCTGGACAGCGGTTAGCCTCTCGGCTACACTGCTAGTTTGCGCTGCCTTCCGACTTGACCCCTGCTCGGAAATGTCCGATTGCGGATATTTCTGGTGGGGTCATTGGAGTGCACGCGTACCAGCCGTTCTGCAGCACCGGTCCTCGGAAGGACGCATCTTGGCAGCTTCCCGCCCTGCGAAGACCAGTCGTACGTCGAGCGCTTTCGCACCCCGCCGAGTTTCTTTCGGTCGGATCACCGAACACCTCGAGGTCCCCAACCTCCTCGCCATCCAGAACGAGTCCTTCGACTGGCTCGTCGGCAACGAGGCTTGGCAGGGCCGGTCGGCGGACGACCCGCACGCACGCTCGGGTCTCGCGGAAATCCTCGACGAGATCAGTCCCATTGAGGACTTCTCCGGCACCATGTCGCTCTCCTTCTCCGCTCCGCGCTTCGACGAGGTCAAGGCCTCGATCGAGGAGTGTAAGGAGAAGGACCTGACCTACTGCGCGCCACTGTTCGTGACCGCGGAGTTCACCAACAACACCACCGGCGAGATCAAGAGCCAGACGGTGTTCATGGGTGACTTCCCGATGATGACGCCCAAGGGCACCTTCATCATCAACGGCACCGAGCGCGTCGTGGTCAGCCAGCTCGTCCGCTCGCCGGGCGTCTACTTCGACAAGCAGCCGGACAAGACCTCCGACCGCGACCTCTCCAGCGTCAAGGTCATCCCGAGCCGGGGTGCCTGGCTGGAGTTCGACATCGACAAGCGCGACACGGTCGGCGTCCGCATCGACCGCAAGCGTCGGCAGGCCGTCACCGTCCTGCTCAAGGCCATCGGGTGGTCCGCGGAGCGCATCCGCGAGAAGTTCGGCTGGTCCGAGCTGATGATGACCACGCTCGAGAAGGACCACATCGCCGGGCAGGACGAGGCGCTTCTCGACATCTACCGGAAGCTCCGCCCTGGCGAGCCGCCGACCCGCGAGAACGCCCAGACCCTGCTCGACAACCTCTTCTTCAACCCGAAGCGGTACGACGTCGCCAAGGTCGGGCGCTACAAGTTCAACAAGAAGCTCGAAGTCGACGTGCCGATGAACACCGGCACGCTGACCGAGGACGACATCGTCGCCACCGTGGAATACCTCTGCCGGCTGCACGCCGGTGAGGAGGGCTACGAGGCCGACGACATCGACCACTTCGGCAACCGTCGCCTGCGCACCGTGGGCGAGCTGATCCAGAACCAGGTCCGGGTGGGTCTCTCCCGGATGGAGCGGGTCGTCCGCGAGCGGATGACCACCCAGGACGTCGAGGCGATCACGCCGCAGACCCTGATCAACATCCGCCCGGTGGTGGCGGCGATCAAGGAGTTCTTCGGCACGTCGCAGCTGTCCCAGTTCATGGACCAGACCAACCCGCTGGCGGGTCTGACCCACCGGCGCCGGCTGAGCGCGCTCGGCCCGGGTGGTCTGTCCCGTGAGCGGGCCGGCTTCGAGGTCCGCGACGTGCACCCGTCCCACTACGGCCGGATGTGCCCGATCGAGACGCCGGAAGGCCCGAACATCGGCCTGATCGGCGCGCTCTCCACCTTCGCCCGGGTCAACCCGTTCGGCTTCATCGAGACGCCGTACCGGAAGGTCATCGACGGTCGGGTCACCGACCAGATCGACTACCTGACCGCGGACGAGGAGGACCGGTTCGTCAAGGCCCAGGCCAACGCGCCGCTGAAGTCGGACGGCACGTTCGCCGAGGACCGCGTCCTGGTCCGCCGTAAGGGCGGCGAGACCGAGGACGTGGCGCCCGGGGCCGTGGACTACATGGACGTGTCGCCGCGGCAGATGACCTCGGTCGCCACCGCGATGATCCCGTTCCTGGAGCACGACGACGCGAACCGCGCGCTCATGGGCGCGAACATGCAGCGTCAGGCGGTGCCGCTGGTCAAGGCCGAGGCCCCGCTGGTCGGCACCGGCATGGAATACCGTGCGGCCGTCGACGCCGGCGACGTGGTCGTCGCCGAGGTCGGCGGGGTGGTCGAGGACCTCTGCGCCGACTACGTCACCGTCCACCAGGACGACGGCCACCGCCGGACGTACCTGCTGCACAAGTTCCGCCGCTCCAACGCCGGCTCCTGCGTCAACCAGAAGCCGGTCGTCTTCGAGGGCGACCGCGTCGAGGCCGGTCAGGTCATCGCCGACGGGCCGTGCACCGACGAGGGCGAGATGGCGCTCGGACGCAACCTGCTGGTCGCGTTCATGTGCTGGGAGGGCCACAACTACGAGGACGCGATCATCCTGTCGCAGCGCCTCGTGCAGCAGGACGTGCTCACCTCGATCCACATCGAGGAGCACGAGGTCGACGCCCGGGACACCAAGCTCGGTCCGGAGGAGATCACCCGCGACATCCCGAACGTCAGCGAGGAGATGCTCGCCGACCTCGACGAGCGCGGCATCATCCGGATCGGCGCCGAGGTGGTCCCCGGCGACATCCTGGTCGGCAAGGTCACGCCGAAGGGCGAGACCGAGCTGACCCCCGAGGAGCGGCTGCTCCGCGCGATCTTCGGTGAGAAGGCGCGCGAGGTTCGCGACACCTCGCTGAAGGTGCCGCACGGCGAGACCGGCACGGTCATCGGCGTGCGTACCTTCTCCCGCGAGGACGGCGACGAGCTGCCCCCGGGCGTGAACGAGCTGGTGCGGGTCTACGTGGCCCAGAAGCGCAAGATCCAGGACGGTGACAAGCTCGCGGGCCGCCACGGCAACAAGGGCGTCATCTCCAAGATCCTGCCGATCGAGGACATGCCGTTCCTGGAGGACGGCACCCCGGTCGACATCGTGCTGAACCCGCTCGGTGTGCCGTCCCGGATGAACATCGGCCAGGTCCTGGAGACCCACCTCGGGTGGGTTGCCAAGACCGGCTGGAGCGTCGACGGTGACGACGAGGAGTGGAAGCGCCAGCTCAAGTCGATCAACGCGCACGAGTCCGAGCCGGACACCAACGTGGCCACCCCGGTCTTCGACGGTGCCCGCGAGGAGGAGATCTCCGGCCTGCTGGCGTCGACCCTGCCCAACCGGGACGGCAACCAGCTGATCGGGCGCACCGGCAAGGCGCAGCTGTTCGACGGTCGTTCGGGCGAGCCGCTGCCCGACCCGATCGCGGTCGGCTACGTCTACATCCTGAAGCTCAACCACCTGGTCGACGACAAGATCCACGCCCGGTCGACCGGCCCGTACTCGATGATCACGCAGCAGCCGCTGGGTGGTAAGGCGCAGTTCGGCGGCCAGCGCTTCGGTGAGATGGAGTGCTGGGCGATGCAGGCGTACGGCGCCGCCTACGCCCTGCAGGAGCTGCTGACCATCAAGTCCGACGACGTCCTCGGCCGGGTCAAGGTCTACGAGGCGATCGTCAAGGGCGAGAACATCCCCGAGCCGGGCATCCCGGAGTCGTTCAAGGTGCTGCTCAAGGAGCTGCAGTCGCTGTGCCTCAATGTCGAGGTGCTCTCCAGCGACGGTGTGGCCCTGGAGATGCGCGAGACCGACGACGAGGTGTTCCGGGCGGCGGAGGAGCTGGGCATCGACCTGTCCCGGCGCGAGCCGAGCTCGGTCGAAGAGGTCTGAGGCGGTGAGTCGGGGGCCGGTTCGCCGGCCCCCGATCCCGCCCGTTAGCTAGCAGTACAGACGACGACATAGGGGACACAGTGCTCGACGTCAACTTCTTCGACGAGCTGCGCATCGGTCTCGCCACCGCCGACGACATCCGTCAGTGGTCCCACGGCGAGGTCAAGAAGCCCGAGACCATCAACTACCGCACCCTCAAGCCGGAGAAGGACGGGCTCTTCTGCGAGAAGATCTTCGGTCCGCAGCGGGACTGGGAGTGCTACTGCGGTAAGTACAAGCGGGTCCGTTTCAAGGGCATCATCTGCGAGCGCTGCGGCGTCGAGGTGACCCGCTCCAAGGTTCGCCGGGAGCGGATGGGTCACATCGAGCTGGCCGCTCCGGTGACCCACATCTGGTACTTCAAGGGCGTGCCGAGCCGGCTGGGTTACCTGCTGGACCTCGCCCCGAAGGACCTCGAAAAGATCATCTACTTCGCCTCGTACGTCGTGACGAGCGTGGACGCCGAAGCGCGTCACCGCGACCTCTCGACCATCGAGAACGAGATCCTGGCCGAGAAGCGGCAGGCCGAGAACAGCCGCGACTCGGAGATCGAGAAGCGGGCCGCCAAGCTCGAGGGCGACCTCGCCGAGCTGGAGGCCGAGGGCGCGAAGGCGGACGTCCGGCGCAAGGTCAAGGAGGGCGGAGAGCGCGAGATGCGCCAGATCCGCGACCGGGCCCAGCGCGAGATCGACCGCCTCGACGAGGTCCTCGACACCTTCCGCAAGCTGGAGCCGAAGCAGCTGGTCACCGACGAGCTGCTCTACCGCGAGCTGCGCGACCGCTTCGGTGAGTACTTCACCGGCAGCATGGGCGCCGAGGCCATCAAGGCGCTGGTCCAGAACATGGACCTCACCGCCGAGGCGGAGAACCTCCGCGAGACCATCCGCTCCGGCAAGGGCCAGCGGAAGATCCGGGCGCTCAAGCGGCTGAAGGTCGTCGCGGCGTTCCAGAACACCCGGAACTCGCCGCTCGGCATGGTGCTGGACTGCGTCCCGGTCATCCCGCCGGACCTGCGCCCGATGGTGCAGCTCGACGGTGGCCGCTTCGCGACCTCCGACCTGAACGACCTCTACCGGCGTGTGATCAACCGGAACAACCGCCTCAAGCGGCTGATCGACCTCGGCGCGCCCGAGATCATCGTCAACAACGAGAAGCGGATGCTCCAGGAGGCCGTCGACGCGCTGTTCGACAACGGCCGTCGCGGTCGTCCGGTCACCGGCCCGGGCAACCGGCCGCTGAAGTCGCTCTCCGACATGCTCAAGGGCAAGCAGGGCCGGTTCCGCCAGAACCTGCTGGGCAAGCGCGTCGACTACTCCGGCCGGTCGGTCATCGTGGTCGGCCCGAAGCTCAAGCTGCACCAGTGCGGCCTGCCCAAGCAGATGGCGCTGGAGCTGTTCAAGCCGTTCGTGATGAAGCGGCTGGTCGACCTCAACCACGCGCAGAACATCAAGTCCGCCAAGCGGATGGTCGAGCGGCAGCGCCCGGTCGTGTGGGACGTGCTGGAAGAGGTCATCGGCGAGCACCCGGTCCTGCTGAACCGGGCGCCGACCCTGCACCGCCTGGGCATCCAGGCCTTCGAGCCGCAGCTGGTCGAGGGCAAGGCCATCCAGATCCACCCGCTGGTCTGCACCGCGTTCAACGCCGACTTCGACGGTGACCAGATGGCGGTCCACGTGCCGCTGTCCGCCGAGGCCCAGGCCGAGGCGCGGATCCTGATGCTGTCGTCGAACAACATCCTCAAGCCGGCCGACGGCAAGCCGGTCACCATGCCCACCCAGGACATGGTCATCGGTCTCTACCACCTGACCCACCTCACTCCGGGTGGTCAGGGCGAGGGCCGGGCGTTCAGCTCGGACGCCGAGGCGCGGATGGCGTACGACAACGGTGAGCTGCACCTGCAGACCCCGGTCAAGATCCGGCTGCACGACGTGATCGGTGTCGACAACGGCGCCGGCGCCGAGCCGTGGACCGCGCCCGAGGGCTGGGTCGAGGGCGAGCCGGTGACGGTGGAGACCACCCTGGGCCGGGTCCTGTTCAACGAGACGCTGCCCCCGGGCTACCGCTTCGTGAACTACGAGATCCGCAAGGGCCAGCTCTCCGCGATCGTCAACGACCTCGCCGAGCGCTTCCCGAAGGTGGCCCTGGCGGCCACCCTGGACGGGCTCAAGGAGGCCGGTTTCCACTGGGCCACCTGGTCCGGCGTCACCATCGGCATGGAGGACGTCATCGCTCCGCCGCGCAAGCGGGAGATCCTGGAGCGGTACGAGAAGGAAGCCGACCGGATCGACAAGCAGTACCAGCGTGGTCTGATGACCGCCGAGGAGCGTCGCGGCGAGCTCATCGAGATCTGGACCAAGGCGACCAACGAGGTCGCCAAGGAGATGGACACCGCGCTGCCGCAGGAGAACCCGCTGTGGAAGATGATCAACTCGGGTGCCCGCGGTAACCTGCTCCAGCTCCGGCAGATCGCGGCGATCCGTGGTCTGGTGGCCAACCCGAAGGGCGAGATCATCCCGCGGCCGATCAAGGCCTCGTACCGGGAGGGTCTGTCCGTGCTGGAGTACTTCATCTCCACGCACGGCGCCCGGAAGGGTCTCGCGGACACCGCCCTGCGTACCGCCGACTCGGGTTACCTGACCCGTCGTCTGGTGGACGTCTCGCAGGACGTCATCATCCGCGAGGAGGACTGCGGCACCGACCGGGCCATCCCGATGCAGATCGGTGAGCACCTGGACGGCAAGCTGGTCGTGCACGAGCACGCCGAGACCAGCGTGCACGCCCGGACGCTGGCCGACGACATCAAGGGGCCGGACGGCACCGTGGTGGCCCACCGCGGCCAGGACATCAACTCCATCGGGGTCGACGCGATCGTGGCGGCCGGGGTGGAGACGGTGCGGGTGCGCAGCGTGCTCACCTGCGAGTCGAAGCTGGGCGTCTGCGGTGCGTGCTACGGCCGCTCGCTGCCGACCGGCAAGACCGTGGACGTCGGCGAGGCGGTCGGCATCATCGCCGCCCAGTCGATCGGTGAGCCGGGTACGCAGCTGACCATGCGTACCTTCCACACCGGTGGTGTCGCGGGTGAGGACATCACCCAGGGTCTGCCCCGTGTGCAGGAGATCTTCGAGGCCCGGGTGCCGAAGGGTAAGGCGCCCATCGCCGACACCCCCGGCCGGATCCGGATCGAGGACGGCGAGCGGTCCCGCAAGATCGTGGTCATCCCGGACGACGGCAGCGACGAGATCGTCTACGACAAGATCTCGAAGCGGGTCCGGCTCCGGGCGCACGACGGCGACCACGTCGAGGTCGGCGAGAAGCTCACCGAGGGCACCATCGACCCGCACGAGCTGCTGCGCATCCTCGGCCCGCGCGCGGTCCAGGTCCACCTGACCCAGGAGGTCCAGGAGGTCTACCGCTCGCAGGGTGTGCTCATCCACGACAAGCACATCGAGATCATCATCCGCCAGATGCTCAAGCGGGTGACGGTCATCGACTCCGGCTCGACCGAGTTCCTGCCGGGCGTGCTGGTCGACCGGGCGCTGTTCGAGTCGGAGAACCGCCGGCTCGTCGGCGAGGGCGGCGAGCCCGCCGCCGGTCGTCCGGTGCTGATGGGTATCACCAAGGCCTCGCTGGCCACGGATTCCTGGCTGTCGGCGGCCTCCTTCCAGGAGACCACCCGGGTGCTGACGGACGCGGCGATCCACGCCCGCAGCGACTCGCTGATCGGCCTCAAGGAGAACGTGATCATCGGTAAGCTCATCCCGGCCGGTACGGGCATCAGCAAGTACCGCAACGTCCGGGTCGAGCCGACCGAGGAGGCGAAGGCCAAGGTCTACTCGATGACCGGCTACCCGGAGACCGACTACGGCTTCGGGCCGGCCAGCGGCCAGGCGGTGCCGCTGGACGACTTCGACTTCGGGTCGTACCGCTAAACCGCACGAACGACGAGGCCCCCGGCACCCGCCGGGGGCCTCGTCGCGTCCGGGACCGCTTGCCCCACACCGGTACGCCGAGGTGGTGGGGTCGACCGGCCCCGGATGCCGCCACCTCGGCGAGCTGGCGCGCCGGCTCGTCCGGGCGGGGCAGAATGGGGGCATGACGACCGTGCCGGTGCAGCAGGTGCCCGTCGTGCCGCAGGCGCACCGCCATCCGCACGATCCCGAGCCGGTCCGCTCCACGAAGGCCCGCGCCGTCTTCGCCCTCGGCCTGATCGGCGCGCTGACCGGCTTCTTCGTCGGCGGGGTGGTGCCCGCCACGCTCGCGCTCACCCTGGCCCGGCAGGCCCGCCGGGAGGCGTACGCCTCGGGGGGTTACCTCACCGGCGCCGACTGGCTGCGCCGCGGTGAGCGGCTGGCCCGGGTCGGCCTGGTGCTGACCGCCGTCGCGGTGGTGGCCGCGGTGGTGATCGGGATCATCCGGCACGCCGACGCCTCGTTCGGGCACGACTTCGCGCCGAACTTCGACTGACCCGGTGGGGGAGCGGCCCCGCTCCCACCCACCCGGCGGTGACCCGCGACGGTAGCCTGGCCGGTGTCCGCCGCGCGGCGGGTGAGCCACGTGGACAGGAGGACGCCGTGACGGAACCGGCCCCGCCGGGAGGCGACCCGACCCGCCCAGGTGCCGGGCCGGATCCCGCCGCGCCGGCCGCCGACGCGGTCAGCCCGTGGGCCGCCCCGCGCTCCGCGCCGGACCCGGCGTCGCACTCCGCCGCGCCGTCTCCGCACTCCGCTCCGCCGCCGCACTCCGCTCCGCCGCACTCCGCTCCGCCCGGCCCCTGGCCGCCGGCGGGACCGTACCCGCCGGGCATGCACAACCCGAGGTCCGGTGGGTCGTATCCGCCGGGCACGTACGGCCAGGGGTCCGCGGGGCCGTATCCGCCGAGCACGCACGGTCCCGAGTCCGCGGGGCCGTATCCGCCCGGTCCGCCCGGGTCGGCGTACCAGCCGGGGCACGGCGGGCCCGGGTCGGCGCTCGGGGCGTACCCGGGAAGCGGGCCGGCCCACGGCGGCGGGTGGGGCGCGCCGGGGAGCGCGCCCGGCGGCGGCTGGGCGGGTGAGCCGGCGTTCCCGCCGCCCCCGCGGGAGGCGCCCCGGCCGCCGAAGCGGGTCGACGCGGTGCCGGGCACCCCGTTCGGGGTGGTTCACCTGGACGTGCCGCCGGTCACCTCCGGGCCGGCCATCGGCTCGCTGGTCACCGGGATCGCCTCGATCCTGGTGTCGCTGCTGGTCTTCTGCTTCGGTGTCGCCGGTCCGGACTACGGCGGTGCCTGGGCGGCCGGCGCCTTCACCGTGCTCGGCGCGCTCGCCGGCGTCGGGGCGATCGTGGCCTGGCTGTTCGCCCGCCGCCAGATCAGGCGTCCGGCGCCGCCGCCGGCGGTCCGGTTCACCGGGAACGGCCTGGCGGTGGCCGGGCTCAGCTGCGGCGTGGTGGGGCTGCTGTTGAGCGTGGTGGGGCTGGGAGTCGCGCTGGTGGTGCAGATCACGTGAGGTGCGCCGGACCGGCGACCGGTTGGGGATGGAATGCCCGGTCTGGGGTGGCCGGGGGAGAGCGGGGCCGCCGGGCCGCGCCCGGGACGAGCCGGTACACTTGACGTCGTAGGTGCCCATCGAGGGCGCGCCGGCGATCCGGAAGCCGGCCGGCGGGGCCGCGACGCGGTCCTCCCGAGCCGATCCGTTTTGACCGGCGCGGCTGTGATAGGTACTCTTTTCCCTTGCGCCCGGGCCAGCCCGGGCAATGCGTGCGTGCGCTGGAGCCGGTCAGCCGGTGATCGCGCGGTCGCACCACCAGAGACCAAAGATCCGGTACGACGCGTCAGCGGCGCCACCGGGCCGTGACTCGGGCGACACGCCCGACCGCGGGTGCTGGGACTGCCGTCAGGTGGCCCCGGCTGGAATGTAGGAGAGCCGTCCATCAGGCCGGCTAGAGCAGACGGCGCGGTCGCCTCGCAGCGGCCGAAGGGAGCGGAGAAACCCGGTGCCCACCATTCAGCAGCTGGTCCGAAAGGGCCGACAGGCCAAGACGACCAAGACCAAGACCCCGGCGCTCAAGGGGTCTCCCCAGCGGCGCGGCGTGTGCACCCGCGTGTACACCACCACCCCGAAGAAGCCGAACTCGGCGCTGCGCAAGGTCGCTCGTGTCAAGCTCAGCAGCCAGATCGAGGTGACCGCCTACATCCCGGGCGTCGGCCACAACCTGCAGGAGCACTCGATCGTGCTCGTGCGTGGCGGCCGTGTGAAGGACCTCCCCGGCGTGCGGTACAAGATCGTGCGCGGCTCGCTGGACACCCAGGGTGTCCGCAACCGCAAGCAGGCTCGCAGCCGTTACGGCGCGAAGAAGGAGAAGAGCTGACATGCCGCGTAAGGGACCCGCTCCGCGGAATCCGCTGGTCGCTGACCCGGTGTACAACTCGCCGCTGGTCACCCAGCTGGTGAACAAGATCCTGCTGCGTGGCAAGCGTCAGCTCGCCGAGCGCATCGTGTACGCCGCCCTGGAGGGCTGCCGCGAGAAGTCCGGCACCGACCCCGTCGTCACGCTCAAGCGGGCGATGGACAACGTGAAGCCGACGCTCGAGGTGCGCAGCCGCCGGGTCGGTGGCGCCACCTACCAGGTTCCGGTCGAGGTCCGGCCGGCCCGCGCGACCACGCTCGGTCTGCGCTGGCTGGTGACCTACTCCCGGGCCCGCCGCGAGAAGACCATGATCGAGCGGCTGATGAACGAGCTGCTGGACGCGAGCAACGGCCTCGGTGCCGCCGTCAAGCGGCGCGAGGACACGCACAAGATGGCCGAGTCCAACAAGGCCTTCGCGCACTACCGCTGGTAACACCTGAGGTTCCGGCGCCCACCCGGCGCCGGAACCGCCACCAGTTGTGTCGAGACGACGATAAGTAGGGATTGAAGTGGCCGCCGCAGACGCGCTCGCCAACGTACGCAACATCGGCATCATGGCGCACATCGATGCCGGCAAGACCACGACCACCGAGCGAATCCTCTTCTACACCGGCATCACGTACAAGATCGGCGAGGTCCACGAGGGCGCCGCCGTCATGGACTGGATGGAGCAGGAGCAGGAGCGCGGTATCACCATCACGTCCGCCGCCACGAAGTGCGAGTGGAAGGGCCACACGATCCAGATCATCGACACGCCCGGCCACGTCGACTTCACGGTCGAGGTGGAGCGGTCGCTGCGTGTTCTGGACGGTGCGGTCGCGGTGTACGACGGCGTCGCCGGTGTGGAGCCCCAGACGGAGAACGTCTGGCGCCAGGCGGACAAGTACAACGTCCCCCGGATGTGCTTCGTCAACAAGCTCGACCGGACCGGCGCCGACTTCTTCCGCTGCGTGCAGATGATGATCGACCGGCTCAACGCCACCCCGCTGGTGCTCCAGATCCCGATCGGCCTCGAGGGCGACCACATCGGCGTCGTCGACCTGATCGGCATGCGCGCCCTCACCTGGCGCGGGGAGACCCAGAAGGGTGAGGACTACGCGATCGAGGAGATCCCGGCCGAGCTGGCCGACTCCGCGGCCGAGTGGCGCGAGAAGCTGATGGAGACCCTGGCCGACGTCGACGACGCGGTGATGGAGAAGTACCTGGAGGGCGAGGAGATCTCCGTCGAGGAGATCAAGGCCGCCATCCGTCGTGCCACCATCGCGGGCAAGGCGAACCCGGTGCTCTGCGGTTCGGCGTTCAAGAACAAGGGCGTGCAGCCCATGCTCGACGCCGTCATCGACTTCCTGCCGTCGCCGCTGGACGTTCCGGCGATCGAGGGTACGGCGACCGACGGCGAGACCCCGATGCTGCGGAAGCCGTCGACCTCGGAGCCGTTCTCCGGCCTGGCGTTCAAGATCCAGACCGACAAGCACCTCGGCAAGCTCACCTACGTCCGGGTCTACTCCGGCGTGGTCGAGACCGGCACCCAGGTGGTCAACTCCACCAAGGACCGCAAGGAGCGCATCGGCAAGATCTACCAGATGCACGCCAACAAGCGGGAAGAGCGTGGCTCGGCCAAGGCCGGCGACATCATCGCGGTGCAGGGTCTGAAGCAGACCACCACCGGTGACACCCTGTGCGACTCGGCGAACCCGGTCATCCTGGAGTCGATGACCTTCCCGGAGCCGGTCATCGAGGTCGCGATCGAGCCGAAGACCAAGGCCGACCAGGAGAAGCTCAGCACCGCCATCCAGCGGCTGGCTGAGGAGGACCCGACCTTCCGCGTCAAGCTGGACGACCAGACCGGTCAGACGGTCATCTCCGGCATGGGCGAGCTGCACCTGGACATCCTGGTCGACCGGATGCGCCGCGAGTTCAACGTCGAGGCGAACATCGGTAAGCCGCAGGTGGCGTACCGCGAGACGATCCGCCGCACGGTGGAGAAGATCGAGTACACCCACAAGAAGCAGACCGGTGGCTCCGGCCAGTACGCCCGCGTCATCGTGAGCGTCGAGCCGCTGCCCATGGGCAACGACTCGCCGACCTACGAGTTCGCCAACGCCGTCACCGGTGGCCGTATCCCCCGGGAGTTCATCCCGTCGGTGGACGCCGGCGCCCAGGACGCCATGCAGTACGGCATTCTCGCCGGCTTCCCGCTGGTGGGTGTCAAGCTGACGCTGCTGGACGGCCAGTACCACGAGGTCGACTCGTCGGAAATGGCATTCAAGATCGCCGGCTCGATGGTGATGAAGGAGGCGGCCCGCAAGGCCGACCCCGCACTGCTCGAGCCGATGATGGCTGTTGAGGTCACCACTCCCGAGGAGAACATGGGTGACGTCATCGGCGACCTCAACTCCCGTCGGGGCATCATCCAGGCGATGGAGGAGCGCAGCGGCGCTCGCGTCGTCCGGGCTCTGGTGCCGCTGTCGGAGATGTTCGGCTACGTCGGCGACCTGCGGTCGAAGACCCAGGGCCGGGCTAGCTACAGCATGCAGTTCGACTCCTACGCCGAAGTGCCGCAGAGCGTGGCGAAGGAGATCATCGCCAAGGCGACGGGTGAGTGACGCTCACCCCGAGCTGACCCGATGATCCGGGGGCGGTCGCGGGAGGGATCTCCCGCCCGCGGCCACCTCGGTCGGGTTGGGTGAATCCGGGCCTGTAGGCTTCATCGCCGCAGAACCCACAAAGGCTATCCGGCCGTCAGGTCGGAAAGGCTGTCGACAGAGTCCTACGCGCCGACCGGCGCACCGGGGCGAACGAACCAAGAAAGTCCACCAGGAGGACACCAGTGGCGAAGGCGAAGTTCGAGCGGACTAAGCCGCACGTCAACATCGGCACCATTGGTCACATCGACCACGGTAAGACGACGCTGACGGCGGCCATCACGAAGGTCCTGCACGACCAGTACCCGGACCTGAACCCGTACACGCCGTTCGACGAGATCGACAAGGCGCCGGAGGAGAAGGCCCGCGGCATCACGATCTCGATCGCGCACGTCGAGTACCAGACCGAGGCGCGTCACTACGCGCACGTCGACTGCCCCGGTCACGCCGACTACATCAAGAACATGATCACCGGTGCCGCGCAGATGGACGGCGCGATCCTGGTGGTGGCGGCGACCGACGGCCCGATGCCGCAGACCCGCGAGCACGTGCTGCTGGCCCGTCAGGTCGGTGTGCCGTACATCGTCGTGGCGCTCAACAAGAGCGACATGGTCGACGACGAGGAGCTCCTGGAGCTCGTCGAGCTCGAGGTCCGCGAGCTGCTCTCCTCGCAGGAGTACCCGGGCGACGACCTGCCGGTCGTCCAGGTCTCCGCGCTGAAGGCGCTCGAGGGCGACCCGGTCTGGACCGAGAAGCTGCTCGAGCTGATGAGCGCGGTCGACACCGCGATCCCGCAGCCGGAGCGCGAGACCGAGAAGCCGTTCCTCATGCCCGTCGAGGACGTGTTCACGATCACCGGTCGTGGCACCGTCGTCACCGGTCGTGTCGAGCGTGGCGTGCTGCTCCCGAACGAGGACGTCGAGGTCGTCGGCATCCGCGAGAAGGGCTTCAAGACCAAGGTCACCGCGATCGAGATGTTCCGGAAGACCCTGGACGACGCCCGCGCAGGCGAGAACGTCGGTCTGCTGCTGCGTGGCACCAAGCGCGAGGACGTCGAGCGCGGCATGGTCGTCATCAAGCCGGGCACCACGACCCCGCACACGGAGTTCGAGGCGACGGTCTACATCCTCTCCAAGGAGGAGGGTGGCCGCCACACCCCGTTCTTCCAGAACTACCGTCCGCAGTTCTACTTCCGGACCACGGACGTCACCGGCGTCGTCACGCTGCCCGAGGGCACCGAGATGGTCATGCCGGGCGACAACACCTCGATGTCGGTGAAGCTGATCCAGCCCATCGCCATGGAGGACAACCTGAAGTTCGCGATTCGCGAGGGTGGTCGTACGGTCGGCGCGGGTCGCGTCACCAAGATCATCAAGTGAGCTGGGTAACCCCGATTAGCGTCGCCGCCGGTCGTGCGGCATACTAGTCAGGTTGCGTAACGGCAGTGGGTCGACCGCGTCCGGCTGAGGCTGGACCTCCGGGAGGCAGGCTGTCATCGCGTGGGGTGGTTGATCGCCATCAGCGGTCAACCACCCTCGCGCGGCGTCCAGGTCGTGTTATCCGCGATCGGCGCCATGACCCACCGCGAGGTCAGAGAATCGCTCCGGAGCCCCGGGGCGGAGCCTGGTCCACGGGCGCGACACGCCCGACCGCGGGGGTCGGCGGAAGTGGGCCTGTACCAGCCGGTACAGGTGCCCGCAACACAGCGGCATCGAGAGAAGGAACAGAAGCCACCATGGCGGGACAGAAGATCCGCATCCGGCTCAAGGCCTATGACCACGAGGTCGTCGACTCCTCGGCTCGGAAGATCGTCGAGACGGTGACGCGTACCGGGGCGCAGGTCGCTGGCCCGGTGCCGCTGCCCACGGAGATCAACCGTTTCTGCGTCATCCGCTCGCCGCACAAGTACAAGGACTCGCGCGAGCACTTCGAGATGCGCACGCACAAGCGTCTGATCGACATCATCGACCCGACCCCGAAGACGGTCGACTCGCTCATGCGCCTCGACCTGCCGGCTGGCGTCGACATCGAGATCAAGCTGTAGGGATCGATCAAATGGACAGGCAAGTCAAGGGGATCCTGGGCGCCAAGCTCGGCATGACCCAGGTCTGGGACAACAACAAGGTCGTCCCCGTGACCGTGGTCGAGGCCGGCCCGTGCGTCGTGAGCCAGGTCCGTAGCGCCGACAAGGACGGCTACTCCGCCGTTCAGCTCGCCTACGGAGCCATCGACCCGCGCAAGGTCAAGAAGCCGGTCGCCGGGCACTACGCCAAGGCGGACGTCGCGCCGCGCCGGCACATCGTCGAGCTGCGCACCGCCGACGCCGCGGACTACACGCCGGGCCAGGAGGTCACGGTAGGCGAGTTCCCGGCCGGCGCCGTGATCGATGTGACCGGCAAGACCAAGGGCAAGGGTTACGCCGGCCCGATGAAGCGGCACGGCTTCCACGGTCTGCGCGCCAGCCACGGTGTCGAGCGCAAGCACCGCTCGCCCGGCTCGATCGGCGCCTGCGCGACCCCGGGTCGCGTCTTCAAGGGCACCCGGATGGCGGGCCGGATGGGTGGCGTGCGCTACACCGTCCAGAACCTGACCGTCCAGGCGGTCGACACCGAGAACAACCTCCTGCTCGTCCGCGGCGCCATTCCCGGCCCGAAGGGCGCGCTGGTCCTGGTCCGCACCGCGGCCAAGGCGAAGGTGAAGAAGGGCGGTGTGGCCAAGTGACCACCGTTGACGTCCGCAACGTCGAAGGCGGCAAGAGCGGCTCCGTCGAGCTGCCGGCCGACATCTTCGACGTGCAGGCGAACATCGCGCTGATGCACCAGGTCGTGGTGGCTCAGCTCGCGGCGGCCCGCCAGGGTACGCACAAGACCAAGAGCCGCGGCGAGGTCTCCGGCGGTGGCCGGAAGCCCTACAAGCAGAAGGGCACCGGCCGTGCCCGCCAGGGCTCGACCCGCGCCCCGCAGTTCGCCGGCGGCGGCGTGGTCCACGGCCCGGTGCCGCGCGACTACAGCCAGCGGACCCCGAAGAAGATGAAGGCCGCCGCCCTGCGTGGCGCCCTCTCCGACCGGGCTCGCGCCGGCCAGGTGCACGTCGTCGAGGCGTTCGTCTCGGGCGAGCAGCCGTCCACCAAGGCGGCTCTGGCCACGCTGACCAAGCTGACCAGCGCCCGTCGGGTCCTGGTCGTGCTGAGCAGCACCGACGAGCTGAACTGGGTGTCGCTGCGGAACCTGCGCAACGCGCGGGACAGCCGGGTGCACCTCATCGAGGCCGGCCAGCTCAACACCTATGACGTGCTGGTGGCCGACGACGTGGTCTTCACCAAGGAGGCCCTGGACGAGTTCCTGGGCGTGCCAGCCGAGACCACCGAGGAGGGTGGCAAGTGAGCACGATCGCCGATCCGCGTGACGTCATCGTCGCGCCGGTCGTCTCGGAGAAGAGCTACAGCGAGCTGAACCGGAACTGGTACACCTTCCTGGTGCACCCGGACGCGAACAAGACCGAGATCAAGATCGCTATCCAGCAGATCTTCAACGTCCGCGTCCTGACGGTCAACACGCTCAACCGCGAGGGCAAGCGCAAGCGGACCCGCACCGGGTTCGGCAAGCGCAAGGACACCAAGCGCGCGATGGTGAAGCTGGCTGACGGTGACCGTATCGAGGCCTTCGGCGGCCCGGTCAGCTGAGGGGTGTAGACAATGGCTATCCGTAAGTACAAGCCGACGACGCCGGGCCGACGCGGTTCCAGCGTCGCCGACTTCGCCGAGATCACCCGGTCCACGCCGGAGAAGTCGCTGCTGGCCCCGCTGCCGAAGAAGGGCGGGCGCAACGCCCACGGCCGGATCACCACCCGGCACCACGGTGGCGGTCACAAGCGGCAGTACCGTCTGATCGACTTCAAGCGGGTCGACAAGGACGGCGTGCCTGCGAAGGTCGCCCACATCGAGTACGACCCGAACCGCACCGCGCGCATCGCGCTGCTGCACTACGCCGACGGCGAGAAGCGCTACATCCTCGCGCCGAAGGACCTGAAGCAGGGCGACCGCGTCGAGTCCGGTCCGGGCGCCGACATCAAGCCGGGCAACAACCTGCCGCTGCGCAACATCCCGGTCGGTACGACGGTCCACAACGTGGAGCTGCGTCCGGGCGGTGGCGCCAAGCTGGCCCGCTCGGCCGGCGTCGGCATCCAGCTGCTCGGCCGTGAGGGCGCGTACGCGACCCTGCGTATGCCGTCCGGCGAGATCCGGCGGGTCGACGTGCGCTGCCGCGCGAGCGTCGGCGAGATCGGCAACGCCGACCAGTCGAACATCAACTGGGGCAAGGCCGGCCGCATGCGCTGGAAGGGCAAGCGCCCCACGGTCCGTGGTGTCGCCATGAACCCGGTCGACCACCCGCACGGTGGTGGTGAGGGTAAGACCTCCGGTGGTCGCCACCCGGTCAACCCGCAGGGTAAGCCCGAGGGCCGTACCCGTCGTAAGGGCCAGCCGAGCGACCGGCTGATCGTCCGCCGCCGCTACGCCACGCGTAAGCGCGGCTGAGGGAGATAAGACATGCCTCGCAGCCTGAAGAAGGGCCCGTTCGTCGACGACCACCTGCTCAAGAAGGTGGAGACGCAGAACGACAAGGGCTCGAAGAACGTGATCAAGACCTGGTCGCGGCGCTCGACGATCATCCCGGAGATGCTGGGTCACACGATCGCCGTGCACGACGGACGCAAGCACGTCCCGGTCTTCGTGACCGAGGCCATGGTCGGGCACAAGCTCGGCGAGTTCGCGCTGACCCGCACGTTCAAGGGTCACGAGAAGGACGACCGGAAGAGCCGCCGGCGCTGACGCCGCGGGCATACGGATAGAGGAACAAGGGGTTACAGCGATGCCAGGAAAGGGCGACGCTCCGGTGCTTCCGGGCGCGCGGGCGGTTGCGCGGCACGTGCGCATCTCGCCGATGAAGGCGCGCCGGGTGGTCAACCTCGTCCGCGGCCTGCCCGCGAAGGAGGCGCTCACGGTGCTGCAGTTCGCGCCGCAGGCTGCGAGCGAGCAGGTGTACAAGGTGCTCGCGAGCGCGATCGCCAACGCGGAGAACAACGAGCGGCTGGACCCCGACGCGCTGCTCGTCAGCGAGGCGTTCGTCGACGAGGGCCCGACGATGAAGCGGTTCCGGCCGCGGGCGCAGGGCCGGGCCTACCGGATCCGCAAGCGGACCTGCCACATCACCGTGGCGGTCGAGGCGGTGGCTCCGGCCGCGCCGAGGAAGTCGGCCAAGAAGGCCGCTCCGGCCAAGCAGGCCGAGCCGGCGGCGCAGGGGCAGAGCACGACGGAGGGTGCCGAGTAATGGGTCAGAAGGTTCACCCCACTGGGTTCCGGCTCGGCATCTCGACCGACTGGAAGTCCCGCTGGTTCGCGGACAAGCTCTACAAGGACTACATCGGCGAGGATGTCAAGATCCGCCGGATGATGTCCAAGGGCCTCGAGCGCGCCGGGATCTCCAAGGTCGACATCGAGCGCACCCGGGACCGGGTCCGCGTCGACATCCACACCGCCCGGCCGGGCATCGTCATCGGCCGTAAGGGTGCGGAGGCCGACCGGATCCGCGGCGAGCTGGAGAAGCTCACCGGCAAGCAGGTCCAGCTGAACATCATCGAGGTGAAGAGCCCCGAGGCCGACGCTCAGCTGGTCGCCCAGGGCGTCGCCGAGCAGCTGTCCAGCCGGGTCAGCTTCCGTCGGGCCATGCGCAAGTCGATGCAGTCCGCGATGAAGAACCCCGCCTGCAAGGGCATCCGGGTTCAGGTCTCGGGCCGTCTCGGCGGCGCCGAGATGAGCCGGACCGAGTTCTACCGCGAGGGCCGGGTCCCGCTGCACACGCTGCGGGCCAACATCGAGTACGGCTTCTTCGAGGCCCGTACCACCTTCGGCCGGATCGGCGTGAAGGTCTGGATCTACAAGGGCGACGCCGTCCCGGGCCGCGAGGCCCCGGCCGAGGCCGCCCCGTCGCGCGGCCCGCGCCGCGACCGTGGCGACCGGCCGGACCGGCCGCGTCGTGGCCGGTCGGGCTCGTCGGGTACGACCGCCGGCGGTACCGAGGCCGGCCGGGCTGCCGCGACCACCATCGCGCAGCAGGCGGAGACGCCGGCCGGTGAGCCGGTCGACAGCAACGCTGTCGCCGCCGCCGCCTCGGCTCCGAACCAGCCGGCAGAACAGCAGCAGGAGGGCTGACAGATGCTGATGCCGCGCAAGCCCCCGAAGGGCTTCCGCAAGCCGCACCACCCGGACCGCCACGGCGCGTCCAAGGGTGGTAACCGGGTGGTGTTCGGCGAGTTCGGGATCCAGGCTCTCGAGCCGGCGTACGTGACCAACCGCCAGATCGAGTCGGCGCGTATCGCGATGACCCGCCACATCAAGCGTGGCGGCAAGGTCTGGATCACGATCTTCCCGGACCAGGCCCTCACCAAGAAGCCTGCCGAGACCCGGATGGGTTCCGGTAAGGGTTCGCCCGAGTGGTGGGTCGCCAACGTGAAGCCGGGGCGGGTCCTCTTCGAGATGTCCTTCCCCAACGAGCAGATCGCGCGAGAGGCGATGCGTCGCGCGATCCACAAGCTCCCGATGAAGTGCCGCATTGTTACGCGCGAAGTGGGTGAATCCTGATGGCAGCGGGCGTCAAGGCCTCCGAGCTGCGTGAGCTCTCCGAGGAGGAGCTGGTCACGAAGCTGCGCGAGGCGAAGGCGGAGCTGTTCAACCTCCGCGTGCAGGGCGCGACCGGGCAGCTGGACAACAACCGGCGGCTGCAGGTCATCCGTCGGGAGATCGCCCGGATCTACACGATCATGCGTGAGCGTGAGTTGGGTCTCTCGACCGCGCCGACTGAGGTGACTGCATCATGAGTGACGAGAACGCCACCGCCACCGTGCGGGCCCGCCGTAAGGTCCGTGAGGGCCTCGTGGTGAGCGACAAGATGGACAAGACCGTCGTGGTCGAGGTCGAGGACCGGGTCAAGCACGCGCTGTACGGCAAGATCATGCGCCGTACGAGCAAGCTCAAGGTGCACGACGAGCAGAACTCGGCCGGCATCGGCGACCGGGTCCTGATCATGGAGACCCGGCCGCTCTCCGCCACCAAGCGGTGGCGGCTCGTGGAAATCCTCGAGAAGGCCAAGTAGCGAAGGCTCGAGCTCGGCCGGTATCGGTCGGGCGCAGGTTCCGCCAGGCTCCGGCCGCCCCCGGCGGCCGGAGAACCGGCAGACATAGGAGATAGACGTGATTCAGCAGGAGTCGCGACTGCGCGTCGCCGACAACACGGGTGCCCGGGAGATCCTGTGCATCCGGGTTCTCGGTGGCTCCGGTCGGCGCTACGCGAGCATCGGCGACGTCATCGTGGCCACGGTCAAGGACGCGATCCCCGGTGCCGGTGTGAAGAAGGGCGACGTCGTCAAGGCCGTCGTCGTTCGGACCGCCAAGGAGAGGCGGCGGCCGGACGGGTCGTACATCCGCTTCGACGAGAACGCCGCCGTCATCATCAAGGACGGCGGGGACCCGCGCGGTACCCGCATCTTCGGCCCGGTGGGCCGCGAGCTGCGGGACAAGCGGTTCATGAAGATCATCTCTCTCGCGCCGGAGGTGTTGTGACCGTGAAGGTCAAGAAGGGCGACACGGTCGTCGTCATCGCCGGCAAGGACAAGGGTGCCAAGGGCAAGGTCATCGCGGCCTACCCGCGGCAGGACAAGGTCCTGGTCGAGGGCGTGAACCGGGTCAAGAAGCACACTCGCATCAGCACCACCCAGCGTGGCGCCAAGACCGGTGGCATCGTCACCCAGGAGGCCCCGATCCACGTCTCGAACGTGATGGTCGTGGACTCCGACGGCAAGCCGACCCGCGTCGGCTACCGGATCGACGACAACGGCCAGAAGGTCCGCATCGCGCGTAGCACCGGTAAGGACCTGTGATGACCACGGCTACCGAAACGAAGACCCTGCCGCGTCTCAAGGAGCGGTACCGCAACGAGGTCGTGGCGAAGCTGCAGGAGCAGTACGCCTACGGCAACCCCATGCAGGTGCCCGGTCTGGTCAAGATCGTGGTCAACATGGGTGTCGGCGAGGCCGCTCGGGACGCCAAGCTGATCGACGGCGCCGTCCGCGACCTGGCCACCATCACCGGCCAGAAGCCGCTGGTCCGGCGGGCCACCAAGTCCATCGCGCAGTTCAAGCTGCGCGAGGGCATGCCGATCGGCGCGAAGGTCACCCTGCGCGGCGACCGGATGTGGGAGTTCCTGGACCGGCTGCTGTCCATCGCGCTGCCGCGTATCCGTGACTTCCGCGGTCTGGACGGGCGCAAGCTCGACGGGCACGGCAACTACACGTTCGGCCTGACCGAGCAGTCGGTGTTCCACGAGATCGACCAGGACAAGATCGATCGCCAGCGGGGCATGGACATCACGGTGGTCACGACCGCCACGACCGACGACGAGGGCCGGGCGCTGCTCAAGCTCCTGGGCTTCCCGTTCAAGGAGAACTGAGATGGCCAAGAAGGCGCTGATCCTCAAGGCGGCCGCGAAGCCGAAGTTCTCGGTTCGCGCGTACACCCGCTGCCAGCGGTGCGGGCGTCCGAAGGCGGTCTACCGCAAGTTCGGTCTCTGCCGGGTGTGCATCCGGGAGATGGCCCACCGCGGTGAGCTGCCCGGCGTGTCCAAGGCTTCCTGGTAATAGCCCGGCGCGCTCCGGCGCGTCAGCTGAACTGTCTCTTCGCCGTAGGCCCCGGGCCCGGCCCGGGGAACCCCGGCGAGAAAGGTTGACGAGTTTTCATGACGATGACCGACCCGATCGCAGACATGCTCACGCGTCTGCGTAACGCCAACCAGGCGTACCACGACCGGGTGACGATGCCCTACTCGAAGATCAAGGCGAACATCGCCGAGGTCCTCAAGGCCGAGGGTTACATCGCCACCTGGTCGGTCGAGGACCCCGAGGAGGGTGCCGTCGGCAAGCGACTGGTCGTCGAGCTGAAGTACGGCCAGAACCGCGAGCGGAGCCTGGCCGGCATCAAGCGCGTGTCCAAGCCCGGTCTCCGGGTGTACGCCAAGTCGGACGGGCTCCCGCGGGTGCTCGGCGGGCTGGGCGTGGCGATCATTTCGACGTCCCAGGGGCTGCTCACCGACCGGCAGGCCCGCAAGCGGAGCGTTGGCGGGGAAGTCCTCGCCTTCGTCTGGTAACGGGAGACTGGTAGAAATGTCGCGTATTGGACGTAAGTCGATCCCGGTGCCCTCCGGCGTCGACATCACGATCGACGGCCAGACCGTCAAGGTCAAGGGCCCCAAGGGCGAGCTGAGCCACGTGCTGGCCGAGCCGATCACGGCGGAGCGCAGCGAGAACGGTGAGCTTCAGGTCAACCGGCCCAACGACGAGCGCAAGGCCAAGGAACTGCACGGCCTGAGCCGTACCCTGGTGGCGAACATGATCGTCGGGGTGACCGAGGGCTACCGCAAGAGCCTGGAGATCGCCGGCACCGGTTACCGCGTGACCGCCAAGGGCAAGGACCTGGAGTTCGCACTCGGGTTCTCGCACCCGGTCGTGGTGCAGGCGCCGGACGGCATCACCTTCACGGTCGAGCGGCCGACGCTGTTCCACGTGGCCGGCATCGACAAGCAGCAGGTCGGCGAGGTCGCCGCCAACATCCGGAAGATCCGTCCGCCGGAGCCCTACAAGGGCAAGGGCGTGAAGTACCAGGGCGAGGTCATCCGCCGTAAGGCCGGAAAGGCGGGCAAGAAGTGACCGCGGCCGTCAACACCCGGGCGAGGTCATCCGCCGGCCGTGAGGCCGTGAGAAAGGCAGGTAAGAAGTGAGCGCCACGCTGCTCAAGCGCCGCCGCGGCGTCGCCGCCAAGCGTGCCGTCGGGCGTGCGCGTCGGCACTTCCGGGTCCGCAAGAACGTCAGCGGCACCGGCGAGCGTCCCCGCCTCGTCGTCACCCGTTCCCTGCGGCACATGGTCGCCCAGGTCGTGGACGACACCAAGGGTCACACCCTGGCGTCGGCCTCGACCATGGACGCCTCGCTGCGCGGCGCCGAGGGCGACAAGAGCGCCCTGGCCGGCAAGGTCGGCGCCCTGCTCGCCGAGCGTGCCAAGGCCGCCGGCGTCTCGAAGGTCGTCTTCGACCGCGGTGGCAACCGGTACGCGGGGCGGGTCGCCGCGCTTGCCGACGCCGCCCGCGAAGCCGGGCTCGAGTTCTAGAAACCCCGTCACGAGAGAGAAGGAAGGCTGCTGATGCCAGGTCAACAGCGCCGTGGCGGCGGGTCCGGTGGCAACGAGGGTGGTCGCCGCGACAACCGCCGTGAGGGCGGCCGCGGAAACGCGCCCGTCGAGAAGACCCCGCACCTCGAGCGGGTCGTCGCGATCAACCGCGTCGCCAAGGTCGTGAAGGGTGGTCGTCGCTTCAGCTTCACCGCCCTCGTGATCGTGGGCGACGGCGACGGCACCGTCGGCGTGGGCTACGGAAAGGCCAAGGAGGTGCCCGCGGCGATCGCCAAGGGTGTCGAGGAGGCCAAGAAGCACTTCTTCAAGGTGCCGCGGATCGGTCAGTCGATCCCGCACCCGGTCACGGGCGAGGACGCCGCCGGTGTGGTGCTGCTCAAGCCGGCCTCGGCCGGTACGGGTGTCATCGCCGGTGGTCCGGTGCGTGCCGTGCTGGAGTGCGCGGGCATCCACGACGTGCTCTCCAAGAGCCTCGGCTCGTCCAACCCGATCAACATCGTGCACGCCACCGTGGCGGCCCTGAAGGGGCTCGAGTCCCCCGAGCAGGTCGCGGCGCGTCGTGGCCTGCCGGTGGAGGACGTCGCGCCGGCCGCCATGCTGGCGTCGCGTGCGGGGGTGGCGTCCTGATGGCACGTCTGAAGGTCACCCAGGTCCGGTCCGAGATCGGGCGCAAGCAGAACCAGCGTGACTCGCTGCGTTCGCTCGGGCTCAAGCGGATCAACGACGTGGTGGTCAAGGAGGACCGGCCGGAGATCCGCGGCATGATCTTCACGGTCAGCCACCTCGTGAAGGTCGAGGAGGTCGAGTAATGACGATCAAGGTGCACCACCTGCGCCCGGCGCCCGGAGCCAAGACTGACAAGACCCGTGTGGGTCGCGGTGAGGGTTCGAAGGGCAAGACCGCCGGTCGCGGTACCAAGGGTTCGAAGGCCCGGAAGAACATCTCGGCGGCGTTCGAGGGTGGGCAGATGCCCATCCACATGCGCCTGCCGAAGATGAAGGGCTTCAAGAACAAGTTCAAGGTCGTGTTCCAGGTCGTCAACCTGGACCGGCTGGCGGAGCTCTTCCCGAACGGCGGCCAGGTCGGCCCGGTCGAGCTGGTCGAGTCCGGCGCGGTCCGCAAGGGCCACCCGGTCAAGGTGCTCGGCACCGGCGACCTCGGCGGTGTCTCCCTCCAGGTGTCGGCGCACGCGTTCAGCGCGTCGGCCAAGGAGAAGATCACCGCGGCCGGCGGCTCGGTCACCGAGCTGTAAGGCATGTTCGTGGCGCCCGCTCAGTTGTTCGCAACTGGGCGGGCGTCATGGTCTACCGGCCACGTGTGCGCCGGGTAACATCGGATTCGTTTTATGTAGCCGGGCACATCTGCCCGGACCGGGATCGGACTGTTAGAGTCCGTTGCCAGCCATGGATACCGGGCACTGGGCCCGGCATCCACCCCGCCCCGCCAGGGATCGTCACCGGCGGCCCGCGTCGCGCAGGAGGAAGAAGTTGCTGTCCGCCTTTCTCAGTGCGTTCCGTACGCCTGACCTGCGCAAGAAGCTGCTGTTCACAGTAGGCATCATCGCGGTCTACCGGCTGGGCGCCACGCTGCCCAGCCCGGGCGTCTCGTACGGCAACGTGCAGAAGTGCCTCGACACCATCCAGGGCAGCACCGGCGTGCTCAACCTGCTGGATCTCTTCTCCGGCGGCGCGCTGCTCCAGCTCTCGGTCTTCGCGCTGGGCATCATGCCCTACATCACCGCGTCGATCATCCTGCAGCTGCTCACGGTGGTGATCCCGCGCCTGGAGCAGCTCCGCAAGGAGGGCCAGGCCGGTCAGGCGAAGATCACCCAGTACACCCGCTACCTGACGCTGGGCCTGGGTGTCCTCCAGTCCTCGGCGTTCGTGGCGCTGGCCCGCTCCGGGCAGCTGTTCAACAACCAGTGCGACCAGTTCCCGATCGTGCCCAAGGGCACCGGCATCCCGGACTGGCTGACGCTCATCATCCTGGTCCTGACCATGACCGCCGGCACCGGCGTGGTGATGTGGCTCGGCGAGCTGATCACCGACCGGGGCGTCGGCAACGGCATGTCCGTGCTGATCTTCACCTCGATCGCCGCCCGGCTCCCCAGCGAGGGCTGGAAGATCAAGACCACCAAGGGCTGGGGGATGTTCCTCCTCGTCATCGCCCTGGTGCTGCTGGTCATCACCGCGGTCACCTTCATCGAGCAGGCGCAGCGCCGGATCCCGGTCCAGTACGCGAAGCGCATGATCGGCCGGCGGATGTACGGCGGCACGTCCACCTACATCCCGCTCAAGGTGAACCAGGGCCGGCGTCATCCCGGTCATCTTCGCCTCGTCGCTGCTCTACCTGCCGACGCTCGCGCTCCAGTTCTTCGACCAGAACGACCCGGGCAAGACCCAGGCCTGGATCCAGAACCACATCGTGAAGGCGAGCGCGCCGGAGCACATCGCGATCTACTTCCTGCTGATCATCTTCTTCACGTACTTCTACGTGTCGATCACGTTCAACCCGACCGAGGTCGCGGACAACATGAAGAAGTACGGCGGCTTCGTGCCGGGCATCCGCCCCGGTAAGCCGACCGCCGAGTATCTCGACTTCATCCTCAGCCGGATCACCCTGCCGGGCGCGCTCTACCTGGGCATCGTCGCGATCCTGCCGAACTTCTTCTTCATCTGGCTGGACAACCAGCAGTTCCAGAACTTCCCGTTCGGCGGCACCGCTGTGCTCATCATGGTCGGCGTCGGTCTGGAGACCGTGAAGCAGATCGAGAGCCAACTCATGCAGCGGAACTACGAAGGGTTCCTGCGGTAGATGCGACTCGTTCTGGTTGGCCCGCCGGGCGCGGGCAAGGGCACACAGGCGGAGTTCATCGCCGCTCACCTCTCGGTGCCGAAGATCTCCACCGGTGACATCTTCCGGGCCAACGTCACCCAGGGCACGCCGCTGGGGGTCGAGGCCAAGCGCTACATGGACGCCGGCAAGCTGGTCCCGGACGACGTCACGATCAACATGGTCCGGGACCGGCTCGCCGAGCCGGACGCCGGCGAGGGCTTCCTGCTCGACGGCTTTCCGCGCACCACGCCGCAGGCCGCCGAGCTGGACAAGCTCCTCGCCGACCTGGGCAGCGCGCTGGATCTGGTGCTGGAGCTGGTCGTCGACGACGACGAGGTGATCCGGCGGCTCTCCGGCCGGCGCACCTGCCGCGGCTGCGGCAAGATCTGGCACGTCGAGTTCGACGCGACCACCCGGGAGGGCATCTGCGACCGCTGCGGCGCGGAGCTGTTCCAGCGCGACGACGACAAGCCGGAGACCATCGCCGCCCGGCTCCGGGAATACTCGGAGAAGACCGCGCCGCTCGTCGACTACTACGGCGCGCAGGGCAAGCTGGTGGGCATCGACGCGACCGGGCCGGTGGAGGATGTCACCGTCCGCGCCATCGACGCGTTGCGCTCCTACGGCGGCTGACGACCCGCCGCCGACCGGCGGATAGAGTGAGAACAGCGGGGTACGCGCGACGTGCCCCGCTGTTCCGTGTAACGAAAGGTGACGCCGTCATGCGCCGTCCCCAGCTGGACATCCAGCTGAAGACCCCCGAGCAGATCGAGCTGATGCGGGCCGCCGGTCTGGTGGTGGCCCGTGCGCTGCAACGGATGCGGGAGGCGGTCGCGCCCGGCGTGACGACGGCCGACCTGGACGCGATCGCCGAGGCGACCATCCGGGAGGCCGGTGCCGTCCCGTCGTTCAAGGGCTACCACGGCTTCCCGGCGTCGATCTGCTCCTCGGTCAACGAGCAGGTGGTGCACGCCATCCCGTCGTCGAAGCAGGTGCTGCGCGAGGGCGACCTCATCTCGATCGACTGCGGCGCGGTGCTGGACGGCTGGCACGGCGACGCCGCCGTCACGGTGGCGGTGGGGGAGGTCGACCCGGCGCTGCTGCGGATGGCCGAGGTCGCCGAGGACGCGATGTGGGCCGGGATCGCCGCCGCCGCCCGAGGCGCCGCCTCCGGCCGGGGCCGGCTCACCGACATCTCGCACGCGGTCGAGACCGCGGTCCGCAAGGGCGGCCGGTACGGCATCGTGGACGGCTACGGCGGCCACGGCATCGGCACCGAGATGCACCAGGACCCGCACGTGCTCAACCACGGTCGCCCCGGCAAGGGTCCGCGCCTGGTGCCCGGCCTGGCGCTCGCCATCGAGCCGATGATCACCGCCGGCTCCCCGCGTACCGTCGAACTGGCCGACGGCTGGACGGTGGTGACCCGGGACCGGTCGATGGCGGTGCACGTCGAGCATTCGATGGCGCTGCTGGACGACGGGGTCTGGGTGCTGACCGCGGTCGACGGCGGCCGGGCCCGCCTCGGCGACCTGGTCACCTCCCGCCAGAGCGCGGACTCGCCGGCCCGCTGACGCCCGCGCCGGGAGTCCCTCGTTGGGCCTCGGCCCGGCTGGTTGATCGACTCCAGTTCGGCGAGCTGGCGGTGTCGGGCTGGGTCTGATGCCGCGACCTCGGCGAGCTGGTGTGGATCATGCGGCCATGCGTTTCCGCCCGGTGGCGGGACGGTGGCATCCTTGCGGTCATGGACGGGCACCGGGAGATGCGGGCGGCCGACAGTGACCGGGAGGCCATCGCGGAGCGCCTCCGGGTGGCGCTGGAGGAGGGTCGCCTCGGCCTGCACGAGTACGACGAGCGACTGGGCCGGGCGTACGGGGCCAAGACCTACGGCGAGCTGGACGACCTGCTGAGCGACCTGCCCGGGGAGCGCGCGCTGCCGGCGCCCCGTGCGGCCGGGGAGAGCGTGGCGGCGCCGGTGATCGGCCCGGCTCCGGTGGCGGCGGGCGGGGAGCGCGCCGCCTGGCTGATGGAGACCGGGGGCCCCTGGCTGAAGGTGGCCCTGATCCTGACCGCGATCTGGTTCGTGTCCGGGCTGGGTGGCGGTTTCGGTTACTACTGGCCGCTCTGGGTGCTCGGCCCGTGGGGCGCGGTGGTGCTGTTCCAGATCTGGCAGGGGCTGGCGACCGGGGAACCGGCCAAGGCGGCCGAGCGCCGCCGGCGCAAGGAGGTCTAGCGGGACGCCCGACGCCGGGCGAAGCGGGAGGACGACGCGGGCCGGGAGTTGCCGGAGGCATGACGGTCGTCACATTCACGCCCTGTGGGTGACCTCCCTGCCGGTCGGTTTGGCGACGGTGCGCGGGCGGGCGTACACTTTCAGATCGGCGCACAGCGTCCACTCCGCCATGCCCACCCTGCGCTTCGGTGGGAGTCGGAGCCGCGGCTGGCGCGGGCTTCCTGACTCTGGTCGGGTGGCCCGTGTACGACGTTGTGGGCCGTCCGGAGCAACCGACGTCAGGACAGCGGAGTACATGCCGAAAAAAGACGGAGCCATCGAGATCGAGGGTCGGGTCATCGAGCCCCTGCCGAACGCCATGTTCCGGGTGGAGCTCGCGAACGGCCACAAGGTGCTCGCGCACATCAGCGGCAAGATGCGGCAGCACTACATCCGCATCCTGCCGGAGGACCGGGTCGTCGTCGAACTCTCGCCGTACGACCTGACCCGCGGGCGCATCGTCTACCGCTACAAGTAAGCCTGACGGCGGCCGGGACGTCCCGTGTCCGTCTTCGACGTCCGGGTCGCGCTTGCGCGCTCCGGGCCAGATGGGAAGTAAGGCAACCGTGAAGGTCAAGCCGAGCGTCAAGAGGATCTGCAACAAGTGCCGGGTTATCCGCCGGCACGGCCGGGTCATGGTCATCTGCACCGACCCGCGCCACAAGCAGCGCCAGGGCTGACGCCCCACATCATCAAGCTCGTCCCGGCCGCGGACGGTGCGCGCACCGCGTACCCCTTCGTGGTTGACCCCCGGTCGGAGGCCGGGGCCCGCTCGGGCAGCGGGGTGGGACGGGTCCACACCTCCGCCACAATCATTGAGGAGTACGCCCGCACATGGCACGTCTAGTCGGCGTGGATCTCCCCCGCGAGAAGCGGATGGAGATCGCGCTCACCTACATCTTCGGGGTCGGTCGCACCCGCGCCCTGGAGACGCTCGCCGCGACCGGCATCTCGCCGGACAAGCGCGTTCGGGACCTCACGGACGAGGAGCTCGTCGAGCTCCGGAACCACATCGAGGGCAACTACAAGGTTGAAGGCGACCTGCGCCGCGAGGTCGCCGCCGACATCCGCCGCAAGGTCGAGATCGGCTGCTACGCCGGTATCCGGCACCGCCGCGGTCTGCCGGTGCGTGGTCAGCGCACCAAGACCAACGCGCGGACCCGGAAGGGCCCGAAGCGGACCGTGGCCGGCAAGAAGAAGCCCGGCAAGAAGTAATAGGAGCGCAGAAGACTTATGCCACCGAAGGCTCGTGCCGGAGCCGCCGTCAAGAAGGTCCGGCGCAAGGAACGCAAGAACGTCGCCCACGGGCAGGCGCACATCAAGAGCACCTTCAACAACACCATCGTGTCCATCACGGACCCGACCGGTGCGGTCATCTCCTGGGCCTCCTCCGGCCAGGTGGGCTTCAAGGGCTCCCGCAAGTCGACCCCGTTCGCCGCGCAGCTGGCCGCCGAGGCCGCCGCGCGTCGTGCCATGGAACACGGCATGCGCAAGGTCGACGTGTTCGTCAAGGGACCCGGCTCCGGCCGGGAGACCGCCATCCGTTCGCTGCAGGCCGCCGGCCTCGAGGTCGGGCAGATCTCCGACGTCACGCCGCAGCCGCACAACGGGTGCCGTCCGCCGAAGCGTCGCCGGGTCTGAGAGGTTAGAGAGAGATGGCTCGTTACACCGGTGCTGACTGCCGCCGTTGCCGGCGGGAGAAGATGAAGCTGTTCCTCAAGGGCAGCAAGTGCGATGGCCCGAAGTGCCCGTTCGAGTCCCGGCCGTTCCCGCCCGGGCAGCACGGCCGCGGCCGCACCAAGGAGACGGAGTACCTGCTCCAGCTCCGTGAGAAGCAGAAGGCCCGTCGTGTCTACGGCGTGCTGGAGAAGCAGTTCCGCGGCTACTACGAAGAGGCCGTGGGCAAGAAGGCCAAGACCGGCGAGGTTCTGCTGCAGATCCTCGAGTCGCGGCTGGACAACGTGGTCTACCGGGCCGGCTACGCCAAGTCCCGGGACATGGCCCGCCAGCTGGTCAAGCACGGTCACTTCACGGTGAACGGCAAGAAGGTCGACATCCCGTCGTACCGCGTCAAGGAGCACGACATCGTCGAGGTCCGGGGCAAGAGCAAGGAGCTCACCCCGTTCATCGTCGCGCAGGCCGAGGCCGGCTCCAAGACCGTTCCGGCGTGGCTCGAGGCCATCCCCAGCCAGATGAAGGTCCTCGTGCACTCGCTCCCGGCCCGTCAGGTGATCGACACCCAGGTCCAGGAGCAGCTGATCGTCGAGCTCTACTCCAAGTAGGGCTCGTTGCGGTGGCCCGCCCTCCGGGGCGGGCCACCGGAACAGTTGTGTCGTGGGCGTCAAATAGCGGGCGCCCCGGAAGAGAAGAGAAAAGATGCTCATCAGCCAGCGACCGTCTCTCTCCGAAGAGTCGATCAACGAGACCCGGTCCCGGTTCACCATCGAGCCGCTGGAGCCCGGCTTCGGCTACACGCTCGGCAACTCGCTGCGGCGTACCCTGCTGTCCTCCATCCCCGGTGCGGCGGTCACCTCGATCAAGATCGACGGTGTCCTGCACGAGTTCACCACGATCCCCGGGGTCAAGGAGGACGTGGTCGAGCTCGTCATGAACATCAAGGAGCTGTGCGTCAGCTCCGAGCACGACGAGCCGGTCAGCATGTACCTGCGCAAGCAGGGCCCGGGCGACGTGACCGCCGGCGACATCCAGCCCCCGGCCGGTGTCTCGGTGCACAACCCGGACCTGAAGCTCGCCACCCTCAACGGCAAGGGCCGGCTCGACATGGAGCTGACCGTCGAGCGGGGCCGCGGCTACGTCACGGCGGCGCAGAACAAGCAGGCCGGCGCCGAGATCGGCCGGATCCCGGTCGACTCGATCTACTCGCCGGTGCTCAAGGTGACGTACCGCGTCGAGGCGACCCGGGTCGAGCAGCGGACCGACTTCGACCGGCTGATCATCGACGTCGAGACCAAGCCGTCGATGGGCCCGCGTACCGCGCTGGCCTCCGCCGGCTCGACGCTGGTGGAGCTGTTCGGGCTCGCCCGTGAGCTGGACGAGACCGCCGAGGGCATCGACATCGGGCCGTCCCCGCAGGACGCCCAGCTGGCGGCCGACCTGGCGCTGCCGATCGAGGAGCTGGACCTGACCGTCCGCTCCTACAACTGCCTCAAGCGCGAGGGCATCAACTCCGTTGGTGAACTGATCGGGCGTACCGAGGCCGACCTTCTCGACATCCGCAACTTCGGTCAGAAGTCGATCGACGAGGTCAAGATGAAGCTCGCCGGGATGGGCCTGGGGCTGAAGGACTCGGCTCCGAACTTCGACCCGGCGCACGTCGTGGACGCCTTCGGCGAGGCCGACTACGACACCGACGACTACCGCGAGACCGAGCAGCTCTAGTCCGCGCTGCCGCCACACCTGAGGAGCACCAAGCATGCCCACGCCCACCAAGGGCCCCCGCCTCGGCGGCAGCCCCGCGCACGAGCGGCTGATGCTGGCCAACCTGGCCACCGCGCTGTTCCAGCACGGCAAGATCCAGACCACCGAGACGAAGGCCCGGCGGCTCCGCCCGCTGGCCGAGCAGCTCATCACCAAGGCCAAGCGCGGCGACCTCGCCTCGCGCCGGCGGGTGGCGGGCGTCGTCAAGGACAAGGACGTGGTCTACTCCCTGTTCGACCAGATCGCGCCCCGGTACGCCAACCGCAACGGTGGCTACACCCGGATCGTGAAGACCGGTCCGCGCAAGGGTGACGCCGCTCCGATGGCGATCATCGAGCTGGTGGAGGAGCTTCAGGTCGCCGAGCCGAAGGCGAACAAGAAGACCGCCGCCCGCAAGGCCGCCCAGCAGGACAAGGTCGAGGCCCTGGCCCCGGCCGAGGAGGCCCCGAAGTCGACCGCCGGTGACCAGGACGCCGAGGCGCCCGTCTCCGCGTCGGGCGACACCGCCGCCGCCCGCGAGGACAGCGACGAGGCCACCGAGAACGACAAGGCCTGATCGCACAGGCAGCATCGTCGGGCCCGGCATCCCCCCGCGGGGTGCCGGGCCCGACGCCGTCAACGGGAGGTACGAGGTGGACGAGCGGACCCGGCTGCGGCTGGACGTCTCGTACGACGGCACCGACTTCTCCGGCTGGGCCCCCCAGCCCACCCGGCGCACGGTGGCCGGCGTGCTGATGGAGACGCTGGATCTCGTCCTCGGCGCGGGCACTGTCACCGGCCTGACCGTGGCCGGTCGCACCGACGCCGGGGTGCACGCCACCGGGCAGGTCTGCCACCTCGACCTGCCGGCCGAGGTGTGGCGCGCGCACGAGGGGCGGCTGCTGCGCCGGCTGGCCCGGCTCCTCCCCACCGACGCCCGGGTCCGCGCGATGACCGAGGTGCCGGCCGACTTCGACGCCCGGTTCTCGGCCACGTTCCGCCGCTACGAGTACCGGGTCACCGACGCGCCGTGGGGCGCCGAGCCGCTGCGCCGGCGGGACACGCTGGCCTGGCCGAAGCCGCTGGATCTGGCGGCGTTGAACGAGGCGGCGGCCGGTCTGGTCGGTGAGCACGACTTCGCCGCGTACTGCCGGCGCAAGGAGAACGCCACCACGCTGCGCGAGGTGACCCGGCTCGACTGGCGGCGCGACCCGGACGGGATCCTGGTCGCCACCGTGCAGGCCGACGCGTTCTGCCAGAACATGGTGCGCAGCCTGGTCGGCGCGATGCTCGTCGCCGGCGACGGCCGGCGCCCGGTGGCCTGGCCGGCCGGCCTGCTGACCCGCCGGGAACGGTCCAGCGAGGTGACCGTGGCCCCGGCGCACGGCCTCGCCCTGGTCGAGGTCGGCTACCCGGCCGACCCCGCCGAGTACGCCCGCCGCGCGGAGGCCACCCGCCGGCTGCGGGCGCCGGTCGCGGAGGGCTGAGACGGCCCGCCACCGGTGCCGGGTGGCGGGCCGTCGTGGTCGCGCTGTCAGTCGTCGGTGCTCTGCTGCCCGGCGCTGTCCTCGGTGGGAGCGCCGGAGGGCTGACCGGCCGTGCCGCCGGATGCCCGGCGATCCAGCACGCCCCGGTTCAGGTGCAGCTCGACCAGGTCGTACATTATCTCGCGGGCGCGTGCGTCGTCGGTCGGGATCCGCTCCCCGTCGGCGCGGGTGACCAGGCAGAAGGCGAGGTAGTGGCCGCGTACCTGCCAACCGACCCGGGCGGCGGCCTTCTCCACCACCTCGGTGCCGTCGCCCGCGGCCAGGCCCCGGAACCGCCCCTGCCGGTCGTCCAGCAGCGGTCGGATCCGGTCGCGTACCCGTTGGGCGCTGGCCAGGTCGGTGAGGTTGAACAGGCCGGCGGTGAGCAGGTGGTCGCCGTCGGGGGAGCGGAGCGTGCCCCGGACGACCTGGTTGCACCCGAGCCGGACCAGCAGGTCGGCGATCTCGCCGGTGGCCGCGACCGCGCAGTTCGCGCTCGTCTGGGTCTTGAGCACCCGGTAGGCGGGCTTGCCGTCGGTGACCACCAGCTGTTTGCCGGGGAAGAGTTCCTTGACGGTGAGGGACGTCTGGTCGGTGTCCCGGGAGTCCAGGTCGGACCGGCCCGGCGCGTCCGTCTCCGCCGTCGTGGGCTGCGCGGTGGGCTGGCTCGCCGGGGGCGTGACGGCCCGCTCGTCGAGCAGCGCCGCGACGGCCAGGCCGGTGAGGGAGAGCAGGAGCAGTACGGCCGCGCCGCCGATCAGCGTCTGCCAGACCCGGCCGCCACGACGGTCGGCGCGCCGGGTGCGGGGCAGCTCGGACACGTCGGTGGCGCGGAACGTCGGGCTGGCCGGGATCGGCACGGTCTGTCGCGTCGTCGCGGCGGGTACCGGTTGCGGCGTGGGCGGCAGCGGCTGCGGTACGGGGGAGGGCTCGCCGGGCGGCGGCGCGGGTCGGCCCGGCGTCGGCGCGGGGGCGGGCGGCGCGGGGGCGGGCGCCCGGACGTCGTCGAGGGCCGGGCGGGTGGCCCGGGCCGGCGGCAGCGACGGCGTGGGGAAGCGGGAGGGCGACGGACCCGCCGGAGGCGGCGTGGCGGCCGCTGACCCGGGCTCCGGGTACTCCAGGAAGGCGTCCTCATCGGACTCGTACCGGTACACCATGTGGGATAGAGTAAGACCGATTGTCCCTTTCAGGGGTAATATCGGGAAATTCCGGCGGAGTGGCGTCCTGCGCTGCCCGCCCTACCGTCGCCCGGGCCCCCATCCGGCGGTGCGAGAATGCCGGCGTGACCGGCGACCACTACTTCACCGCTGAACCCTCGACCCCGGCGCGTCCGCGCGAGGTCGAGTTCTCCGTCGCCGGGCGCGACTACACGCTCAGCTCGGCCGGCGGGGTGTTCTCCGCCGACCGGCTCGACCCCGGCACCGCCGTGCTGCTGCGCAAGGCCGACCTGCCGGACGCCGATGTCGCCGGCCCACTCCTCGACCTCGGCTGCGGGTTCGGCCCGATCACCTGCGTCCTCGCCACCGTCGCGCCGGCCGCCACCGTCTGGGCGGTCGACGTCAACGAACGGGCCCGCGCCCTCACCACCGGCAACGCGGCCCGGATCGGCGCCGCCGACCGGGTCCGCGCCGTCGCGCCCGACGACCTGCCGGCGGACGTGACGTTCGCCCAGATCTGGTCGAACCCGCCGATCCACATCGGCAAGGCCGAGCTGCACGACCTGCTGCGGCGCTGGCTGCCCCGGCTCACCCCAAACGGCGTGGCCTGGCTCGTCGTCGCGCGCCACCTCGGCGGTGACTCGCTGCACCGCTGGCTCGTCGAGCAGGGCTGGCAGGTCGAGCGGCACGCCAGCCAGAAGGGCTACCGGGTGCTCCGGGTCACCCGGTAATCGGGTGTCGCCCGCACCGCCGACTCGGGCAGGATGCCGGCGTGGGATACGTGGACGTGGCAGGGCTCGGGCACATCCTCCCGGACGGGCGGGAGCTGTTCGGCGAGGTGTCGTTCCGGGTCGGTGAGGGCGCCAAGGTCGCGCTCGTCGGCCCCAACGGCGCCGGCAAGACGACAGTGCTCCGGATGGTCGCCGGCGACCTGCCGGTGCGTGCCGGCGCGATCGCCCGAGCCGGCGGCCTGGGCGTGATGCGGCAGTTCATCGGCATGATCGGCGACGAGTCGACGCTCGCCGACCTGGCCCTGTCGCTCGCCCCGCCGGCGCTGCGCGACGCCGGGCGGCGGCTCGTCGAGACCGAGGCGGCCATGCGGACGGCCGAGGTCCGCGGCAAGTTCAGCTCCGCCGCCGGCAAGGCCCAGCTCGCGTACGCCGACGCGCTGGCCGCCTGGGGCGAGTGCGGCGGGTACGACGCCGAGGTGCTCTTCGACACCGTCACCACCATCGTGCTGGACCTGCCGTGGGACGCCGCCCGGGAGCGGCCGGTGCGCACCCTCTCCGGCGGCCAGCAGAAGCGCTTCGCGTTGGAACTGCTGCTGCGCGGCCCGGACGAGGTGCTGCTGCTCGACGAGCCGGACAACTTCCTCGACGTGCCCGGCAAACGCTGGCTGGAGGCGCGGCTGCGCGAGTCCGGCAAGTCGGTGCTCTATGTCTCGCACGACCGGGAGCTGCTGGCGCAGACCGCCGACCGGGTGGTGGCCGTGGAGGGCGGCAGCGCATGGGTGCACCCGGGCGGCTTCGCGAGCTGGCACGAGGCTCGGGTGGCCCGGCACGCCCGCCTCGACGAGCTGCGCCGGCGCTGGGACGAGGAGCACCAGAAGCTGCGCGAGCTGATGCTGATGTACAAGCAGAAGGCCGCGTACAACGACGGGCTGGCCTCCCGCTACCAGGCGGCGCAGACCCGGCTGCGCAAGTTCGAGGAGGCCGGGCCGCCGCCCGTACCCCCGAAGGACCAGGACATCCGGATGCGCCTGACCGGCGGGCGGACCGGCAAGCGCGCGGTGATCGCCGAGCAGCTCGAGCTGGACGGCCTGACCTACCCCTTCGACCTGGAGATCTGGTACGGCGACCGGGTCGCGGTGCTCGGCGCGAACGGCACCGGCAAGTCGCACTTCCTGCGCCTGCTGGCCCGCGGCGGCACCGACCCCGAGCCGGGCAACACCCCGGTCGACGGCGCCGCCGCGCTGACAGCGGTCGCACACGACGGCCTGGTCCGGCTCGGCGCCCGGGTCCGGCCCGGTCACTTCTCGCAGACCCACGACCGGCCGGAGTTGATGGAGAAGACACTCGTCGAGATCCTCTGGCGGGGCGACGAGCACCGGGCCGGCATGGACCGGCACGCGGCCATGGGGGTGCTGTCCCGCTACGAGCTGGCCGGCCAGGGCGACCAGCGGTTCGGCACGCTCTCCGGCGGCCAGCAGGCCCGCTTCCTGGTGCTGCTGCTGGAGCTGTCCGGGGCCACGCTGCTGCTGCTCGACGAACCGACCGACAACCTCGACCTGGCCTCCGCCGAGGCGCTGGAGGCGGGGTTGGGCGCGTTCGACGGCACGGTGATCGCGGTCACCCATGACCGCTGGTTCACCCGCACCTTCGACCGGTTCGTACTGTTCCGCGGCGACGGCGAGGTGGTGGAGACGCCGGAACCGGTCTGGGACGTGGCGTGATCGACGAGGGGTTGACCGGCCGGCTCTGCGCGGTCGACGGCGTGGTCGCGGTGGCGCTCGGCGGCAGCCGGGCCCGCGGCGAGCACCGGGCCGACTCCGACTGGGACCTCGGCCTCTACTACCGGGGTACGCCGGACCCGGCCGGCCTGCGCGCGGTCGCCGCCTCGGTCGCCGACGGCCCGGTGGAGTTCACCGCACCCGGCGGCTGGGGCCCCTGGGTCGACGGCGGCGGCTGGCTGCGTGTCGACGGGGTGGCGGTGGACTGGATCTACCGGGACCTGGACCGGGTGCACGGGGTCTGGGCGGACTGCCGAGCCGGCCGCTACACGGTGGCCGCGCAGGCCGGGCACCCGCTCGGGTTCTACTCGCACGCGTACGCCGGGGAGGTGGCGCTCGGCCGCATCCTCGCCGATCCGACGGGCGAGCTGACCGCGTTGCGCGCCGAGACCGTCGACTACCCGCCCGCGCTGGGCGCCGCGCTGGTGGCCGGCGGCTGGGAGACCGGCCTGCTGCTCGACGCCGCGGGCAAGGGCGCGTCCGGCGGCGACGCCGGTTACGTCGCCGGCTGCCTGTTCCGGGTGGTCGGGGTGCTGGCGCAGGCGCTGCACGGCCGGGCCGGGCGGTGGCTGGTCAACGAGAAGGGCATGCTCGCTTCCGCCGGCCGGCTGCCCGGCGCGCCGCCGGACTTCACCGACCGGGCGCAGGCGCTGCTCGGCGCGGTGGGGCGTACCCCGGCGGAGCTGTCGGCGACGGTGGCCGACGCCCGCGCGCTCGCCGTCGACGTGCTCGGCTGAGGAGCCGCCCGCGCTCGACGGGCATAGGGTGGATCTCGTGAGTGAGATGACCTATCGCCGGCTGGGCGACTCCGGGCTCGTGGTGTCCGTGGTCGGCATCGGCTGCAACAACTTCGGCCGCAAGCTCGACCTCGACGGCACCCGGGCGGTGGTGGACGCCGCGCTCGACGTCGGGATCAACTTCTTCGACACCGCCGACATCTACGGCGAACCCCAGGGCGGCTCCGAGGAACTGCTCGGCCAGGCGCTCAAGGGCCGCCGGGACGACGTCGTGGTCGCCACGAAGTTCGGCATGGACATGCACGGGGCGAACGGGCCGGACCACGGCGCGCGGGGCGCCCGCCGCTACATCGCCCGCGCGGTCGAGGCGTCGCTGCGCCGGCTCGGCACCGACCACATCGACCTCTACCAGATGCACGAGCCCGACCCGGGCACGCCGATCGACGAGACGCTCGCCGCGCTGGACGACCTGGTGACCGCCGGCAAGGTGCACTACCTCGGCAACTCCAACTTCGCCGGTTGGCAGATCGCCGACGCCGACTGGACCGCGTCGTCGCAGGGCCGCACCCGGTTCGTCTCCGCGCAGAACCACTACTCGCTGCTGGAGCGGGGCGTGGAGGACGAGGTGATCCCCGCCTGCGAGCGGTTCGGCCTCGGCATGCTGCCGTTCTTCCCGCTCGCCAACGGACTGCTCACCGGCAAGTACAAGCGCGGTCAGCAGCCCCCGGAGGGCAGCCGGCTCGCCGGCGGCGGCCGGTACGCCGAGCGGCTGGCCGCGGCGCGCTGGGACACCATCGAGGCGATCGAGACGTACGCGGCCGAGCGCGGGGTGAGCCTGCTCCAGGTGGCCATCGGTGGACTGGCCGCCCGACCCGCGGTGACCTCGGTGATCGCCGGCGCCACCACGCCCGAGCAGGTGCGCGCCAACGCCGAGGCGGGCACCTGGCAGCCCACCGACGACGACCAGGACGCCCTGGACGCCCTCCTCTGACGCCCCGCCCCGCCCCGCCGCGCCGCGCTGCGCCGCGCAACTCGGTGAGTGGAACGGCATGGACGTCTCCGGGCAGGTTTGACGTCCACGACGCTCCACTCGTGGGCGTAGCTCTCCGGGGCGGATCCTGGCCATGCCACGAGACAACTCGGTATTGAGCGCGGCATGTGTGATGTGCCTCGGCGTGCTCGGACCCAGCACCGTCACAACCTGCGCGACGCGGCTCCCTGCCTCGGGCGGCCCCAGGTCAGCGGGACCGGATGGTGCGGCGTTCCGCGAGGGCTTGGCGGACCAGGGCGACCGTGGCCTCGGGGCGGCGCAGCACGTCGTCGGCGGTGAAGCGGAGCACGATCCAGCCGGCGGCACGGAGCGCGTTCAGGCGAGCCACGTCCCGCCGGAACTGAGCGCGTTCCCGATGGTGGTCGCCGTCGTACTCGACCGCGATGCGCAGCGCCGGCCAGGCCAGGTCGACCCGGGCCACGAAACGCCCACCGTGGCGCACCTCGTGCTGCGCGACGAGCGCGCCGAGGCCGGCGTCGAGGAGGAGCAGCCGCAGGCGGGTCTCCATCGGGGACTCGCTCAGCGGCTCGGCCAGCGTCAACACCTCGCGCAGCAGTGACGAGCCCGGCCAGCCCGGGCGTGCCGCGGCGTAGTCACGGAGGGCGGGCAGCTTCATCACCCGGCGACGCAGCAGCGCGTTCACGGCGACCAGCGCCTCCACGCGAGGACCCTGCCGGCCGAGGTCGAATGCGGTGCGCAGCGTGGTGGTGACCGGTAGCCCGGCGAACCGGGTGTGATCCTCATCGGGCAACGGTGACCGCACGATCGACAGCCGGGGATGTGGGCGCAGCCGGGCGGTCGTCGGCAGGAGCACGGTCACCGGATGGTTCCGGGTGATCAGGTCGACACCGAACAGCCAGGCGGCGCTTCGGCCGGCCACGACCGCGCCTGCCGGCAGCCGCAACGCGACCGCCTCGCACCACATCCGGTGGTCGTCGGCGCGGTGGGCATCCCGGTGCACGTACACGTCCGGCAGCAGGCGCACCCACGTCGGGCCGCGCAGCATCCGCCGCGTGATGCGTCCCTCGGCAACCGCCCGGCTGGCTCGGAACGGCCACGCGGACAGGTCGCGCGGAACGCGGGCTCGGGTCGACATCCGGGCAGTGTGTCCTGGCCCGACTGACACCCGCTGGCCTGACTCGTCACGTGGTGTGGTCCTGGGAAAAACGTCACCCGGTCTTCCGTCCGGCCGGGGACCGTCGTACGGTAGGCCGCAAGTGACCCACGGGAGCCCGGTGCGGACCGGGCTGAGAGGGGGGCTGACAGCCCCCGACCGTCGAACCTGATCCGGATAATGCCGGCGCAGGGAGGAGCGTTGCCGTGCCGTCCCTGGGACGACTGCATCTCATCACCGACACCCGGCCGGGGCGGGATCCGCTCGGCGTGCTGGGTGCCGCCCTGCCGGTGGCGGGCGCCGAACTCGTCGTGCAGGTGCGGGTGGCGGACGACGCCACCGACCGGGAGGCGTACGAGCTGGCCCGGCGGGTGGTCGAGGCGTGCCGGCCGTACGGGGCGCGGTGCCTCGTCAACGACCGGCTGCACGTGGCGCTCGCGGTGGGCGCGGCGGGTGGCCACGTCGGGGCCGACGACCTGCCGGTGGCCGCCGCCCGGCACGTGCTCGGCGTCGACGCGGTGTTGGGCGCGACCGCCCGGGAGCCGGACACGGCCCGGGCCGCGGTGGCCGCCGGGGCCAGCTACCTGGGCGTGGGCCCGTGCCACGCCACCACGACGAAGCCGGGCCTGCCCGCGCCGATCGGCCCGGACGGGGTACGCGCCGTCGCGGCGGCGGTGACCGTGCCGGTGATCGCCATCGGCGGCGTGACCGCCGCGTCGGTGCCGGCGTTGCGGGCGGCCGGGGCGTACGGGGTGGCAGTGGTCGGCGCGCTCAGCTCGGCGGCCGACCCCGCGCAGGCCACCGCCGAGCTGCTCGGGGCGCTGACGTGTTAAGCGGGGCCCCCTCCTCTACCGAAAGCGTTAACCGGGGGCCCCTCCTTACCGAGGTGGGGGTGGTGGGGGCGGGGCCGGTGGGGTTGGCGATCGCGTGGCGGTGCGCGCAGCGCGGGCTGCGGGTGGTGGTCCACGACGACCGCCCTGGTTCGGGCGCGTCGCGCGTCGCCGCCGGCATGCTCGCCCCGGTCGCCGAGGCGTACTTCGGGGAGCGCGAGCTGACCGCGCTGCTCGTCGAGTCGGCGGCCCGCTGGCCCGGCTTCGCCGCCGAACTCGTCGCGGCGAGCGGCGTCGACCTGGGCCACCGCACCGAGGGCACGCTCGTGGTCGGGCTCACCGCCGACGACCTGGCCGAGGCGGGGCGGCTGTGGGCGTACCAGCAGGGGTTGGGGTTGCCGATCACGCCGCTGCGCCCGTCGGCGCTGCGCGACCGCGAGCCGGCGCTCGCCACCCGGGTGCGCGGCGGCGCGGTCGCGCCCGGCGACCACCAGGTCGACCCGCGCCGGCTGGTCGCCGCGCTGCGCGTCGCGGCCGAGCGGGCCGGTGTGGTGTTCCGGCCGGCACGGGTCGGCGCGCTGTCCGAGGTGGACGCCCGGGTCACCGTGGTCGCGGCCGGCTGCGGCGCGGCTGCGCTGACCGGGCTGCCGGTGCGGCCGGTGAAGGGGCAGGTGCTCCGGCTCCGCGCGCCCGGTGGCGGCCCGCCGGGCTTCCGGCACGTGATCCGGGGGTACGCCGACGGCGAGCCGGTCTACCTGGTGCCCCGGGACAGCGGCGAGGTGGTGGTCGGCGCGACCGTCGAGGAACGGGTGGACACCGAGGTCACCGCCGGCGGCGTGCTGCGGCTGCTGCGCGCCGCCGTCGAGCTGGTCCCGGAGCTGACCGAGTACGAGCTGGTGGAGGCGGTCGCCGGGCTGCGCCCGGGGACCCCCGACAACGCGCCGGTGATCGGGGCGCTGCCCGGCCGGCCCGGCGTGCTCGCCGCCACCGGGCACCACCGGCACGGCATCGTGCTCACCCCGGTCACCGCCGACCTGGTCACCGAGCTGATCGTCACCGGCGAGCCGGATCCGGCGCTCGCCCCCTTCACCCCGGAGCGGTTCGCGAAGGAGCGCCTGTGGAACTGATCGTCAACGGCACGGGACGGACCTTGCCCGACGGCGTCACGGTGGCCGAGGTGGTCCGCGCGGTCACCGGGCAGCAGCGTGGCCTGGCGGTCGCGGTCAACGGCGAGGTGGTGCCGCGCGGCGGCTGGTCGGCGAGCGTGTTGCGCGACGGCGACCGGGTCGAGGTGCTCAGCGCCGCGCAGGGCGGGTGAGCGGGATGTCCCTGGAGATCGGCGGAGTCGGGTTCGGTTCCCGGCTGGTCCTGGGCACCGGTGGCGCGGCAAACCTGCACGTGCTGGAGGCGGCGATCCGCGCCTCCGGCACCGAGCTGGTGACGCTCGCGCTGCGCCGGGTGGACACCACACCGGGCGGTACGGGCGGGCTGCTCGACCTGCTGGAGCACTGCGGGGTGCGGCTGCTGCCGAACACCGCGGGCTGCCGGACCGCGGTGGAGGCGGTGAAGACGGCGCACCTGGCCCGGGAGGCGTTCGACACCGACTGGGTGAAGCTGGAGGTGATCGGCGACGATCGCACGCTGCTGCCCGACGGGGTGGAGCTGCTCCGCGCCGCCGAGGACCTGGTGGCCGACGGGTTCACCGTGCTGCCGTACACCTCGGACGATCCGGTGCTCGCGCGCCGGCTGGCCGACGTGGGGTGCGCGGCGGTGATGCCGGCCGGTTCGCCGATCGGGTCCGGCCTGGGCATCGGCAACCCGCACCACATCCGGCTGGTCCGGCAGGCGGTGGACGTGCCGGTGATCCTGGACGCGGGCGTCGGCACCGCCTCCGACGCCGCGCTCGCCATGGAGCTGGGCTGCGACGCGGTGCTGCTGGCCAGCGCCGTCACCCGGGCCGCCGACCCGGTGGCGATGGCCACCGCGATGCGGCACGCGGTCGAGGCCGGCCACCTGGCGTACGGCGCGGGTCGCATCCCCCGCCGCGACCACGCGCTGCCGTCCACTCCCGACGACGGTCGACCGGACCTGTGACCGTCCCCGCCGCCACCGGCCCCGGCGAGCGCTCGCCGACATCCGGCGGTCCTGGTACCCGCCCGAGCGGGTTGGTGCTGCTGACGGATCGGCGGGTGGCTCGGCGAGCGCTGGTGACGGTCGTCGCGGCGGCGGTGGCCGGGGGAGTGCGGTGGGTGGTGCTGCGGGAGAAGGACCTGCCCCGCCCCGAACGCCTCGCCCTCGCCGTCGCGCTGCGCGCGGTGCTCGCCGACGTCGACGGCGCGCTGATCGTGGCCGGGCCCGACCCGCTCGACGGGGACGCCGTGCACCTGCCCGCCGCCGGCCCGTACCCGCCGCCGCGCCTCGGGCTGGTCGGCCGCTCCTGCCACGACGTCGCCGAACTGGCCCGACTCACCACCGAGGACTACGCCACCCTCTCACCGGTCCACCTCACCCGCACCAAACCCGGCCACGGCCCGCCGCTGGGCCCGGACGGGTTGCGCGAGCTGATCGCGGTCAGCCCGGTCCCGGTGCTCGCCCTCGGCGGCATCGAGACCCCGGCCCAGGTCACGGCGTGCGTCCGTGCCGGCGCGACAGGCGTCGCCGTCCTCGGCGCGCTCATGCGGGCCGAGAACCCGACCGACACCGCCACCACGCTTGGCAGAGCCTCTCAGGAGGCGTCCATCGCATCTGAAGAGGGAAGACAGTGACGCCGACGACCATCCTCACCATCGCCGGCTCCGACTCCGGCGGCGGTGCCGGCATCCAGGCCGACCTCAAGACGTTCGCGGCGCTCGGGGCGTACGGGACCAGCGTGCTCACGGCCGTCACCGCGCAGAACACCAGGGGCGTGGACGCGGTCCTGCCGTTGCCGCCGCAGACCGTGCGCGACCAGCTCGACAGCGTGCTCGGCGACTTCACCGTCCGGGCGGTGAAGACCGGGATGCTCGGCACCCCGGCGGTCGCCGACGCGGTGGCCGAGGTGGCCCGGGCCGGCCGGCTGCCGCACCTGGTCGTCGACCCGGTGCTGGTCGCCACCAGCGGGCACCGGCTCGGCGTGGTGGAGGCGGTCGAACGGCTGCTCCCGTACGCCGAGGTGACGACGCCGAACCGCGCGGAGGCGGCGGCCCTCACCGGAGGCCCGGTGGGCACGGTCGAGGAGATGGTCGCGGCGGCCGAGGCGCTGGCCGCGCGGGGACCGGCGTTCGTGGTGGTCACCGGTGGCGACGTGGACGCGGCGGGCGAGTCGGTGGACGTGCTCGCCGGCGGCGGGACGACCCGGCTGCTGCGCGCGCCCCGGGTGGGCACCCGGCACAACCACGGCACCGGCTGCTCGTTCGCGGCGGCCGTCGCGGTCCGGCTGGCCGCCGGCGACTCGGCGCCGGTCGCGGTGGCCGCCGCCAAGGAGTACGTGACCCGCGCGCTGACCGGCGCGCGGAGCTGGGCGTTGGGCGCGGGGCACGGCCCGCTGGACCACTTCGGCTGGTCCGCTTGAGCGACAGGGAGGCTGTCATGCAGGCACGGCGCAAGGTGTACGTGGAGGGGACCCGGCCGGACGTCCGGGTGCCGTTCGCCGAGGTGACGCTGGCCGGGGACAACCCCCCGGTGCGGCTCTACGACACCTCCGGCCCCGGCTCCGACCCGGAGGTGGGGCTGCCCGCGCTGCGCGGGCCGTGGATCGCCGAGCGGGGCGACGTCGCGCCGGTCCGGGGCGCCGGCACGCCGCTGGCGGGGACCCGTCCCACCCAGCTCGCCTACGCGCGGGCCGGGACCGTCACCCCGGAGATGGAGTTCGTGGCGATCCGGGAGGGGGTGGCGCCGGAGTTCGTCCGGGACGAGATCGCCGCCGGCCGGGCGGTGCTGCCGCTCAACGTCAACCACCCGGAGTGCGAACCGGCGATCATCGGTAGGGCGTTCCTGGTCAAGGTCAACGCCAACATCGGCACCTCGGCGGTGACGTCGTCGGTGGCCGACGAGGTGGAGAAGTTGACCTGGGCCACCCGGTGGGGCGCGGACACCGTGATGGACCTGTCCACCGGGAAGCGGATCCACGAGACCCGCGAGGCGATCGTGCGCAACGCGCCGGTGCCGATCGGGACCGTGCCGATCTACCAGGCCCTGGAGAAGGTCGGTGGCGACCCGGTGAAGTTGAGCTGGGAGGTGTTCCGCGAGACGGTGATCGAGCAGGCCGAGCAGGGCGTCGACTACATGACGGTGCATGCCGGAGTGCTGCTGCCGTACGTGCCGCTGGCGGTGGACCGGGTGACCGGGATCGTCTCCCGGGGCGGTTCGATCATGGCGGCCTGGTGCCTGGCGCACCACGAGGAGAACTTCCTCTACACGCACTTCGCCGAGTTGTGCGAGATCCTCGCCCGCTACGACGTGACGTTCTCGCTCGGTGACGGGCTGCGCCCCGGGTCGATCGCGGACGCCAACGACGAGGCCCAGTTCGCCGAGTTGCGGACGTTGGGCGAGCTGACCACGGTGGCCTGGGAGCACGACGTCCAGGTGATGATCGAGGGACCGGGGCACGTGCCGTTGCACAAGATCAAGGAGAACGTGGACCTCCAGCAGGAGTGGTGTCACGAGGCGCCGTTCTACACGCTCGGCCCGCTGACCACCGACATCGCGCCCGCGTACGACCACATCACCTCCGCGATCGGGGCCGCGATGATCGGCATGTTCGGCACCGCGATGCTCTGCTACGTCACGCCGAAGGAGCACCTCGGGCTGCCGGACCGGGACGACGTGAAGGCGGGCGTGATCGCCTACAAGATCGCCGCGCACGCGGCCGACCTGGCCAAGGGACACCCCGGCGCGCAGGCCTGGGACGACGCGCTGTCGAAGGCCCGGTTCGAGTTCCGCTGGGAGGATCAGTTCAACCTGGCGTTGGATCCGGAGACGGCGCGGGCGTACCACGACGCGACGCTGCCGGCCGAGCCGGCGAAGACGGCGCACTTCTGCTCGATGTGCGGGCCGAAGTTCTGCTCCATGAAGATCACCCAGGAGTTGAAGGACTACGCGGCGCGGGGCATGCGCGGCAAGTCCGAGGAGTTCGTCGCCGCCGGTTCCCGGGTCTACCTGCCGCTGGCCTGAACCGTTCGGGGGCCGGGCCGTCGACGCGTCCGGCCCCCGCCACGTCAGTCGCGGTGGTGCCGGCCGGTCCGCAGGGAACGGGCGTCGTCGGCGTTGTCGTCCGACGCGAGACCGGCGACCCAGTCGACGTACTCGTCGTCTCCGCTGGTGGTCGGCTCGGCCGCCTCGTCGGCCTGGTCCGGCTCACCCTTGCCCCGGTTGCGCCGGAACAGCCCGCGCCGGGACTTCGACTTCCCGCCGGTGGCCTCGGCGTCGTCCGCCCCGGCGTGCCGGCCCCGGGCGTCGTCGGCGCCGGTGGCCGTGGTGCCGGCCTGGGCCGGCACGGTCGCGCCCGGGTCCGCCCCGGTGGCCCGGGCTTCCCCAACCGCCGGCCGACCGGCCGGGCGGGCGTTCGTGGCCAGCGCGTCCCACCCGGTGCTCCGGCCCGGCTCGGGCAGGCCCTGGTGCCGGGGACGGGGTGTCGACTCGGCGCGGGTGGTGGTGTCGTCGCGGTCCCGACCGGCGGCCGGGGTGCCGGACCCGACGGTGTCGAGCGGCCGGGCCGACGGGCCCGCCGCCGGGGTGATCGGCCAGGCCGGCCGGACGTCGCCCGGCCGCTCGGTCACGTCCTCGAAGATGGGGAACCGGGGTCGGGGCGACGTGGCGGGCCGGTCGGTCGGCTCCGGGTCGAAGAAGAAGCTCCGCCGACCACCTGCCCGGGGCCCGGCCGCCTCGTCGGCGCCACCGGTCACCGGGGCGGACGTGTCGGTAGCGGCCGGCGACGCGGGATCCGGCGTCGGCCCGTGGGTCACCGGGACGGAGGGGGCGGCCGCGCCGTTCGGCGTCGGGTCGGCCTCGGTGGGGATCGGAGCGGCGTCGCCGCGGGGCGCGGGCGTCGGGCCGGCGTCGGTCCGGGTGGCGCGCGGCGCGCGGGTGCGCCGGGGCCGGACGGTCCGGCTCGTTCCGGCCGGGTCGGCGGTCGCGGCATCCGCCGTCGCGGTGCCGGGAACGGAGGCGTCGCCCGCACCCTCGTCCCCGGGTGCCCGACCGGCGACGGCCGAGTCGCCCGCCTGGGAAAGACGGCCGGTGGCGGAGGTCGTCGTGCCCCGCCGCCTGGTGCCGCCGCCTCCGGCGGGCACCGGGGCGGCGCCGTCGCTCGACGCCGGTCCCGCCGTGGCCGGCGCCGTGGCGTCGTCGGCCGGCCCCGGTCCGACCGCCGGGGTGGCACCGTCGGCGGGCGTCCGGTCGTCGGCGGGGGTCGTGGCGCGGGCGGCGGTACGGCTCCGCCGCGTCCGGGGGGCCGGAGCCTCCGGCGAGGTCGCGGCGGTGAGCGAGGCGTCGGCCGGCCCGCTGTCGGTCGCCGGCCCTTCCGCCGCCCGGGTCTCGGGCCGTCCGGAGACGCCACCCGCCGACGCGGAGGTGTCGCCGGTCGGTGGTCGGGCGATGTCGCTCGCCGGCGCGGCGCCGGCCGGCGCGGACGCGGAGGCGGCGACCCCCGGCTCGGGCGTGTCGGAGGCGGCCGTGTCCGCGCCGGCGGTCGGCTGCGGCTCGGGGCGGCCGGCGGCGAGGACGTCGATGGCCGAGGTGCGGCGGCCCGGCGGCAGCAGGCCGGGCATCGGCGAGCCGTGGACCGGGGCCTCGCTGTCACGTGTCCCGGCCGGGCGCGCGGGCGAGCCGGGCGCCGCCGGAGCGACGTGCCGGGCGGCGGACGGCGCGGTGGCCGCCCCGCCGGTCTCCGGCCAGTCCCAGTGCGCGGGGGCCGGGCCGCCGGCCGGGGTCGGTGCCGTCGTCGCCGGTGCGGTCGCGCCGGACGACAGTGCCCCGTCGACCGGCAGTGCCCCGTCGACCGGCAGTGCCCCGTCGACCGGCAGTGCCCCGTCGACCGGCAGTGCCGCGTCGACCGGCAGCGGCGCGAGGATGTCGGTGGGGTCGACCGCGTCGGTGTCGGCCACCGGCCGGGGAAGCACGGTGGTGGCGGTCGAGCCGAGCGCACCGGCGACGATCGCGATCAACGCGCCGTAGTAGGGCGCCACCTGGTAGCGGTCGGCCGCCGTGCCCGGGCCCGCCGTCAGGTAGGCGAAGGCCACCAGCACCGGCCCGGCCGCCCCGGCCGCCCCGCCGACGAGCGGCGGGTGCCCGGCCCGACGGGCCAGCACGCCGAGCGCCCCGCCCGCGAGCAGCGCCAGCGTGGGGAGCAGCAGCATGGCCAGGCGTTGCGCCGTAGCGGTGTCGAGCCAGGACGGCTCGAGGACGCCGAGCCGCACGGTGGCCAGCGGCCGGTTGGAGACGACCGCGGGCGCCACGGAGAGCAGGGCGAGCAGCCAGACGATCCCGGCGGTGCACGCGACAGCCCAGCCGAACGGTGGCTTGAGCAGCACGGCGATCGCCGCGCCGGCGCCCACCACCGCGCCGAGGACGGCGCAGATGCCCGCCGCCCACACCGGGTCGACGGAGCCGCCCAGCTCGGCGGCGCGGGCCGGTTGCATGCAGAGCGGGGCGACCACTATCGCGCCCAGCGCGCTGACGCCGGCGATGGAGAGCAGTTCGGCGGTGCCGCCGGGACGCTCGTCGCGGCGCGCGAGGCGCTCGGTGAGGACGGCCCCGGCGACGGCGGCGACCGCGGCGAACCAGGCGACCCAGACGAGTTGGGCGGGCCACCTGTTGACCGAGCCGTCGACGAACGCGCCGTCGAGGCGGACGACTCCGAAGCCGTACGCGATGCCGAGCTGGCCGGCACCGGCCAGCACACTCACCCCGAGCGCCGTGAGCAGCAGCCTGCCCCACGTCCGAAAGGCCATGTCGGGCACGTTACGGCCCGGTGGGGTGCTGCGCCACCTTGCCACCGCGCGGCGCGGCGATCCGCGCCGGCGTGGCTACTTCAGCTCGACCAGACGGGCGAGGTAGGTGGTGTCGCCGACGTTCGTGAGCATGTGCACCGCACCCGGATCGCGGTAGACCACCCCGCCGGTGGGCTCGTCGGCGTCGATCGTGGTGCCGTCGACGGTCTGCACCACGTTCTTCGCGCCCTCGATCGCCACGACCAGGTAGGGGTGGTCGTGCCGGTGCAGCGGCTGCCGCTCGCCCGGCTCCAGCCGGATGTGCCAGACGCGGACCCGGTCGTTCTCGTAGACGATCTCCTGGCCCACCGGGCCGAGTTCGAGGTCGGTGGAGAGGTCGCTCATCGCGCTCCGTCCAGTTGGGGGAGCACCTCGGAGGCGATGAGCTCCACGTGGTCGAGGTCGTCGAAGTCGATCAGTCGCAGGTGCACCCGGGTGGTCCCGATCGCGGCGAAGTCGCCGAGCCGGTCGACGAGCTGGGCCGGGGAGCCGACCACCGGGTCCTCCGGCGGGAGCGCGCTGGTGACGTGCAGCGGCGCGGCCCGCCGCCGGGCCTCGGCGTCGGTGCGCCCGATCGCCACCACGATCCCGGCGGAGAGGGTCAGCGGCGCCCGCCCGGACGCGTCCCGCCCGGTGCGGTAGCACGCCTCGCGGACCCGCTCGTACGCGGCGGCCGTCTCGGCGACGTTCTTGAACGGCATGTTGAACTCGTCGGCGTACCGGGCGGCCAGTTCGGGCGTGCGCTTGGGGCCCTTGCCGCCGACGATCACCGGCGGGCCGGGCTGCTGCACCGGCTTGGGCAGTGCGGGCGCGTCGACCAGCCGGTAGTGCTCGCCGCGGTAGCTGTAGGTCTCACCGTCCGGCGTGCGCCACAGCCCGGTGACGATCTCCAGTTGCTCGGCCAACCGGTCGAACCGCTCGCTGACCGGCGGGAACGGGATGCCGTACGCGGTGTGTTCGCGCTCGAACCAGCCGGCGCCGATACCCAGCTCCACCCGGCCGCCGCTCATCCGGTCGACCTGGGCGACCATGACGGCCAGCGGCCCGGGCATCCGGAAGGTGGCGGAGGTGACCAGCGTGCCGAGCCGGATCCGGGACGTCTCCCGGGCCAGCGCGGCGAGCGTCAGCCAGGCGTCGGTGGGCCCGGGCAGCGCCGGCTCGTCCCCCATCGACCGGTAGTGGTCGGCGCGGAAGAAGCCCTCGAAGCCGCTCTCCTCGACCAGCCGGGCGAACCGGAGTTGATCCTCGTAGTCCGCGCCGCGGTGGGGTTCGGTGAAGACCGAGACCCGCATGCTCACCGTCCTCCCGCCGCGGGTACGCCCGGGGCGTCCCGCTCCATCAGCAGTTCGTGCAGCTCGGCGCTGATCCGGGCGACGTCGGCCAGGTGCGCGTGCCGGCCCAGGGTGCGGGGCCGGGGGACGGCCACCTCGACCACCTGACGGATCCGGCCGGGGCGTGGGCTGAGCACGACGACCCGGTCGGCCAGCAGCACCGCCTCGTCGATCGAGTGGGTGACGAAGACGATGGTCGCCTTCGTGTCCATGTGCACCCGCTGCAGCTCGCCGGAGAGTTCCTCCCGGGTGAGCGCGTCGAGCGCGGAGAACGGCTCGTCCATCAGCATCACCCGGGGCGAGCCGATCAGTGAGCGGCACAGCGAGACGCGCTGCTGCATGCCGCCGGACAGCTCGTGCGGGAGGCGCTTCTCGAACCCGCCCAGCCCGGCCATCTCCAGCAGCTCGCGGGCGCGGTCGCGGTGCCTCGCCCGGCGCCAGCCGAAGATCTCCACCGGGAGCAGGACGTTGTCGAGCACCGAGCGCCAGGGCAGCAGCGCCGGGCGCTGGAACAGCATGGCGACGTCCTGACGGGGCTTCGTGATCGGCGTGCCGGCGACGGTGATCTCGCCGGCGGTGACCGGCAGCAGGCCGGCGATCATGCGGAGCAGTGTGGACTTGCCGCAGCCGGATCGGCCGAGGACGGCGACGAACTCACCCTCGGCGACGTCGAGGTCGATGCCGCGCAGCGCCTCCACCCGCCCCGAGCGGCCGTCGAAGGTGCGGGACACCCCGGACAGTCGGATCATCTCCCGCCGGCTCCCTTCCCACATCGTCGCGAACGCGAGCCGGGCTAGCGTAACGGGCCGGTGCTTATAGCACCGTCCGGGGTGGACGTCAGTCCGCTTTCCGTCACCCCACTTCGTTTCCTTTCCGCAACCCGGACGGTTGCGGCGCGTCATCAGCCTTCTCGTAGTCTGTTGCGCGCGAAGAGTCCCCTCGCGACGGTCCAGTCGGCCGACCCTCCTGCCGACCCCGTCGGACCCACGACCCGACCGGCGAAGATTTCCTGGTCGGAAAGGACATGGTGCACTGATGAGAAGGTTGACCCGCACGGTCGCCGCCGCGGCGCTGGCGACCGCCCTCGCCCTCGTGGGCGGCTGCAGCAGCGACTCGGACAAGTCCGAGGGCAGCAGCGGCGGCAGCGGAGCGGCGCTGGAGAAGGTGACCTACCTCACCTCGTTCGGCAACTTCGGCCGTGACTCCTACGCCTGGGTGGCGAAGGACAAGGGCTTCTTCAAGGAGGCCGGCTTCGACGTCGACATCAAGCCCGGCCAGGGCACCGGCTCCGTGATCCAGACCGTCACCGGCGGTCAGGCCGACTTCGGCCCGATCGACCTGACCGGTGGCATCCTGCAGCTCGGCAACGGCCAGGCCAAGGACTTCGTCGCGGTGGCCGCCATCCAGCAGCGCACCATGGCCGCCATCGTCACGGTCGAGGGCAAGAACATCGCCACCCCGAAGGACCTCGAGGGCAAGAAGCTCGCCGACACCCCGACCTCCGTCGTGCGCAACCTCTTCCCCACGTACGCCCGGCTGGCCGGCATCGACGGCAGCAAGGTGACCTGGGTCAACGGTGAGGCCCAGGGCCTGATCGGCATGCTCGGCTCGGGTGCGGTGGACGGCATCGGCCAGTTCGTGGTCGGTCAACCCACCGTCGAGGTGGTGACCAAGAAGAAGCCGGTCGTGCTGCCCTACAGCAACGTCATGCAGGACCTCTACGGCAACGCGCTGATCACCTCCAGCAAGATCGCCAAGGAGAAGCCGGAGATGGTGAAGAAGTTCACCGCCGCGCTGCTCAAGGGCCTGGAGTACTCGCTGGAGCATCCGGACGAGGCCGGCGAGATCCTGAAGAAGAACGTGCCGGCCGCGAACCCCGCCGCGTCCGCCGCCGAGCTCCAGCTGATGGCCGCGTACGTGCGGTCGAGCAACTCCGGCACCGCCATCGGCACGCTGGACAGCGGCCGGGTCGCCAAGAGCATCGCGCTGCTGCAGGGCGCGGGTGCGCTCAAGCAGAACCTGACCCCCGACCAGATCATCGACTTCGACCTGGCGCCGAAGGCCTGACCGGTCGGCTCGGGCCACGGGGGTGCGACCCGCCGGACATCCGGTGGGTCGCACCCCTTCGTGTGCCGGTCGTCGCGACCGGCCGGAGAAGGAGGACACGTTGACGCAGTTGACCGAGGCGCGGCCCGGAGCGCCGGAGGAGCCGACGGCGCCGGCCCGGCGCGTCCGGGTCGTACGCCCGGCCGCGGTCGGGTTGCCGGTGCTCGGCCTGGTCATCGCGGTGGCCGCCTGGTGGCTGGTCACATCGGGGCTGCACCTGGTGCACCCGGTCGCGTTGCCGCCGCCGCAGGCGGTGGCCCGCTCGCTCGCGGGCACCACCGACGTGCTGCTGCCCGCGCTGGGGATCACCACCTGGATGACGCTTGCCGGCTTCCTGCTCTCGTCGGTCGTCGGCGTGCTGATCGGGGTGGCGCTGGCCGCCTCCGGTCGGGTGGAGCGCATGTTCGCGCCGCTGCTGGTCGCGGTGAACGCGGTTCCGAAGATCGCCTTCGGCCCGCTGCTCGTGGTGGCCGTGGGCTTCGGCCAGAAGCCCATCCTGACGATGGTGTTCCTGCTCTGCTTCTTCCCGATCGTGCTCTCCACCGCCACCGGCCTGACCACCACCCCGGCCGACCTGGCGGAGCTGGGCCGGTCGCTCAACGCCTCCTGGTGGCAGTCGTTCCGCAAGGTACGCCTGCCGGCCGCGCTGCCGCAGATCTTCGTCGGCCTGAAGGTGGCCATGCCGCTGGCCGCGATCGGTGCGGTGATCGGCGAGTTCTACTCGGACCGGCCCGGTCTGGGCTACCAGATCCTGCAGTACAACGGCGTCGGCGACACGGCCACCGCCTGGGCGGCCATCCTGCTGGTGGCGCTGATGAGCATCGTGCTCTACGCGGCCCTGAGCGCGATCGAGCGGTTCGCCCTCCCGTGGGTCCGAGCCACCACCTCCGCCCGCTGACCCGGCCCCGAGAACCCGTCCCCGACCGAGGCAGGCCAACCCGCCCCGACGACCGTGAACCCAGGTCGACCGAGGCAGCTCGACCCACCCCGCCGACCGAGAACAACAGGTCGACCGGGTCGCAACCAAGATCAAACCAGTGACGGCCGGACGGCGGCCGACCACGACGGTGTGGGCCCCGGCGCAACCGGCGGAGGGATCAAGCCTGAGCGCCCGGAGCCGGTTGTGCCGGGGCCCACACCCCCACGGTGACTACCCGGCGAGACGCCAACGACCGCCCCGCGCGACAAGCGTCGTCAGAGCCTGCGGCATCAACCCCGAGTGGTTGTCCGGCGTCATCCGGATCGGCCCGGAGAGGCCGTCGAGCTGCGACGTCTCCAGAACCTCACGCAGCGCGTCCCGGTCGACCTCGCCCGGCTCACCGCCGGCGCGCTGTTCGGCGTCGGTGATGAGTTGGACGGCGTCCGCCGCGAACGAGGAGAAGCCGTTGTAGCCGCCCCACCGGGCCGTGTAGTCCTGGAACCACTGCCGCCGGGCCGCCTTGGCCGGGGTGGTGGCGATCACGTCGTCGATCACCATCGTCTGGGTGAAGATCAGCGTGGCCTGCTCGGTGGAGCGGGCCGACGGACCGAGGAACAGGTCACCGGCCGCCGCGGCGTCGAAGAACAGCGACCCGCCGAACTTGTTCTGCCGCGCGGTGGTGGCGGCGAGCGTGGCCTGTTCCGGCGGCGTCCACAGGATGAGGGCCTGCGGCTTCTTCTCGATCAGGCCGCCGATCTGCGCGCTCACCTCGGTGTCGGTGGTGCGCACGGATTCGTCGGCGACCAGCCGCAGCGTGGTCTTGTCGAATTCGCGGCGCAGCGCGGCGAGGCCTTCCTGGCCGTACCCGTCGGCGCTGTGCAGCACCGCCACCTTGCGGATGCCGCGCCGGGTGAGTTCGGTGGTGAGCGCCGCCGCGCTGTCGACCGCGTTCGGGGCCAGCTTGAAGACGTACCGGCGCTGGTCGACAGGTTCGGTGACCGCGCCCGCGGAAGCGAGTGCGATGGTCGGAATACGCTTGTCGTTGATGGTGCGGGCCGCGCCGACGGCGCATTCGTTGCAACCGCCCATGATGACGGCGCCGACCTGTGAGTCGGCGGCGAAATCATTGATGTTGCGCAACGACTCGGCGGCGTCGGAGCGGTTGTCCTTGACCCTCAGATCGATCTTCCGGCCACCCAGCGCGCCGGAGGCGTTCAACTGGTCGACCTTCAGTTCCAGGGCCCGTTGGTAGACCTTGCCGACGGGCGCCGAGGCGCCGGAGAGTTCCAGGTCGGCGGCGATCACGATCGGGCTGGTGTCCTGCGGTTCCCCGCCGATCCCGCAGCCGGTGAGCGTGGTGGCCAGCACGGCCGATGCGAGCGCCGCGATACGCGCGGAGCGGATGGGGCTCAACTCAGTCCTCCATGGTGCGGCGCGGGCCGGCGCCCGACCACCGCCGCTTGTCCGTCCTCAGTGGAGAAACGGGATTGGTGTGCCGTACGGTGTGCGCGAAGCCTGCAAAACCTTGCCAATGCCGGGCCCTGTGGTCAAGCGCGGCGGCTGGATGCCGTTTCGGGACGCTCATCCCACATGTTGGGGACACGATACGTTAACTGACAATTACTGCCCAGATGCGTGCGGCCACTCTGGAGTGACATCCCCAGTTCAGGGCGTTGGAGAAAAGAAGGTATTAGGTGACCGGATCGCGGCTTGCGTCGACACCGACCGTTTCCTACCTCACCGCGGCTTCCCAAATAGGATCTCGTCTGATGAAATCGCGGCCGTGCCGCGCGTGGCGCTGGCCGCTGCACCAGGCACGGGTCAGCGGGTCACGCGTGGAAGAAACGACGGAGGCGATGTCGTGAGCACCGGACCTACGACCCTGCCCGGGAGCCCCAACGCCGATCAGCGGAACCGCCGACGGCGCCTGCCCCGGCTGCGTGACGCGCGGATCCGCTCCAAGCTCGCCCTCATCCTGGTCGTTCCGGTGGCCGCTGTCATTGCACTGGCAACTATCCGACTCATTTCGGTGGGTCAGGGCGCGTACGAGGCGAACCAGGTCCGCGCGCTGACCGCGGTCTCGGTCGACGTCTCGGCGCTCACCCAGGAGTTGCACAAGGAGCGGATGGCGGCGGCCGTCTTCCTGGCCAACCCGGCGGTGACGCCCGACGCCTACAACCTGCGGGTGCGCCGGACCGACGAGCGGATCGCGGCCTACAAGGAGGAGCGCGGCACGCTCGGCGACGTGCCGACCTCGGTCCGGGACCGGCTCAAGGTGATCGACGACCACCTGGAGACGCTGAACGGCACCCGCCAGGAGGTGCTCGACCGCACCCAGATGCCGGTGGCCGAGGCGAGCCTGCGCTACGGCATCGTCCTCGACGACCTGGTCTCGTACGGCGACACGCTGGCCCAGCAGCCCGGCGCGGAGAGCCTTTCCGACGCCCGCCGCGCGGTGGCCGCGTTCGCCCACGCCAAGGCCGAGGTGGCGGAGGAGGAGGCGGTCGCCTTCACCGCGCTCGCCGCCGGCGGCCGGATCGACGAGGAGCAGTTCTCCTCGTTCGTGGCCACGCTCACCGGGCAGCAGGAGGCGCTGCTCGCCTTCTCCCGGGCCGCCACCCCGGAGCAGCGGGCCCTGGTGGACCGCACCGTCTCCGGCGACGCCGTCCAGCTCGCCGACCGGGTCGCCGGCGACCTGTCCCGGTCGGTCGGCAAGCCCGCGCTGGTGACCGCGCTCGACGCGTCCGCCGCCGTCGGCGCGGTCGACGACCTGATGCGGTGGGCGGAGATCCAGCTCCTGGACGAGCTGCTCGCCGACGCCGACGCGGTGCGTACCGACGTGATCCGGCAGGCGTTCGTGGAGAGCCTGCTCGTGCTGCTCACCCTGGCCGTCGCCGTGACGCTCGCCGTGGTGCTGGCCCGCTCGCTCAACGACTCGCTGCGGCGACTGCGCGAGGGCGCGCTCTCGGTGGCCAACCACGACCTGCCGGACGCGGTGAGCCGGCTGCAGAACGTCAACGCGATCGGCGACGGCGGCGTGGACGAGATCGTCCAGCAGGTGCGCGACCCGATCAAGCTGAGCAACCGCGACGAGGTCGGCCAGGTGGCGGTGGCGTTCAACGTGGTCCACCGCGAGGCGGTCCGGGTCGCGGCCGAGCAGGCCGCGCTGCGGACCAGCGTCTCGGCGATGTTCCTCAACCTGGCCCGTCGCTCGCAGAGCCTGGTCGACCGCATGATCGGCGAGCTGGACGCGATCGAGCGCGGCGAGGAGGACCCGAAGCGGCTCGCGCAGCTCTTCGAACTGGACCACCTGGCCACCCGGATGCGCCGCAACGACGAGAACCTGCTGGTCCTGGCCGGGGCCGACTCGGCCGTGCCGCGCCGCGACGACGCGCTCCTGGTCGACGTGCTGCGCGCCGCCCAGTCCGAGGTGGAGCTCTACAACCGGATCGAGTTCGGCACCGTGGACACCGACATCTCGGTCGCCGCGCACGCCGTCAACGACGTGGTCCGCCTGGTTGCGGAGCTGCTCGACAACGCCACCCGGTTCTCACCGCCGACCACCGTGGTGGTCGCCGACGGCCGGCGGATCCGGGACTACGTGCTGATCCAGGTCGAGGACCGGGGCCTCGGCCTCACCGACGACCAGCTCGACTCGCTCAACCGTCGTCTGGCCGCGCCGCCGACCGTCGACGTGGCCGCCTTCCGGCTGATGGGTCTGGCCGTGGTCAGTCGGCTCGCCTCCCGTTACGGCATCCGGGTGGAGCTGCGCCGCAACGTCGAGGGCGGCACCGTCGCCCAGGTGACGCTGCCCAACTCCACAGTGGTGCTGCCGGCCAACCGGGGTCAGGCTCCGCTGACCCGGCCGCGCCAGCCGCTGGCCGTGGAGCCGTCGCCGCTCAGCCAGGTCGGCGCGGCGGACGCGCTGGCGGGCGCCGGCCGGGGCGGCACCGCCACCCTGGCCGACCAGTGGCGCAACACGACCACGCCGCCGCCCGCACGGTGGCAGGCACCCGCCGAGGTACGGGACACCACGCCGGCCGTCCAGCTCGGCGGACTGCCCGCCGCCGCCCCGGTCACCGCTGCCCCGGTCTCCGCCGCGCCGGCGCCGGCGCCGACCGCCGCGCCCGCGTCGGGCGCGGGCTGGTCGGCGGGTGGGCCGACGGTCGCGTACCCCGCTCTCGACCCGCTGCCCAAGCGGACGCCGGGCGGTGAGGCCGCGCCGGCCGCCGCGCCGGCCTACCAGCCGCTCGCCGCCGCGCCGGCGGTCGAGTCCACCCCGGCCGCGCCGGTGGTGGCCCGACCGGACCGGCCGGCCGAGGCGCCGATATTCCGGGAGATGGAGGCGGTCTGGTTCCGCTCGCACGGAGAGGACGAGACCACCATCTTCACCCGGCCCCGGTTCGACGAGCCGCCGCCCGCCCCGGCGCAACCCGCCGCGACCGCGCGGCCGCCGCTGCCCACCCGTACGCCGGGCGCCCAGGCGTCGGGGCTGACCACCCCGCCCGCGTACCGCCCGCCGGCGGTACCGACCACGCCGCCCGCGACGCCGCCGCCCGCCGCGACCCCGGCGAACCCGGTGGCGCCGGCGTCCGCGCCGGAGCCCGCCGCGACGCCGGCGATCGACCCGGAGGCCTGGCGGACGGCGGCCGACGACGGCTGGAGCCGGGCCAGCCAGGCGGCGGAGCCCACCACCGGTGGCACCACCCGCTCGGGCCTGCCGAAGCGGGTGCCGCAGGCGCAGCTCGTGCCCGGTGGGATCGAACCGAAGAGCGGCCGGGACCGCAGCCGACGCACCCCGGACGAAGTCCGGGGTCTGCTCTCCGCCTACCACCGTGGCGTCCAGCGGGGTCGTACGGCCGGCACCGACCTGAACAGCACCTCGACCAAGGAGACGAACCGATGAACAGGCCTGCGGCCATGCAGGACATGGGTTGGTTGCTCACCAACTTCGCCGACAGCGTGGCGGGCATCGCCCACGTGGTGGCGGTGTCCGCGGACGGGTTGCTCCTCGCCTCCTCCCGGGACCTGCCCGGTGACCGGGCCGACCAGCTCGCCGCGATCACCTCCGGCGTGGTCAGCCTCACCGAGGGCGCGGCGCGGATGTTCAGCGCCGGCGGGGTCTTGCAGACCGTGATCGAGATGGACAGCGGATACCTCTTCCTGATGTCCATCAGCGACGGCTCGTCGATGGCGGTGCTCGCGGCGCGCAGCTGCGACGTCGGCCAGGTGGGCTACGAGATGGCGCTGCTGGTGGAGCGGGTCGGCCAGGCGCTGGTGCCGCTGCCCAGGGACGCCGTCCGATCCTGACCGGCTGAATTGACCTGGTGATCCGGGGCCGCTCCGGCTCCGTATGAGGGGAGGTGATCGCGAGATGGAACCGCGACGTGATCCGCGTGGCGCGCTGGTGCGACCGTACGCGGTCACCCGCGGCCGCACCGAGCCGTTGCAGAACATCGCGCTCGAGGCGGTGCTGTCGAGCACGGCCACCCAGTCGGCCGAGGCACGTTTCGCCGGGCACGACAAGTACCGCATCTCCTCGGTCTGTGAAGGCCGGGCACAGTCGCTGGCGGAGATCGCCGCTTACACCCGGATGCCGCTGGGCGTCACCCGGGTGCTGGTCGCCGACATGGTGGCCGAGGGCCTGCTGACGCTACACAGTGCCGCTCCCGCGACGGGTTTCGCGGCGCGGATGAACCTGCTTGGAAGGGTGCTAAGTGGACTTCGCGAACTATGACCCCGACGGGGCGAACCGCGGCCGGGAGATCATCTCCGCGAAGATCGTGATCGCGGGTGGCTTCGGGGTGGGCAAGACCACCCTGGTCGGGGCGATCTCCGAGATCCAGCCGCTGACCACCGAGGCGTTGATGACCGCGGCCGGCGTGGGCATCGACGATCCGTCGAAGGTGCCGGGCAAGGAGACCACCACGGTCGCCATGGACTTCGGCCGGATCACCATGGCCGAGGACCTGATCCTCTATCTCTTCGGCACGCCCGGCCAGACCCGCTTCTGGTTCATGTGGGACGAGATCATCCGGGGCGCGGTGGGCGCGGCGGTGCTGGTGGACACGCGCCGGATCACCGACGCGTTCGCGCCGCTGGACTACTTCGAGAACCGCAAGCTGCCGTACGTGGTGGCGTTGAACCGGTTCGACGACGCGCCGCACTACGAGCTGGAGGAGATCCGGGAGGCGCTCGCCATCTCGCCGGACGTGCCGCTGGTCATGTGCGACGCCCGGCGGCGGGACTCGGTCAAGCAGGTGCTGGTGACCGTGGTGGAGCACGCCATGCTCCGGCTCCAGGCCGAGCACGGTTACCCGGCGTCGGTGGGCTGAGCCGCGCTCACCCACCCGGGCTCGGGGGTACGGGTCCCGGCGGGCGAGGCCGTCCCGCCGGTCCCGATCGTCGCCGGGACGCCGGTGTGCTCCGGCGCGACGCAGGCCAACCTGGAGGCGACGATGCGGGGCGAGGCGTTCGCGTGCGCCAGGTACCCGCACTACGCCCGGCACGCGCGCGACGGTGGCCGGCTGCGGCTGTCCCAGCTCTGGGAGAACACCGCCGGCCAGGAACTCGGCGAGCACTTCAGCGAGGCGGCCACGCTCGCCGGCCTGGTCCGCGGCGACGCCGACAACCTCCGCGACGCGGTCGACGGCGAGGTCTACGAGGCGGGCACCATGTATCCGGCCCTCTCCCGACAGGCGGCCTCGGTGGGTGAGGACGAGGCGGCGGACCTGTTCGCCGAGATCGCGCACGACGAGGCGGGCCACGCGTCGGCGTTCCTGCTCGCCCTGGTCGACCTCCAGGTGGGTGGCGGGGGCGACCGCGCGGCCCGCCAGGGCTGAGCCGACGTCAGTCCACCCGCAGGCGGTAGCCGCGCTTCACCACGGTCTGCACCACCCGTGGTGCCTTCAGGCCCACCCGCAACCGGGCCACCGCCATCTCGACGGCGTGCTCGTCCGCACCGCGCGGCAGCGTCCGCAGCAGCGCGGTGCGGGAGAGCACCTTCCCCGGCGCCGCCGCCAGTGCCCGCAGCACGGCCATCGGGGCCGGCGCCAACTGGCGCAGCTCGCCGTCCACCACCGCGGCGTGACCGCGCAGGGTGAGCACGTGCCCGGCCGCCTTCACCGAGACCGTGCGGCGGGGCAGTTCCTCGACGATCGTCCGGACCAACGCGCCGAGCCGGGCCCGGCTCGGCGCGCTCACCGGTACCCCGCGCCGTATCAGCGGCTCGGCGGTGACGGTGCCCACGCATCCGGCCAGCACGTCGCCCCGCAGCGCCGCCAGCACCGTCTCGGTCCGGTCCCCGGCCGCCCGCAGCAGTGCCTCCGCAGCCGGGGCGGAGGTGAACGTGACCGCGTCGACGAGTCGCCCGGCGACCAGGTCGATGAGCCGGTGCAGCGGCGCCGGGTCGGCCGGCGGCGCCCACCGGTAGACCGGCACCTCGATCACGGTGGCCCCGGCCGCGACGAGCGCCTCGGTGCACTCCGGCTGCCGGTCGCCGTGCAGCTGCAACGCCACCACCTGGCCGGCCACGCCGCGCCGGACCAGGTGCTCGACCACCTCGTCGCAGCTCTCCGAGCCGGGCGACCAGTGTTCGCGCAGGCCCGCAGCGCGGATCGCCCCGGTCGCCTTCGGCCCGCGCGACACCACGTACGAGCGGGCCAGCGCGGCGTGCAGCGGGTCGCCCAGCCCCCAGCCCTCGGCCGCCTCCAGCCAGCCCCGCATCCCGATCCCGGTGTTGGCCATCAACACGTCCGGCGGGTGCTCCAGGCAGGCCCGGGTGGCTTCGCGCAGGTCGCTGTCGTCGGCCAGCGGCACGATCCGCAGCGCCGGGGCGAGCACCACCCGGGCCCCGCGACGCTGGAACAGCGCGGCCAGTTCGTCCCGCCGCCGGTCCGCGGTGACCCCGATGGTGAAGCCCGCCAGTTCGTCCCGCATTCACTCCTCCTGCCGCAGCCGCACCTCGACCAGGCCCGGGTGGCCGCCAGGCCCCGCGTCGCCACGGTCGGCGTCGAGCCGGTTCAGCCGGCGGGCCGCGAGCCGGTCCCGCGTCGCGGCCGGGCTCATCGCCGCGCCTCCCGCACGTCCCGCCACTCGTCGGAGCAGCCGCCGCACCGCACCGCGCGGTACGGGCAGTGCGTGGCCGCCTCGCCGGGGACGCGCCCCCGGTTGTGTCGCCACGCGTGCACCGTCTGTCATGTCGGGAAAGCGTGCCGCCGGGCGGTTTCCGGCCCGGGTCCCTCCTGTTTCGGTCCTGTCAAGAGCGCCGCACACCGCACGGCGTGACGGACCGGACGGCAGCATCTAGAATGTGAGAAATTAGTCTCACATTTCGGGAGGCAAGGATGAGCGTGACGGACGCGTTCGACGCCGTGGCCGGCAGCTACGACCAGGCCCGGCGCCGACTGGTGCCCTGCTTCGACGCGTTCTACGGCACGGCCGTCGAGGTGGCCGCACCGCCGCTCCGGGCGGCGCTGGCCGCCGGGCGTACCCCCGAGGTGCTGGACCTGGGCGCGGGCACCGGCTTGCTCGCCCTACTGCTCTCCGCGGCCGTCCCGGGCGTTCGGATGACGCTCGTCGACGGCGCGCCGGCCATGCTGGCGGTGGCCGCCGGCCACCTGGCCGCCCGCGGGGTGCCGCACCGCGCGGTGCACGCCGACCTGGCCGACCCGCTGCCCGCCGGCCGCTACGACGCGGTGGTCTCCGCGCTGGCCGTCCACCACCTCGACGACGACGGCAAGCGGGCGCTCTACCGGCGGGCGGCCGACGTGCTGGCACCCGACGGGGTGTTCGTCAACGCCGAGCAGGTGGCCGGTCCGACCCCGGCGTTGGACCGGCGCTACGACGAGGTGTGGACGGCGCGCATCGTCGAGTTGGGCTCGGACGCGGACGAGATCGCCGCCTCCCGGGCGCGGATGCGCTTCGACCGCCCGGCCACGGTGGCCGATCAGTGTCACTGGCTCGGCGAGGCCGGGCTGGTCGACATCGACTGCTTCTTCAAGGAGTGGCGCTTCGCCGTCCTCGGCGGTCGTCGTCCCCGGTGAGCCGAGGTGTCCGGATCCGCGATCGGCGCGAGCAGGGATGACTACTGGTCATACCGCTGGGTAGTCTACTCGGATGACCGCCAAGGTGACACTGTCGTTCTCCGACGAGACGATCGAGGAAGCGCGTCGGTACGCCAAGCGGGAAGGGCTCTCCCTCTCCGCCTGGATGGACCGGGCCGCCCGGGAGAAGGCGCTGCGCGAGCTCTTCACCGCGCACGCCGACGCGGTCGGCCGCGCCGGCCTGGACCTGGAATCCGCCGCCCTGGCCGACGCCCAGGAGGTCGGCACGGTCCACGACGCGCTGTTCGGCGGTGGACATCCGCGTGCTGCGTAGGGGAGAGGTCTGGCGCATCTCCGGCGCCCGGGAACGGTTCGGGCTGGTCATCAGCACCGACGTCTACAACTCCACCGCGGTGCCGATCGTGATCGTGGCCGAGGTGGTCGAGGAGTCGCTGCTGCGCGACTCGCCGCTGGCCGTCCGCATGGGCGGCTCCGTGGTGATGCCCGACCGGCTCTCCTCGCCGATGAAGAAGTGGTTCACCGAGTGCGTGGACGTGGCCGACACCGAGACCATGCAGCGGGTCGGCCGGGCGCTGCGGATCCTCCAGGAACTGTGACCCGCGCCATGTGAATGCGCAGGCCGGGCGCGGGGTGACCCCGTTTTGACCTGCCGCCGGGCGGCCGGGTATCGTTGCCTGCTGTTGTACGACATTCTTAGGCGTGCCGCATCAGGTACGCTTGGTCGTTCGTGCGCGCTGGTTCGACTGGGAAGCCCCGGTTACCTCGGCGCGCGACCCCAGACCGACGACGAGACAAGGTAGACCTGTGCGTACGTACAGCCCGAAGCCGGGTGAGATCGAGCGTCAGTGGCACGTCATCGACGCCTCTGACGTCGTGCTGGGCCGCCTCGCGACCCACGCCGCCACGCTGCTGCGTGGCAAGCACAAGCCGACTTTCGCGCCGCACGTCGACACGGGCGACTTCGTCGTCATCGTGAACGCGGGCAAGGTCGCGCTGACCGGCAACAAGCGTCAGACCAAGGTTGCTTACCGCCACTCCGGCTACCCGGGTGGTCTGAAGCGGGTCGGCTACGACGAGCTGCTCACCAAGCGGCCCGAGCGGGCCATCGAGCTGGCCGTGAAGGGCATGCTCCCGCACAACAAGCTGGGCCGTCAGATTCTCAAGAAGCTGAAGGTCTACGCCGGTGCCGAGCACCCGCACGGCGCGCAGCAGCCGGCGCCGTTCGAGATCAAGCAGATCGCGCAGTGAGCGCGGGCGAAGGAAGCAGCATGACCGACATCACCGAGACCGAGGTCGCCCCCGAGGCCACCGAGGCGCCGGCGCCCGTCGCGCGCGCGCCCCGCGGTGACCGCCCGATCCAGACCGTGGGCCGTCGCAAGGAAGCCATCGTCCGGGTCCGGATCATCCCGGGCAGCGGCAAGATCACCTGCAACGGCCGCGACCTCGAGGCCTACTTCCCGAGCAAGGTGCACCAGCAGCTCATCAAGGACCCGCTGGTCACCGCCGAGAAGCCGGAAGCCTTCGACGTGATCGCCAACCTGCGTGGCGGCGGCACCACCGGCCAGGCCGGCGCGCTGCGGCTCGCCATCGCCCGGGCTCTGATCGTCAACGAGCCCGACGACCGCCCGGCCCTGAAGAAGGCCGGCTTCCTGACCCGTGACGCCCGGGTCAAGGAGAGCAAGAAGTACGGCCTCAAGAAGGCCCGTAAGGCTCCTCAGTACTCGAAGCGCTGATCACCAACAGCGTCTTGTACTTCTGACGGACGGCCGGGTCCGCCTCCCTTCTGCGGGGGCGGCCCGGCCGTTCCGCGTTTCTCTCCCTCAACGGCAGTTCCACGGAGGTTGGCGGGTATGGGCCGGTTGTTCGGCACGGATGGCGTACGCGGGCGGGCGAACGCGGATCTCACCCCGGAGTTGGCGCTCGCGGTCGCGGTGGCCGCGGCCCACACACTGGCCGAGACGGACCGGAGCCATCCGCCGCTCGCGGTGGTGGGCCGGGACACCCGGGCCAGCGGCGAGATGCTGGAGGCGGCCGTCGTCGCCGGCCTGACCAGCGCCGGTGCGAACGTGGTCCGGGTCGGCGTGCTGCCCACCCCGGCCGTGGCGTTCCTCACCGCCGAGATCAAGGCCGACCTCGGCGTGATGCTCTCCGCGTCGCACAACCCGATGCCCGACAACGGCATCAAGCTCTTCGCCGCCGGCGGGCACAAGCTGCCCGACGAGATCGAGATGCGGATCGAGGCAGCCGTCGAGGCGAACACCACCACCGCCTGGAAGCGCCCGATCGGTGCCGGCGTGGGTCGGGTCAACGACCTGCTCGACGGCGCCGACCACTACGTGCAGCACCTGGTCGGCACCGTGCCGCACCGCCTCGACGGGCTCAAGGTAGTGGTCGACTGCGCCAACGGCGCGGCCGCCGACGTCGCCCCGGTGGCCTACCGGGAGGCCGGTGCCGAGGTGATCGCCATCCACGCCGAGCCGGACGGGCTCAACATCAACGACGAGTGCGGCTCCAACCACATCGACGCGCTGCGCGCCGCCGTGGTCGAGCACGGCGCGCACCTCGGCCTCGCCCACGACGGCGACGCCGACCGGTGCGTCGCGGTCACCGCCGACGGCGAGGAGGTCGACGGCGACCAGGTCATGGCGATCCTCGCCCTGGCCATGCGCGACGCCGGCGAGCTGACCCAGGACACCCTGGTCGCCACCGTGATGAGCAACCTCGGCCTGCGGCTGGCCATGTCCGCGCACGGCATCCGGCTGGTCGAGACCAAGGTCGGCGACCGGTACGTGCTGGAGGAGCTGCGCGCCTCCGGGCTGGCCCTGGGCGGCGAGCAGAGCGGGCACATCGTGCTGCCCGCGTACGCCACCACCGGCGACGGCGTGCTCACCGGCCTGCACCTGATGGCCCGGATGGCCGCCACCGGCACCTCCCTGGCCGAGCTGGCCGCCGTGGTCACCAGGCTGCCCCAGGTGCTGATCAACGTGCCGGTCGGCGACCGTACCGTCGGCGCGGCCGCCCCGGCCGTGCGCGCCGAGGTCGAGCGGGCCGAGGCCGAGCTGGGCGAGGCCGGCCGGGTGCTGCTCCGCCCGTCCGGCACCGAGCCGCTGGTGCGGGTCATGGTCGAGGCCGCCACCGAGGCCACCGCGCGCGAGGTCGCCGAGCGGATCGCCGGGCACGTGCGCACCGCCAGCCCGGTCGCCTGACCACCGCCCCGGGCCCGCCGGTCCACCCGGCGGGCCGGGGCGATCAGGTCGTCGGCAGGCGGCGCAGAAAGCGGGCGGCCAGCTCGCGTACGCCGTCGGCGTCCAGCTCCAGCGCCGGCCCGGCGATCGTCACCTCGGCCAACGCCAGCCCCGGCACCTCGCTGTCCCGCCAGCCGCCGACGAACCACGTCCGCTCCTCCTCGGCGAGCGCGACGTTGGCGGCGTCGAGCACCGCCGCCGGGTAGGGCAGCCAGACCCGGAACTGGTGGGTGTGCGGCGGCGTCGGGTGGACCCGGGCGCCGGGCAGCGTGGCCAGCGCCTCGGCCACCACCTTCGCGTGCCCCACGTAGCCGCCGAGCCGGGGCAGCTCCCGCTCCAACCCGGCCAGCGCGGCGAGCGCCACCGGCCACTGCTGGAACAGCGTGCCGCCGTACCGGTGCCGCCAGGCGCGGGCGTACCGGATCAGCTCCGCGTCACCGGCCAGCACCGCGCCGGCGTGGCCGCCGAGAGACTTGTAGAGCGAGACATAGGTGCTGTCGGCCAACGCCGTGATCTCGGCCGTCGAGTAGCCGAGGTGGATGGTCGACTCCCAGAGCCGGGCGCCGTCGAAGTGCACCCGCGCGCCCCGGGCCCGCGCCGCCGCGACGACCGCGACCAGTTCGTCCCAGGTCGGCAGCACGAAGCCGGCGTCGCGCAGCGGCAGCTCCAGGCAGAGCGTGCCGATCGGCTCGTCGAGCGCGGTCACCTCCTCGGCCGTCGGGTTGCGCGGCGCGGTGGTGGTGCGCACCGCCCGCACGCCGGTGAGCAGGGTGAACGCGTCGCGCTCGTGCAGCATCGGGTGGCTGAGCGGGTGCAGGCCGACGGCGGGCCGGCCGGTCAGCTCCGCGCCGTAGCGCACCGCCACCTGTTGGGCCATCGTGCCGGACGGAAACAGGGCGGCAGCCTCCGCGCCGAGCAGTTCGGCGACCCGCGCCTCCAGCTCCGCCACCGCGCCGCCCTCACCGTAGAAGTCGGGCAGGTCGTCGCCGGCCACCGCGTCCAGCGCGGCCAACTGCTCCCGCGCCGTCGCCGGGCGTACGCCGGAGAGCATCGTGTCGCAGCCGCGCTGGGCGGCGAGCCGGCGCAGCCGCTCGGCGTACCCGTCGCTCATCCGTCCTCCCGGAGTCGGCCCAGCCGGGTCACCGCCTCGGCGAGCACCTCCGGCCG